>NZ_CAXUDY010000002.1:46161-485715 GCF_964250025.1 Alistipes sp. DJF_B185
GGAGAAGGAGAAGGAGAAGGAGAAGGAGAAGGAGAAGGAGAAGGAGAAGGAGAAGGAGAAGGAGAAGGAGAAGGAGAAGGAGAACTCCCCACACAAAACAAGGCCGCAGGAAAAACCTGCGGCCTTGCGGTTCGGAATAACCGATACGAATCTTTAATAGAGCATATCCTCGTCGGCTTCGTCCTCGTACCAATCCACGTGCTGGGCACCGCCCGATGCGGCCCATGCGTTGAAATAGGTATAGGCGGTGCGGATGTCCTTGCGCTCGGCAGGGTAGCGGAACTCGCCCGAAATCATCAGCGCCCACATCATGTAGTTGTCCTTCATACCCGTTCCCTTCGACACGAAGTATTTGTACGGCTCGGCTTCGGCGAACGTATTGCCCGAAACGACCGCGAATCCGGTCGGCTTGTAGGTCGGCATATGCACCTCGGTATCGCGGCTGAATACGCCCGAACTCTTCGAATTGACGACGATAAAGGCATTGACGGCCGACTCCAGCACCGCAGCCGCATCGACGGGCTGGGTGAAAGTCACGGTCGTCGTATGCTTCACGGTCGGAACGGGCGCCGTACCTTTGGAGGTATTGATGTAGGTGCCTTCGCCGAGAATCTCCTGCGCGGTGTTAAAGAGCGGAATGACAGCATATTCGTTGCCGGATTCGAGACCCGGTCCAGCGAATGCGCCTTTGCCGAAGGCCGTGTTCGTCGTCTCGACACTGGCGACCTGCGAAGCGGCGACCTTGTCCAGCTGCACGGCGAACGCATTGAGGTGCGCGGCGCCGGCGGCTTTCAGCTCCCAGTTGATGCGGATGGAACCCACCTTGCCGCTTTCCTTGTTCACGAGCCGGTCGATGCCGGTCACGACGACCACGTCGTTCATATCGTAATCGCCGATCCACGGCCAGCCGTCCTCGAAACAATAGGTGTAGGGCGCACCGATCACCTCGATGATTTCGGGTTCCGGCTCCGGATCGGGAGTCACAGGCTCCTTGCCTCCGTTGCATTTGCTCTCGGCAATCACGACCGTCTGCTTGTCGCGCATCACGGCGCCGCCAATCAGGCTACCGGCGTCGATGACGTATTTCGCATCGGCCGCATTGTCGTAGACGACCTCCATAAGTCCCTCGAACTTGGTGCCGTAATAACGCGAGCTGACGCCCTTTTCCCGGATCACGACCACGGCCATCGGCTGGTCGGCCTGCGCCTGACTGACGATGCGCACGTTGCCGCCCGATCTGCTCGCATTGTATTCGTTCATGGAGAAGATCGAACCGGCTGCGGCATACAGCTCCGTATTGCTGTTGAAATATACCGTTCCGGCGTCGAGACCCGAACCCGAAGCGATGTAGAATTTCGCACCTTCGGCAATGACGTCGTCCGCTGCGGTATAGCAGTTCACGTAAAGCGTACCGCCGCCGCGGGCTTCGAGTTTATCCATCGTGGCCACACCTTTCTGGTAGGTCACCGAATAGTTGGTCACGTAGAAGGTCCCGTCGATGGCAACCGTGCCGTTCTCGCAGTTGTGAAGCTCGGCGTAGGTATTGAGCCGGAAATCGGCGCTTTCGACCTTGCCGTCGTTGTAGAGCTTCGCCTTGTTGGTGACTTCGACTTCACCCGCCTGCAATGCGGCCGTCGCTCCGTTGTAGAACTCGCAAGAGGTGTTGACGTTGAACAGTCCGTTGACAACGAACGTGCCTTCGTTGACGACGGTCTTGCAGGAAAAGCTCGTCTTGTCGGTCGTAAAAGTACCGCCCTCGAATACATAGATGGCCGGATTGACCGCATTCTGCTGGAGGTTGGCTTTCGCCTCCTTGATATATACTTTACCGCCCGGAAGCACCGCAAGGGTCGCCTGTCCGATAGTAACCGACGCATTGAGCGTCAGTTTGCCCGCCACGTAGAGAACCGGAGCGGAATGGGGCGAGAACTTGCCGTTCAAATTGATATTGCCCGTAATCTCGGCGCCCGCGGGAATGTAATATTCCGCCGCCGCGGCATAGGGTTTGGCGATCCAGCTGGCTCCGAGGTCGATATTGCCCGCCGGCGTCTGGCGGATAACCGCGCCTTCGGCGAAGTCGCTTTCCGTCTTAACCGGCAATGTCGGATAATCGGGCATCGACGAGCTTTCGCTGCGTGTAGCAGCGGAAGTGCGGATTTTGTGCGCTTCGGCGCTTTTCATCACGGCGCCCGCAACATTGAGAGCCGCGGAAACCGGCTGCATGCTGACCGACACGGTACCGTCGGGCAGGGTAGTCTGCACATAAAGGTTCCTGACCCCGGCGGGTAGCGTCATGGCCGTCGAGAAAACAGGCTGCGAAGCCTTTACCTTGTGCATTGCGCACATTCTTCGAGACAAAGATAAACATTATTTTTCAACTCCAAATCATTTCCGCTCATTTATTTAACAAAACAGGCCACAATCGCATCTTTGGCATGCAAAATTCCGACCGCGGGAAAGGTTTTTCCAAAAAAATATCCCGCGGCGAGCGTAAAACTCAAAAAAACCGCTATATTTGCACCATAGGAAACAGATCCGAACGCTGAAATGACTGCAATGAACACATACGACAGCCCGTACTGCAGAACACTCCGCGGTATGATGACCATGGGTATGATGTGCATGCGCAGCCGATTCCGCCGGGTGTAACCTTTCCGTATGCACGAACGACACAATCCGGCTTCCTTCGAGGTCGGATTTTTTTGTAACGAACAAACAGCGAAATATGACTCCGAAAAACTACCGATTCGAAACGCTGCAGGTACACGCAGGCCAGCAGCCCGATCCCGTGACCGGTTCGCGCGCACTGCCGATCTACCAGACCACGTCCTATGTTTTCGACAGCGCCGAACAGGGCGCGGCACGCTTCGCCCTGCGCGAAGAGGGCAACATCTACACCCGTCTGAGCAATCCCACGACCTCGGTTCTCGAAGAGCGCATGGCTGCGCTCGAAGGAGGCACGGCGGCCGTGGCCGCCGCATCGGGCATGGCCGCCCAGTATCTGGCGTTCAGCAATCTGGTCGAAGCGGGCGACAATATCGTCAGCACGTCGTTTCTCTACGGCGGCACGTTCAGCCAGTTCAAGCATACGTTCGCCCGCATCGGCGTCGAAGTGCGCTTCGCTCAGGGCGACGACATCCGAAGCATCGCATCACTCATTGACGACCGTACGAAAGCGGTTTATCTGGAAACGATCGGCAATCCCGAATTCAACGTACCCGACTTCGAACCCATCGTCGCGCTGGCGCACAAACACGGCATCGCGGTGGTGACCGACAATACGTTCGGCGCGGGCGGATTCCTCTGCCGGCCGATCGAATGGGGCGTGAACGTCGTGACGCACTCGGCGACCAAGTGGATCGGCGGGCACGGCACGAGTCTGGGCGGGGTAGTCGTGGACGGCGGCAACTTCGACTGGGGCAACGGCAGATATCCGCTGCTGAGCGAACCCTCGGAGGGGTATCACGGCTTCAACTTCTGGAAAGAGTGCGGCAAAACCGCCTTTGCGACCCGCACCCGCTGCGAAGGGCTGCGCGACATCGGCCCCTGCATCAGCCCGTTCAACGCGTTCCTGCTGACGCAGGGACTCGAAACGCTCTCGCTGCGCGTACAGCGCAGCGTGGACAACGCACTTGCGGTCGCGGAGTGGCTGGAGAAGCATCCCAAGATCGAACACGTCAGCTATCCGGGACTCAAAAGCAGCAAGTACCACACGCTGGCGAAGAAATACCTCCGCAACGGTTTCGGCGGCGTGCTGACGTTCCGTGTGAAAGGCAGTGCGGAGCAGGCGTCGAAGATCGTAGACAACCTCGGTCTGATCAGCCATCTGGCCAACGTCGGCGACGCGAAAACGCTGCTCATACACCCCGCATCGACCACCCACGCCCAGCTCGGCGAACAGGAACTGGCCGCTTCGGGCGTATATCCCAACCTGCTGCGGCTTTCGCTCGGCATCGAGCATATCGACGACATAAAGGAAGACCTGAACGAAGCGCTGAAACATCTGTAATGGAACCCCGCATTTACATATCCCCCGAACCGTTCCGGCTGGAAACGGGACACACGCTGCCGGAGCTGAAGATCGCCTATCACACCTACGGCGAACTGAACGCCGCGCACGACAACGTGGTGTGGGTATGCCATGCGCTGACGGCCAATTCGGACGTCGCGGACTGGTGGCCGCACACGGTCGAAACGGGGAAATTTCTCGATCCGGCGCGTCATTTCGTCGTCTGCGCCAACATCCTCGGCTCGCACTACGGCACGACGGGACCGCTTCATACGAATCCGCAAACCGGCACACCGTACTACCGGGATTTCCCGCCCTTCACGATCCGCGACATCGTGCGGGCGCACATCCTGCTGGCCGACGCCCTCGGCATCGGACGCATCGGCGCGCTGGTCGGAAGTTCGGTGGGCGGATTTCAGGCCGTCGAATGGGCCGTCACGGAGCCGCAACGCATCGGCAAACTGGTGCTGATCGCCACCTCGGCCAAGGCATCGCCGTGGAGCATCGCCATCGACGAGACGCAGCGCATGGCCATCGAAGCCGACCGGACGTTCGGCGAGCCGCGCGACGACGCGGGAATGGCCGGTCTTGCGGCGGCCCGCGCCATCGGCCTGCTGACCTACAGGGGATCGCTGGGCTACAACCTCACGCAGCAGGACCGCGAGGAGCTTCCGGCCGTGCACCGCGCATCGAGCTACCAGCAGTATCAGGGAGAGAAGCTCTGCAGACGCTACAACGCCTACTCCTATTACGCCATTCTCAACGCATTCGACACCCACGACGCAGGACGCGGACGCGGCGGGGTAGCGGCCGCCCTGAGTCGGATCGCGGCCCGCACGATCGTCGTCGGCATTACGACCGACATCATCTTCACTCCGGCCGAGATGCGTGAACTGCAGGGCATGATCGCCGGAAGCGTCTACCACGAAATAGACTCGCCGTTCGGACACGACGGATTTCTGGTCGAGCACGAACAGCTGAACGACATCCTCCGTCCGTTCATGAATAACGAATAATCAACAAACATGCAGCATATGGGTAAAATTAAAATCGGCCTGTTCGGATTCGGCGTCGTCGGACAAGGTATTTACGAAGTGGTCCGCAAATCGAAGAACGCCAATGCCGAAATCGTCAAAATCTGCGTCCGCTCGCTCGACAAACCCCGTTCGATCGACCGTTCGCACTTCACGGACTCTCCGGCGGAGATCCTCGACAATCCCGAAATCGACCTGATCGTCGAGGTGATCGACGACGCCAAAGCGTCGTACGACATCGTGAAAAGCGCCCTGCTGAAAGGGATTCCCGTCGTTTCGGGCAACAAGACGATGCTGGCGCACCACCTGCCCGAAATGATCGAAATCCAGAAAAAGCACAACGTGGCGCTGCTTTACGACGCTTCGTCGTGCGGTTCGATTCCGGTCATCCGCAACCTCGAAGAGTATTACGACAACGACCTGCTGCTCGAAGTGAAGGGTATCCTGAACGGTTCGTCGAACTACATCCTCTCGCGCGTTTTCGACCACAAGGATTCGTACGCCAACGCACTCGCGCAGGCGCAGGCGCTGGGATTCGCCGAAAGCGACCCGTCGTTCGACATCGGAGGCTACGATTCGCTGTTCAAGCTGGTAATCATCACGGTACACGCGCTGGGCACCTATGTCGCGCCGGAGCGCATCTTCACGTACGGCATCTCGACGATTCACGATGCGGACATCCAGTACGCCCGCGAGAAAAACGTCAAAATCAAGCTGGTGGCGCAGGTCGTGAAGGTGAGCGACGAACACTTCACGATGTTCGTCATGCCGGAGTTCGTGACGCCCGCCAAGTATATCTACAGCGTTGACGACGAGTACAACGGCGTGGTGATCCGCGGCGAGTGCTACGACCGGCAGTTCATGTTCGGCAAGGGGGCCGGAAGCCTTCCGACGGCTTCGTCGATCCTGAGCGACATCATGGCCCGCCTGCACGGCTACCGCTACGAATACAAGAAGCTGAGCTATATCCAGAAGCCCGACTATACGACCGACATCACGCTGAAGATATACGTCCGGTACACGGATACCGACATTCACGGCATCCTGAACTTCACGAAGATTCACGAACAGTACACCAGCGAAAAGAGCAACTACGTCATCGGCGACATCCTGCTGAGCGAACTGATCGCCAAACGCGACCGGCTCTGCGGCGACGACGTGTTCGTGGCCAATATTCCGATCTTCTTCCTGAACCGCGACTGACGCCGGGCGAGACCGGGCAAAACACAAAAAACGCAGTGCAACCGCACTACAGAAAAGGTCCCCGAAAACGGGGACCTTTGTTTCGTTGCAGCGCTTCAGCGCACTATTTCGCGTCTTTCACGCAGCGAAGCGAAACTCCGTTACCCGCCGGCAGCGATGAAGGCGACGGATTGCCGCCGGACGCATAGAACAACAGCGCACTGTAGCTGCTTCCTCCGTCGTCAGTCGTGGCACTCATCAGATAACCGCTTTTAGCCGACGAGACATAGTTCTTTGAAACGGAATTCCACATGCCGGCGAGCGTAAATCCGCAATCGGGACCCGCGGCCAGCGTTTGTAGTTCGTCGATATAAGGTACATGCCAGCCCTCCGGGCAGATTCCCCGAACCGGAGCGCCGGAAACGGCCTGTGCGCCGCCCAGCGCCGCAGTAAAGCTGTACAGCATGCCGTGTTCGCGGACGTACTCCGCATCCTCGTTGCCGTCGGGATACCAAATGCCCTTCGTCAGCAACGCTTCGTCGGGCACATAGCGCAGGTTCTCGGCCATCCAGACCGTCTCCCCGACAGTCGTCGTCCGGTAGGTCACGCCCCCGTAGGAGAGCGTCTGCGAATCGTCGTCGCCGCCGTCACCGCCGCCGCTGCCGTCGAGCGATCCGCCGTCTTCCCAATCACCGATATCGCCGCTGAGCGAAATTTGGATCTCCTCGTTGGTAACGAGAACCGACATATCGTACCGTCTGCCGCTTTCGAGCTGTGCCGAAGAGAGGGTTTTGCTGTGGCTCCTGCCGTCGTCCGTGGTGACCGTGACGGTCAGGGCGGCCTGCTGGGGCACCAGAATCGCGCGATAGGTAGCGCCGGGCTTCACCTCGCAGGTTTTGACCTCCGCAGCGGCGACGCCGCTTTTGGCCGCCGCCTTCGGCGCCGAATAGTCGATCTCGGCCGTCGGAACGAGTCCGCCGACGCTGACTCCGGTCACCGCCGCACTCGAACTGTTGGAGACCACGATCGTCAGCTGCGACATCACATGGTAGAAAACCATGCCGACAGGCGCCGAAACGGGCGTAACGTCGGTTTTCACGGCCGCCAGCAGGTCGGACGGCCCGTTGCCCTGCGTCTGGTCCGAGGAGACGGTGAATTCGTCGGGTCTTCCGCCTTCGGCATAGGGATAATAGGCCGTCAATACGGACTTTTCATTCAGGTCGTTGTACCACGACAGCCCGGACGCCGTAAAAGCCGTGCCGTCGTAGGTCATCGGCACGTTCTCGGCGTACGGGGCACTCCCTTTGGAGATCGTCAGACCGATACGGTCGCCGGTATCGAAATGCAGACCCGTGACGCGCGTACGGATAGCCGGAGCGATCTTCACGCAAAGCGTACCTTTCTCGGACTCCGCGCAGCCGGCCGCAATGAGGACCGCCAGAGCCATGAACAAAATCTTTCTCATCTCTTGATAATCGTAAAAAGTGACTTTTCAGTACAAAAATAAACCTTTTTACATTATTACCAAGTGTTTCCGCTAATTTTTGTAATAGGATTCGTCGAGTCCGAGAATGAAATCGTCCCGGCGGCGGAACGTGACGAGCGCGAGCGCCAGCACCAGCGCCGCATTGAAGAAAAACGGGAAACGATCGCTGTGGGTTCCGAACAGATGCCGGAAAAGGTCCACGATAAAGGGACAGACCATCACGGCCAGATAGTTCATCGCCATCACGAACGACAGCGCCAGCGTCGCCGAGCGCGGCGGGGCGATCGTCGCCGCCTTGTCGTAAATGACGGGCTGGATCACGCCGTAGCCGAAGCCCGCGCACAAAACCCCGACGACGAGCATCGTCTTGTCGCGGAAAATACCCACGCAGAGCAGCCCGGCGCAGATCAATGCGAGCGAGACGAGATTGACGCTGCGCGTCAGCCGCCGGATAATCTTGTCGATGAAGAGTCCCGGCACCATGATCGCCAGAAAGAAAAGCGAGATCAGCACGCCGGAGAACGAGCTGTCTATCTTGTAGTCGTCGACAAGAAACGAGGCGTAGAACGTCACGACCAGCACGGCGTAGGTGGCGAAAAAATAGAACAGCATCAGCCCGACGAGCTTGCGGCGGTCAATCATCTTATGGCGCATCTGGATGCTCTGCTCCGGTTCGGGAGTAGAGCGTCCGCGCCTGAGGAAAAACGACAGGGCCAGCGAGACGCCCGGCAGGGTATAGACCAGAAAGGGCAGATGCCAGTTCACATCGGCCAGATAGCCGGCGACGACGGTGGCCAGCACGAGGGTCAGGTTGTTGATCGCCGAACTGTAGCCCAGCTGGCGCACGCGGTAATCGCCCGTGAAATAATCGACCACGAGTCCCGTCGAAAGCGGAATCACCATGCCTGCGCCGATGCCGAGAATACAGCTGATGACGATCAGCCACGCCATGCTCTTGGCAAAAATGCAGGCGACGCCGCTCAGGAAGAAGACCGCAAGTCCGACGGTGAGAATCCGGAGTTTGTCCCTGCCCACGGAGAGGCGTCCCGAAAGCAGCACGAAGGGGATGATAAGCAGCGACGGAAGCGAGGTCAGCATCTGAATTTCGAGGTCGGTGGCTTTGGGAAATATCCGGTTCAGATCCCCCAGAATCGGAGATATGGCAAGTCCCGGCAGCGAGGCGATCGCCGACACGGACCAGATCGCCAGCAATACCGTAAGCGTGATCGTACCTTTTCCTGTTTTGATTTTCATTGCCCGGTAGTTTACCGTCCCACACCGCAACTGTTATACCAAACAACAACAGGCCGGCATGCTGCCGGCCCGTTGTCTTGTCTTGCATATCGGTCGTCTACAGATTCTTCACCTTCACGCAGCGCACCTGCATGCCGTTGGCGCGGGCATACGCTTCGGCAGGCGCGATGCCGCCCGTCCCGGTGAGCTTCTCGTACCAGAAATGAAGCGCGTGCGACTGCGTGCCGTTCACGGCGGTAGTCCAGTAAAGTCCCTCCCAAGGCTGCGCGATATCCGCACGGGTATACAACTTCATCTTCGCTTCATCCTTCGGAATATAAATATTCTGAATCTTGCCGTCGTCGTAGCGGCGGCGTCCGCCGCCCATGAAGAACGATTCGGCTTTTCCGTCGGTCAGCGTCCAGCCGAATTTCTCCTCGTCGCCCGCGGCGGGAGTTCCGACGATCTTAAGCCCGGCAAAAGCGGCCGAAGGAGCGACGCGCCAGCCGTAGGGGCAGGGGTCGTTCACGCTCTTTGCGCCGGCATCGCCGTCCGACGACCAGCCGGCATCGGACTTGCTCCAGAGCCAGTCGTTATTCGACTCGGCGACGCCCGTAACAAAGGTAAGCGGGTGTTTGACGGCATAATCCATCGTTCCGGTCTCGGCACTCGACGCGACCATCGTCACATAGGTGCGGCTGCCGCTGTCGTTGTACATCGCGGCGCCCTGACCGCTGGAGATCTTATAGGTGCTCGGCCCGATGAACGGATCCTTGCGGCCCCACTGGTAATAAAGACCGTAGGAGGCCAGTATCTCGGACGTCGTCGCATTGCCGTTGGCCAGCGCGCCCAGATTGCGGGTCATCATCGTATAGCCGTTCAGCTCGACCGAAGCGTTTTCGCCTTCGGGATCGTAGTCCGTCGCCCAGACGTGCCAGCTCCAGATCAGTTCGTCGTTGGCATCGTAAGCGCCGATCACGGCGTTGCCCTTGAGGATCTTATTGCTGTCTTCGGTGTCGGCTCCGATGTAGAACGACGCCTTGCCGTTCTCCATCTGCAGATACTGCACCAGTCCCGACGCAGATTTCCAGATAACGCCCAGATGATCCGTCGCCAGCGGCGAACCGTCGCCTTTGTGCATGACGTCGAACAGGTAGTTGGTCTCTTTCACGGATGCCATATAACTGTTGGCCACGCCCGCCGCGCTCAGGTCCACGGTCTTTACGACGCCGACGAAAAGCACGCCCGAAACGCTCGTCCCGCCCGGAGTGACCCCGGCCAGCACGACCGTACCCGATTCGACGGCCGTACCCTTTTCGAGTGCCGTGGCCGAAGGAGCTATGACCGTAAGCATGCCCGTGGTTTGGTCGAGCATCGGCTCGTCCCAGCCCGTGGGCTGGCTCGTAACGGAGAGCGTCTTGATGTTCCGCAGGGTGAAGCCCACTGTAGCCATGCCGCTCGGCGCGTCGATGAAGACCGCAGGTTTGTCGAACGATACGGCGCCCGAATCCTTGTCCTTACTGCACGACACGGCAAACGCCGCCGCAGTCACGACCACGGCTATCAGTTTTACGAATCCTTTCATATTGCCCAAATTTACTTTATGTCAGTTTAAAAAATCTCTGCAAAGATACCAAAAAGCGGGATAAATCCTATAAAGGCATCCCAAATATTTCATCCGTCGGGATTTGGGAATAATTATTGCCGCCTACACCCAAACGAAATATAAACTCAAATAGTATGTCCAACATGTCCAATTTGAAAATTGAAACGGGAAGCTCCCCCGCAGAGGAGCGGTTCAGCATCACCGTAACCGAAACAGGCCCCTATCTGGTATACGGGCGGCCGCCGCTGGCCGAACAGTTCATCATGCCCGACGAGTCCAACGACAGCTGGTATTTTCAGGAGGGCAGGCACTTCTCGACCGAATCGGAACCCACGGCGCTATGCCGCTGCGGAGCCTCCCGCCGCAAGCCCTACTGCGACGGCAGCCATGAAAAAGCCAGCTGGGATCCGCGACTCACGGCGCAGCGGGATGCGCTGCTCGACAATGCCGAAGTGATCGACGGCGGCACGCTTCAGATGACGGACAACGAAAAATACTGCGTCTTCGCACGCTTCTGCCACCCGCATGGCGACGCATGGTCGCTCACCGAGCAGTCGGACGATCCCGAAGCGCGCAGGCTGGCCGTCCGCGAAGCTTCGATGTGTCCCAGCGGCCGTCTCATGGCATGGGACAAAGAGACGATGAAACCCTACGAATTCCGGTTCGAACCGAGTCTCGGCCTGATCGAAGACATTACGATCGGCGCCAGCGGCGGTTTGTGGATACGCGGCGGCATTCCCATGCGGCGCGAAAACGGGCAGACGTACGAAATCCGCAACCGCGTCGTCGCATGCCGCTGCGGACAGTCGGCCAACAAGCCTTACTGCGACGGCACGCATGCCGCAATCAAGTGGCGGGACGAACTCAACGGCGAACCGGTCGGCGAAACGCTCCCCGAAGAGGTGTACTGAACCGGCGGCGACGGGACGGAGGCTTCCGCGCCGTAGCGCCCCCGGCATCCGAAACGGGAAATCCGGCGCCCGGCTCCGGCGTTATCCGGCAGGGCCGCCTGCAATCCCGCCACAACATCTTCCACGATACGGAAAGAGAGGACCGTCCGAGACGGTCCTCTCTTCGTATTTCAATCCGGCACAATCCCGGAAACGCAGATTCCCGCAGGCTTTCCGGCCTTGCGGGAATCCGGAGTTCTGTCATTTGCAGAGAAAGTCGATATAATCGACAATAGCCTTGCTGCAGACCGGACAGAACTCGTCCGTTTTGTGCAGGTTGTTCATCAGGCAGTTCCGCCACGGGCGGTAGACACCCTCGGCGGCATACCCGCCGCCTTCGAAAACGCCCACGACACCGTCGTACTCCTCCGTGTCGGGCGTCGGCACGGGAGTTCCCTCCGCCACCATCCGGCTCCAGAATTTATCCCCGAACCCGACGAGCGTCGTCAGGTTGGGTTCCCACGGTTCGATACTTTTCGCGTACATGTCGTCATAGGAGGTCGTGCCGACATATTCGTCGCCCAGCCCCAGCAGCAGATGGCCGAACTCGTGGACATGGATTTTTCCGGTGCGCGTGGGGTGGTGCGCGGCGCTGATGCCGTAAAAGTTGAAAATCCCGCCGCCACCGTATTTCTGTGTGTTCGAAAGCACATAGATATAATCGTAAGGCACATGCGCCGCCATGTCGCGCAGACGCTGGAAATCGGTCACCATCTGGTAGCGTTCCGAATCGAAGGTATAGAAACTCGCGCCGCAGGCCGTATTGCGCCAGACGTTTTCACCGGGGATGGTCACGCCCGAATCGTCGGAGGGAGCCCACACGGCGCGGACGTTGAAGCGCGCGGCGTTCTCCTTATAGGGCGAATAGCTGAAAAATTCGTCGGCGAACGTGCGGCAGGCCGACTCGAATTTGGCCCGCTCGCCGGCCCCGTAGCCCTCAGGCAGCAGGACGATGTCCACACGCTGCGCCGAATTGCCGGAATACATCACCTCGAACGTCTCGCAGCGGGGCGTGAACCGCTCGATAAAATAGGAATCGGGGTCGATATTCTGGCTGAAACGCTTCTCGAAACGCCCTTTGCCGTTGCGGGTAAAAATCTCGATCCGGCACGGACGTTTGGGATAGGGGAACACCACCGATTCAGGATAGGAGCGGCGCACGCTGTCGGCTTCGGGCGTACTCTGCCACTCGTTGAAAAGCGTGCAGAAGCCGCGGGAATAGATCTCCCGGCCCGACGCCCGGTCCACGATACGGAAAAACTGGTTGCCGTATCCGGTCGTATCGACCAGCGAGACCTTAGACCCTGCCCAGTAAGGCTCCTCCTTCAGCGCGTCGAAGAAATACTCCTCCGAGCGGCTGTCTCCGGCGTGATAGTAGTCGAAGCGCATCGTTTTGTCGAAAAAACAGTCGGCGAACGGCGTCTGCGCAGCGGCGGAGACGCCGGCTCCGAGAAACAGCAAAATAAAAATCTTCTTCATGGTTCGCAGCATTTCAGGGCGACAAAAAAGGGGTACGCACAGACGTACCCCCGAATCGGCCCGTTACGGGTTATTTCTTCTCCGGCCGTGCGATCGTCTCGCGCATCGTCGTGTCGGCCATGATGTTTTTCATTTTGTAGTAATCCATGATCCCCAGATTGCCGTTGCGGAACGCTTCGGCCATGGCCAGCGGCACCTCGGCTTCGGCGAGAATCACCTTGGCGCGGGCGTCCTGCGCCTTGGCCTTGTTTTCCTGTTCCAAGGCGACAGCCATGGCGCGGCGCTCCTCGGCCTTGGCCTGCGCGATGTTCTTGTCGGCCTGCGCCTGATCCATCTGCAGCTGGGCGCCGATGTTCTTGCCCACGTCGATATCGGCGATGTCGATCGAAAGGATTTCGAACGCCGTGCCGGCGTCGAGTCCCTTTTCGAGCACCACGCGCGAAATCGAATCGGGATTCTCCAGCACGATCTTATGCGAAGCCGCCGAACCGATCGACGAGACGATGCCCTCGCCCACACGCGCCAGCACGGTCTCCTCGCCGGCGCCGCCGACCAGCTGTTTGATATTGGCGCGCACCGTAACGCGGGCCTTGGCGATCAGCTGGATGCCGTCCTTGGCGACGGCCGCTACGGGCGGGGTGTTGATGACCTTGGGGTTCACCGACATCTGCACGGCCTCGAACACGTCGCGGCCCGCGAGGTCGATGGCCGTGGCCATCTTGAAGTCGAGCATGATGTTGGCTTTCTGGGCCGATACCAGTGCATGCACGACGTTGGTGACGTTGCCGCCCGCGAGGTAATGGGCCTCCAGTTCGTTGGGATCGAGACTCAAGCCGGCTTTCGTGCTCTCGATCATCGAAGAGACGATCGTCGAGGGCGGCACCTTGCGCCAGCGCATCAGGATAAGCTGCAGCAGGCTGATCCTCACGCCCGACACCAACGCCGAGAACCAGAGTCCTACGGGTATAAAATAGAAGATGAGCCAGATCGCAAAAAGGCTCACGAAAATTATAAGAACGATCAATCCACCCTGAAAATCCATAGTTTTTTGTTTTTATTTGGTTGTTTTTACGATGACGCTGAAATTCTCGAACCCGACGACTTCGATCTCCTTCCGGGGGTCCACATAGGCGCCCAAGGATTTGGCCTCATAAGTCCGTCCTTTCACCTCGATCTTGCCCATCGGCGAAAGGCGCGAGAGGGTCGTGCCGCGGTCGCCGACGCTCAGCTCCTGTTCGGGCAGGGTAGGCATGCTCGACGAATTGATTTTCTGTTTGAGCGAGAAGCGCTGCCACGTCTTGGCGCGCAGCGAAACGACGGTGGCGATCAGCGACAACACCAGAATAACCAGCACGACCACCGAACCGGCGACGGGGCCGAGATCGCGGAATGCGAGGTAGATCGAACTGCCGTAGCAGACCAGCGCCAGAATCGCGCCGATCGACACGCCCGGCAGCAGGACCAGCTCCGCCACCAGAAAGAGCAGGCCGAAAAAGATGAGGAGTACAATATAGAACATCGTCATAGGGAAGTTGTTGAATATTGGACTAAAGATAGGAATTAAAATCAATTATTCCGCAATTTCAGCGACTTTTATTTCCAAAGCCGGGTCGGTCTGCGTCACCGCGGCCGCCACGCGGTCGGCCACGGCCTTATCGTCGAACGTCCCGACGACGAAGAGCTGCTGTCCCACGCGCGAAAGCTCGCACCCCTCGGCCGTATCCGTAATCGCCGCCTTCACCGCGTCGGAAAGCGCTTCGGAGCTGACGATCTCGACCCGGTAGGCGATATGCTGCGCTTCGGGGTCCTTCGAAAGATTGCGGTACTCGCCGTCGGTCCACACGACGATTTCGGGGCGGACGAAACCGCGGGCCTTCAGCAGCTTTTGGGCCGCTTCGGCCTCCTCCCTCGTGGCGAAACCTCCGGCGTAGTAACACCATTTCCTGTCATCGTTGACCAGATAGGAGAGCGGGTAAACGCCCCGGAAGGTCGATACGGCGCGCTTGGTATTGAACGTGCCGAGCAGGATGCGGTATATCGTCCCGTGCTCGTAGACCTTGCATTCGGGAATGGGATGCTGATAGCTGTACTTCGGCGTCGAGGAGAAGGAAACGCTGTCGTAATCGAGGAAATAACGCTCTGCGACGTCGATCCGGGGCAGCCGGAAGTCGATGCCCTCCAGCTGCGCCGTCACGCCCCGCAGCGAATCGCGCGCGGAGGTCAGCCCCAGCATATCGGCCACGGAGGTTTCATACCCGACGAGCACCTTCTTGCGCAGGAAATAGTCGGTCACGGCGTCCGAAGCGGTCTCGCCGCGCAGTTCCGAGAGCTGACGGGCGGCCTCCGAGAGCCGCTCCTCCTCGCGGGAAAGAATCGCGTCCCGCCCCAGCTTGTCCATCAGGTAGCCGTAAGCATAGCTCTTGTTGTCGAAGATGTAGTTCCATGCGTCGGAGAGCGAATCGGCCAGCACGCGGTTGAAGCCCTGCAGAGTCTTGTATTTGTCGTAAATCTCCGCCGCATCGGCTTCGGCCTGAGCCGCGGCGTAGGCTTCGGCCAGCTCGGAAATCGTGCCGTAATTGGCAAAATAGCGGTTCACGTAATCCACGGCATCGAATTCCAGCCGCTGCGCTTCGACGAGCGCGGCATAGTCGGCCTCCGGGAGCTGTTCCCGGAAATAGGGATTGCTGACCAGATTGCGCACCTTGAGCGAATCGGGAATCTCCGCCGCCGGATTTTCCGCGGCAGGCCCCGCCGGCTGCGACGCCGCGCCGTTCAGGTTGGCGAGCACCCACTCCTGCTCGATGGTGTTGATACGGTCGATCAGGCGGCCCTTGGCATTGCGGATTTCGAATATCCGGCTTTCGAGCTGCAGAATATCCTGCGAATACTGCTGGCGGCCCGCCGGGTTCTCGCGCAGCTGCCGCCGGGCGCGTTCCACGGCATTGACGATCGAATCTTCGCGCATCTGCAGCTGCGCATCCTCGCGCAGAAGCGACATATACTCCTCGTTGCTTTCGAGCCCCGCGATGCGGGCTTCGACTGAAAACTGCTGCGCGCGCAGGCTTCCGGCGCCCAGAAGCGCCGCGAACAGAAACAATATGCAAGTTTTACGAACCAACATTCCGGTTACCTCCACCATTTAATGAAAAAGAGTTGTATAAGCCCGAAAATCTCCAGACGCCCCAGAAGCATCAGCAGCGAACTGGATATCTTGAAAACGCCCGGCACGGACGAAAAATTATCCATCGACCCGACTTGGCCGAATCCGGGACCGACATTGCCGATCGAAGCCACCGAGCCGGAGAAGCTGGTCATCAGATCGACGCCGAACATCGTCCCCAGCACCGTGCCGGCGAGAATCAGCATCAGGTATGCGACGATAAATATCATGACCGAATGGAGCGCTTCGTTCTCCTGAATGACCCCGTCCAGCTTGATGCGGATGATCGCGTTGGGGTGCTGCTGCTGGCGCAGGCGCGTGCGCATCATCTTCATCGCCAGCACCAGCCGGTTGGTCTTGATGCCGCCCGCGGTGGAACCCGCGCAGGCGCACACGATCGAACCGAAAATCAGCAGGATAACCGCAAACGACGTCCATTGGTTGGAGTCGGCCGTGGCGAATCCCGTCGTCGTGACAAGCGACACGAACTGGAAAAGCGCATGATGGAACGCCGCCGAAAACGTAGGGTATATGTTGGCGGCGAAGAGACTGACGGCGATCAGCAGGCCGCCGCCCAGCAACATGATAAGATACCAGCGCGTCACCTCCGAACGGAATATGTTGTTGCGTTTGCCGGTCACCGTCGCATAGATCAGTCCGAAGTGGATACCCGCCGTAGCCATGGCGAAGATCAGGATCGTGTCGATCATCGGACTGTTGAAATAGGCGACGCTGGCGTTCTTGGTCGAGAAACCGCTCGTGGCGCACGCCGACATGGCGTGGCAGAGCGAATCGAACCAGTTCATGCCCGCCATTTTGAGCAGTACCGTCGTCAGCACCGTAAGGCCCACATAGACCACCAGCAGAATCTGCACGATGATCTGGGTCCGGTAGCGGTAATTATCCTTGGCCAAGGTCGAAAGCTCGACGCTCGACAGCGTCATCTTGTTGCGCCCCAGCGAGGGGAGGATCAGCAGGGCGAACATGACCACGCCCATACCCCCGATCCACGTCGAGGACATGCGCCAGAACTGCAGCCCCCGCGGCAGCACCTCGATATCGTTCAGGATCGTCGATCCGGTCGTCGTAAAGCCCGAAACGCTTTCGAACCAAGCGTTCACCAGACTGAACTCCCCACCCCAGATCAGGTAGGGGAACATGCCGACCAGACAGGCGACCAGCCACGAGCCGACCACGATGCAGAATCCCTCCTTGTTGGTGATCTGCTGCGTACGTTCGACGAAGATCAGCGGAAACGCCCCCAAGAGGGCCGTGAGCAGCGACGCGAGCAGCAGGGGATAGAACGCCGAATCCATGCCGCTGACAAAGGAAATCCCCGCCGACAACAGCATGAACAGCGCGATGAAAAGCATCACGACCCCGACATATCGCAAAACCACGTCTACTCGCATCGCAATCAGGATTTTGGCTGCTTGGAAACGGTTATCAGGGTCTCGATCTTCTCCTTCAGCTCCAAGACTTCGTCCTTGCAGTCGGCCTTGACGGCGAACGGCACGCGGAACGAGAGGTAGTCGCCCAGCCCCTTGTTCATCCGGATAATGGGGTTGACGCAGTAGACCGACATGAAGTAGTAGAGCATCAGCACGATGGCGATCATCACCACGAGCGAGATCAGCACCGGCGTAACGGCCCGGTAGGCGTTTTTCTTCATCTGCTCGGCACGCGGAGCCAGCGAGCTCTGCGTCGAGGTCATATAGTTCTTGATGGCAGCGGTCAGACGGCCGTAAAGGACTTCGTATTCGCTGTCATACCAGCTGCGGCCCACCGAATCGGGCGCGGCCGGATTCGCCGCGGCATGCGCCCCGAAGGCGAGGTAGTTGTCGGTCAGCAGGCGCAGCTCGGTCGTCGCGAAAGCCAGCGAGTCGAGAAACGACTTGTCGAGGGCTTCGCTCTGGGCCACGAGCAGCGTGTTCTCCAGCCGCTCCATACTCGACCGGCAAAGGCTGTCGTAGGAGTTGTCTCCGAACACCGAAAGGCGGATAAGCGCCACGTTCTGCTCATAGGCGGCGTCGAGCATCTCCTTGGCCAGCTCGATATTACGCTTGTTGGCCTTGAGGATTTCGCCCGTATCGCGGCTCAGGTGGCTCAGTTCCACGAACGAGACCATCCCCGAAAAAAACAGCAGGCAGACGATACTCAAAAAACCGATCGTCACTCTTCTGCGCATACCCGTCATACTTCTTTTGATTTTATCAATGCAAATATAGTGAATTAATCGAGAATATCACCCATCAGATCGTGAGATTCGTCCATCGCCCCGAAGCGCACCCGGCAAATGGCGTTGATGCGCGTCCGGTCGTAGGGGGCCTTCACCCGGCGGTAGCTGCCCGTATAGCCGAACATCATGCCGCCGCGCAGGGTGCTTTCGAACAGCACGGTATCCTCGGAGCCGACGGCTTTGGCGCAGAATGCGCCGTGCAGCCGCCCGCAAAGTTCTTCCAGTTCGGCGACGCGGCGCGTCGCCACCGACGGCTGCACCTTGCCGGGCATATCGATGGCAGGCGTTCCGGGACGCTCCGAAAAAGGAAATATGTGGAGAAAAGCGGGCTTGAGTTCCTCCAGAAAATCGTACGTCGTGCGGAAATCCTCCTCGGTTTCGCCGGGAAAACCGACGATGACGTCGATGCCGATGAAGGCGTCGGACATCAGGGCGCGCACGGCGGCGATGCGGTCGGCGAAACGCGCCGTGGTATAGCGGCGGCGCATCAGTCCGAGAATTTTGTCCGAACCGCTCTGGAGCGGAATATGGAAGTGATGCTGGAATTTAGGTGACGCGGCGCAAAACGCTATGATTTCGTCCGTTAGAAGATTAGGTTCGATGGACGAAATCCGGTAGCGTTCGATGCCTTCGACTTCGTTGAGCGCACGCAGCAGGTCGATGAAACGCTCGCCCGTCGTACGGCCGAAATCCCCCGTGTTGATTCCCGTGATGACAATCTCCTTCTGTCCGGCCGCAGCGATCTGGCGGGCTTCGGCGACGAGGTCCGCGATCGGCATGTTGCGGCTGCCGCCGCGGGCATAGTGGATCGTGCAGTAGGCGCACTTGTAGTCGCAGCCGTCCTGCACCTTGAGGAAAGCGCGCGTGCGGTCGCCGCTCGAAAAGGCCGCGAAGAACGAAGTGAGCGATTCGGTATCGCAGCTGTAAATCTGCGCACGGCCCTTGCCGGAGAGTTCGACCACCCGTTTATATAACATTCCTTTATCATTATTGCTCAGCACGATATCAACACCTTCGATCGCCGCTATTTCCTGCGGTTTGAGCTGCGCGTAACAGCCAGTCACGGCGATGATGGCACCGGGATTGCGGCGGTGGAGTTTGCGGATCAGGTTGCGGCATTTCTTGTCGGCGTGTTCCGTGACCGAACAGCTGTTGATGACGCATATGTCGGCCTCGGCGTCGGGTGCGACGCGCACGAAACCGCCGCGCTCGAACTCCCGCGCGAGGGTCGAGCTTTCCGAAAAGTTGAGTTTGCAGCCGAGGGTGTGGAAATTTACTCTGCGTTGTTGCATAAATTGTCGTTATTTACCGGGCGAAATTACGAAAACTGTGCGAAAAGGGAGGGCTTTTCCGAGAAAAAAGCGTAAATTTGCGCGCAATATAAGGAACGAGGCATGGAATTTTTCAGCGACCTGATTCAATACGGCTACTTGTCGAACGCGCTGGCGGCGTGTGTCCTTTCGGGCATAACGTGCGGCGTGATAGGCACCTATGTCGTATGCCGCCGGATGGTTTTCCTCGCCGGAGGCATCACGCATTCCTCGTTCGGCGGACTGGGCATCGCGTTTTACCTCGGCACCGACCCGATCGCCGGGGCGATGATCTTCGCCGTACTCTCGGCGCTGGGCATCGAATGGGCCGGCAGCAGGGGCCGCATCCGCGAAGATTCGGCCATCGGCATCATCTGGTCGGTGGGCATGGCCGTCGGCGCGCTCTTCATGAGCCTGCGGCCGGGCTACACGTCGGGCGATCTCTCCGCATACCTGTTCGGCAGCATCGTCACCGTGACACACGGCGACGTCGCGGCGCTGACCGCTCTGACGCTGTTCATCATCGCCGGAGCGCTGCTATGGCTGCGGCCGGTGATGTACGTGGCCTTCGACCGCGATTTCGCCCGCAGCCGGGGCATTCCGACCCGCGTGATCTCCTACGTGATGGCGGCGCTGATCGCCGTGACGCTCGTCCTCTCGATCCGCATCATGGGAATCGTCCTGCTGATTTCGCTGCTCACGATGCCCGTGGCCATCGTCAATTCGCTCTCGCGCTCATACCGGACCATCGCGCTCTGCGCGCCGCTGGTCGCCGTGGCGGGCAACGTCGCGGGACTCGTCGCAAGCTACAATTTCGAAGTTCCGCCCGGAGCAGCCATAATATTTACACTCACTCTTACGCTTATTGTAGTAAAACTATTACCTTTGCGTAACAAAAAAGCCGGTGCCGCCGCATGAAAACCATCCATAAACTCGTACTGAAAGCCTACTTGGGGCCGATGGTCCTCACGTTCTTCATCGTGATGTTCGTCCTGATGATGAACATCGTGTGGCGTTACATCGACGAGCTGGTGGGCAAAGGACTCAGCGCAGGCATCATCATCGAGCTGATGACCTACTTCATGGCCAACATGATCCCGCTGGGACTGCCGCTGGCCATGCTGCTGGCGGCCATCATGACCATGGGCAATCTGGGAGAGAACTACGAGCTGCTGGCCATGAAGTCGGCCGGCATGTCGCTCATACGCATCACCAAGCCGCTGATTATTCTGGTGAGCCTGATCTCCGTGGGCAGCTTCTTCATCGGCAACAACCTCGTGCCGTACGCCAACAAAAAGGTGTTCAGCATCCTATACGACATCCGCCAGCAGAAACAGAGTCTCGAATTTCAGGACGGACTGTTCTTCAACGGCATCGACAACATGTCGATCCGCGTCAGCAGGCAGGAACCCGAAACGCATCTGCTGCACGACGTGCTGATATACGACAACCGCGCGGCCAACGGCGACATGAACACCATCGTGGCCGATTCGGGATACATCCGTCTTTCGGACGACAAGAAATACCTGCTGGTGACGCTTTTCAACGGCGAGACCTACGAGCAGACCCGCAGCAGCCAGTGGTTCACCCAGAGCAAACTGCGCCACCATATCTTCGAGAAGCAGGATCAGGTGATCCCGATGGAGGGCTTCGCGATGGGCCGCACCGACGCCAACCAGTTTTCGAACAGCCAGACGAAGAATATCAACGAGCTGCAGCACGACATCGACTCGCTCGAAAAAATGGTGAACAGCGCGACGACGCGCTCGTACGAACCGCTGCTCAAGGAGCAGATTTTCTCCCGCGACAACTCGGTGCTCCCGCAGCCCGACAGTCTCCGCATCGACAAGAGCCGGTTCCGCGACATGGCGGCGATGGATTCCATCGCTACGCTGCAGATGCGGGAAAAGGAGCGCGTATGGAATCAGGCGCGCACGCTGGCCAAGAACTCCCGCAACATGTTCTCGTTCGACGAGTCGGCGGCAAAAGAGGCGCTCAACCAGCTCTACCGCAGCAAAGTCGAATGGCACAAGAAGATGTCGCTGCCGGTGTCGATCATGATCTTCTTCCTGATCGGCGCACCGCTCGGCGCCATCATCCGCAAGGGCGGACTGGGACTTCCGGTCGTCGTGTCGATCATCTTCTTCGTGATCTACTACATCATCAGTCTGTCAGGCGAGAAACTGGCCAAGGAGGGAAGCTGGGACGCCGTATACGGCATGTGGCTCTCGACGTTCATCCTCACGCCCATAGCGATCTACCTGACCTACAAGGCCACGAACGACTCGGCGCTGCTCGACACGGACTGGTACGCCGGAAAATTCAAGGCGCTCTACGAACGCATGCGACCCGCGATCAACAAATTGAAAAACGCTATAAAACTCAAACGAAATGGCAAAAAGCACGATTCTGAATAGTGTGGAAGAGGTTATCGAAGATTTCCGCAACGGCAAAATAGTGATCGTCGTCGATGACGAAGACCGCGAAAACGAAGGCGACTTCATCGTAGCGGCGGAGAAAATAACCCCCGAAATCGTGAATTTCATGCTCAAGGAGGGCCGCGGCGTACTCTGCGCACCGCTTTCGGAGGACCGCTGCGCCGAACTCGGCCTCAACATGATGGAGGAGAACAACACCTCGCTGCTGGGGACTCCCTTTACAGTGACCGTCGATCTGCTGGGCCACGACTGCACCACGGGCGTCTCGATCCACGACCGTGCGGCGACGATCCGCGCGCTGGCCGACCCGGCCACGCGGGCCACGGACTTGGGCCGTCCGGGACATATCAACCCCCTGCGCGCACGCCAGAAAGGCGTACTCCGCCGTCCGGGACATACCGAAGCAGCGATCGACCTTGCGCGGCTGGCAGGCTTGCAGCCCGCAGGCGCGCTGATCGAAATCATGAACGAAGACGGCACGATGGCCCGTCTGCCGCAGCTGATCGAGATCGCCAAGAAATTCGACCTCAAAATCATCTCGATCGCGTCGCTGATCTCATACCGGCTGAAGGAGGAATCCATCGTCGAGAAGGGCGAAACCGTGGACCTGCCGACCGCATGGGGCGATTTCCGCATCACGCCGTTCCGCCAGAAGAGCAACGGGCTGGAGCATGTGGCGCTGACCAAAGGCGAATGGACCGAGGACGAACCGGTGCTGACCCGCGTACACTCGTCATGCGCCACGGGCGACATCTTCGGCTCGTGCCGCTGCGACTGCGGCGACCAGCTGCACGAAGCGATGCGCATGATCGAAAAGGAAGGTAAGGGCGCGATCATCTACCTCCAGCAGGAGGGGCGCGGCATCGGACTCTGCAACAAAATCAAGGCATACA
Organism: Alistipes sp. DJF_B185; assembly: GCF_964250025.1. Lineage (NCBI taxonomy): Bacteria > Pseudomonadati > Bacteroidota > Bacteroidia > Bacteroidales > Rikenellaceae > Alistipes > Alistipes sp. DJF_B185. The sequence goes on from NZ_CAXUDY010000002.1 coordinate 69,181, forward strand.
AGCTTCAGGACGAGGGACTGGACACCGTGGACGCCAACGTGCAGCTGGGCTTCGGCGTGGACGAGCGCGACTACGGCATCGGCGCGAGCATCATCCGCGAAATGGGCATCAAGCACATGCGGCTGATGACCAACAACCCGCTCAAAAGGGCCGGGCTGGAGGGCTACGGACTGCGGATCGACGAGATCGTGCCGGTGGTCATCGCCCCCAACGAGCACAACCTGCGCTACCTGAAGACCAAGGAGGAGCGCATGCACCACACGCTCGGACTGGACAAGAAATAACCCGGCTCAGAAGGCCCGCATTCCGCACAAGAGACGAAGCATAACATACGAAGAACAATGAATCCGAAAGAGCTGCGCATCGTATTTATGGGTACGCCCGAATTCGCCGTACCGTCGCTCCGGGCGCTGGTCGCCGGGGGCTACAACGTCGTGGCCGTGGTCACGACGCCCGACAAACCCGCCGGACGGGGCCAGAAACTGCATCAGAGCGAGGTTAAGCTGGCCGCGCTCGAACTGGGACTTCCGGTATTGCAGCCCGAAAAGCTGAAAGCACCAGAGTTCGTCGAAGCCATGCAGGCGCTGAAACCCGATCTGGGGATCGTCATCGCGTTCCGCATGCTTCCCGAAGTGATCTGGGCCATGCCGCGGCTGGGGACGTTCAACCTGCACGCCTCGCTGCTTCCGCAGTACCGCGGGGCCGCGCCGATCAACTGGGCCGTCATCAACGGCGAAACCGAGACCGGCGTCACGACGTTCCTGCTCAACCACGAAATAGACAAAGGCGCGATCATCGCGCAGGTGCGCGTGCCGATTCTTCCGAAAGACAACGTGGGCACGATGTACGACAGACTGATGCACACCGGAACGGCGCTCGTGACCGAGACCGTGGACCGCATCGCCGCAGGGGATATTCAGCCCATGGAGCAGACGGGTATCGACGAGAGCCGTCTGCATCCTGCGCCCAAGATCTTCAAGGAGGACTGCCGGATCGACTGGTCGTGGGAGGGACGGCGGATCGTGAACTTCGTGCGCGGGCTTTCGCCCTATCCGGCCGCATGGACCGAAATGCGCAAAGAGGGCGAAACGGCATCCATCACGGCGAAAATTTATGCGGCGGCGTTCGAAGCGGCGGCACACAACGAAGCGGCAGGAACCGTCGAAAGCGACGGACGCACCTTTATCCGCGTGGCATGCGCCGACGGATGGATCACCCTCGGCGAGTTGCAGATAGCCGGTAAAAAGCGGCTTCCGGTGCGCGAGCTGCTGCTCGGACTGCGGGACATCGGACAGTACCGGTTTCAGAAATAACCTCATCCGGCGATCGGCAGGAATATATCAATAAAAAAGGGGCTTGCGCAAGCCCCTTTCGATTATCCTTTGATTTCGTATCCTTTGCCGAGTTTCTTTTCGATCTCTTCCTTCGGCAGCGGGCGCGTACAGAAGAACCAGTCGTAGCACTTCACGCCTTCAGGCTGGTCGTTCATGTCCTCGCCCTTCATCGGAACGATCACCTCGTCGCCCGGACGCCAGTCGGCCGGCATCGCCACGCCGAACGCGTCGATGGCCTGCAAGCCCACCAGCACGCGCTTGATTTCGTCGAAATTGCGGCCCAGCGCCAGCGGATAATAGATCATCGCCCGCAGCACGCCCTTGGGATCGACGAAGAACACGGCGCGCACGGCAGCGGTCTGGCTTTCGCCGGGCTGGATCATGCCGTAGAGATTGGCAACCTTCATCGACACGTCGTCGATAATCGGAAATTCCACCTTTATATCCTTCATGCCCTTGTATTCGATCTTTTCGCGGATCGTGCGCAGCCACGCGATATGGCTGTTGCGGCTGTCCACCGAAAGACCGATCAGCTCGCAGTTCAGCGCCTTGAACTCCGCAGTGCGGGCGCCGAAAGTAAGCACCTCCGAGGTGCAGATAGGCGTGAAATCGGCAGGGTGGCTGAAAAGAATCACCCATTTGCCTTTGTAATCGGCCGGGAAGCTGACCTTCCCCTGCGTCGTCATCGCTTCGAATGCCGGAACGGGTTCGCCCAGACGCGGCAGTTGCTGTTCGTTCTTGTCCATAACTGAATGATTTAATGTATATGTCCGGGCACGCAAAGTTGATGCCCTGCAGACTAAACATCGGGATTACGTCTACCAATTTACTGTTTTTCGGGAGATTATCCTAATTTGCATTGCCCGTTTCGCGCTCCAGCGCGAATGTGTCTATACAAACAACGTTTTTGAATATCCGGGCGAAGGGACTGTGATCCGGACCGAAAAAAGCCGCCCGGATTTCTCCGGGCGGCTTTTCCATAAGCGTCGCTGCGGTCAGCGGATCTTCTTGATGATCTCGCCGCCGTGATGGATGGCTTTCTCGTTTTCGGGAAGCATCTTCCACGCACGTTCGGGAAGCGACTTTTTCAACCCGACCATCACATTCTCCATCTCGACCACGGGGCGCACTTTCAGATACCCGCCCAGGATCATCGTGTTGAACAGCTTGGCCTGGCCCATCTTCGCGCACTCGGCCGTGGCGTCGATCGAGTAAACCTCGATGTCGGTACGCACGGGGTGGCGCGTGATGCCGTTGGTATCGTAGATCAGCACGCCGCCCGGTTTTACCATCGGTTCGAATTTCTCCATCGACTGCTGGTTCAGGATGATCGCCGTATCGAATTCATGGGCGATAGGCGACGAAATCTTCCGGTCCGAAAGGATCACCGTCACGTTGGCCGTGCCGCCGCGCATTTCGGGACCGTAAGAGGGCATCCACGTAACTTCGAAATCCTGCATGACACCCGAATAGGCCAGTATCTTGCCCATCGAGAGGACGCCCTGTCCTCCGAATCCTGCGATAATTAAAGTCTCTTTCATATCGGTCCTCTTATTTTACGTCCTTGATATCGCCCAGCGGATAGAAAGGCAGCATGTTCTGCTCAAGCCACTCGTTCGACGCGACGGGCGAAAGTTTCCAGCCGCTGTTGCAGGTCGAAACGACCTCAACCAGCGAAAAGCCTTTGCCGGCCATCGAATTCTCGAACGCCTTGCGGATCGCCTTCTTGCACTTGCGCACGTTGGCCGGCGTATGCACGCTCTGGCGCGTGATGAAGGTAGCGCCGTCGAGGTGGGCCATCATCTCGGCGATCTTGTAGGGATAGCCGTTCAGACGCGGATCACGGCCGTAGGGGGTCGTCGCGGTCTTCATGCCCAGCAGGGTAGTCGGAGCCATCTGGCCGCCCGTCATGCCGTAGATGGCGTTGTTGATATAGACCGCCACGACATTCTCGCCGCGGGCGGCCGCATGGATCGACTCCGCGGTGCCGATGGCCGACAGGTCGCCGTCGCCCTGATAGGTGAAGACCAGATTGCCGGGATGCAGCCGTTTGACGGCCGTAGCGACGGCCAGCGCGCGTCCGTGCGCCGCTTCGATCCAGTCGATGTCGATGTAGTTGTATGCGAATACGGAGCAGCCCACGGGCGAAACACCCACGGTCTTCTCTTCGAGACCCATCTCTTCGATGACCTCCGCAATCAGTTTGTGTACCGTACCGTGACTACAGCCGGGGCAGTAGTGCATGACGTTGTCGGTAATGAGCTTCGGTTTGGCATAAACCAGATTCTCCTTTTTGATTTCAACCTCTGCCATAGTCTTTACTTTTTAATCAGTTTTTCCTTGAGTGCGGCAAGCACCTCGTCGGGGGCGAACATCATACCGCCCTGACGGCCGAAATGCTCGACGGGAGCCGCGCCGTTCACGGCCAGCCGAACGTCCTCGACCATCTGACCCGCATTCAGCTCGGCGGAGAGGAAGCCCTTCACGCCGCGCGCGGCCAGTTCGGCAAGCGGCTTCTTGGGGAAAGGATAGAGGGTGATCGGACGCAGCAGGCCGACCTTGAGTCCTTCGGCGCGCGCCATCTCGACCGTGGCCGAGCAGATGCGGGCCGACGAGCCGAACGCCACGATGACGTAATCGGCATCGTCGCAGTCGATCGCTTCGTAGCGCACCTCGTTCTCTTCGAGGGCCTTGTATTTCTCCTGAAGGCGTTTGTTGATGATCTCCATCTTCTCGGACTGCAGTTCCAGCGATGTCACGATATTGCGCTGACGGTCGGCGGGTTTGCCGTAGGTCGCCCACGACTTGCACTCGGCGGCGATCTCCTCGTCGGTCTTGCGGGGACGCTGCGGCGCGAGCACCACTTTCTCCATCATCTGTCCGATGGCGCCGTCGGCCAAAATCAGCGCCGGATTGCGGTACTTGAACGCCAGATCGAACGCGACGGCCACGTGGTCGTGCATCTCCTGCACGGAATTGGGCGCCAGCACGATCAGGTGGAAGTCGCCGTGACCGCCGCCCTTGCAGGCTTGGAAATAGTCGCCCTGCGAAGGCTGGATGGTGCCCAGCCCCGGACCGCCGCGCTGGCAGTTGATAATCAGGCAGGGCAGCTCGGCGCCCGCCAGATAGCTAAGCCCCTCGGACATCAGGCTGACGCCGGGGCTAGACGAGGAGGTCATCACCCGTTTGCCGGTCGATGCGCCGCCGTAGACCATGTTGATCGACGAGATCTCCGATTCGGCCTGCAGCACGACCATGCCCGTGGTTTCCCACGGTTTGAGTTCCATCAGCGTCTCCATCACCTCCGACTGGGGCGTGATCGGGTAGCCGAAATATCCGTCGCAACCGTAACGGATCGCCGCATGGGCGATCACTTCGTTGCCTTTCATCAGTTTTACCTCTTTCTCTGCCATAGCTTACTCGATTTTTTGACGATAAACCGTGATGACGCTGTCCGGGCAAATCACCGCGCACGAAGCGCAGCCTATGCAGGCGTCGGGATTTGCCATCCGGGCCACGGGGTAGCCCTTGCTGTTCACCTCAGCCGACATGCCCAGCACATTGCACGGACACGAAGCGACGCACACTCCGCATCCTTTGCAGCGTTCCTTATCGACAACGACTGTTCCTTTTATTTTAGCCATAAGCCGTAGTTTTGTTAAGTTCCTTACAAATATATAAAAAAATCCCGAAGATTCTAAACGAATGCAACAAATCTTATCACGAAAAACGGATAAGTGAAAGCAGTGCGGCCGGAATCCAGCATCCCGAACGCTCTGCACACAAAACATTTCGGAGGTTTTATTCCGCCTTGGGATCGGGTCCGTATTTATTTTCGCCCCTATGGCCGCCGATGCAGAACCAGACGAGGAAAAAGAGGCTCCACACGGAAAAGACCAGCATTACTGCAAGATAGCGATTCCGGCGCATCCGCAAAAAAAAGACAGCCCGAAAAGGCTGTCTTTCAATCGAACGCGGACGGCGGCTACTCCTCGAAGGAGTGGATCACCACGCCGGAGCGGAGTTTCGGCTCGAACCACGTCGTCTTCGGAGGCATGATGTTGCCCGTGTCGGCGATGTTGATGAGCTGCTGCATCGAGACGGGATAGAGGGCGAAAGCCGCCTTCATCTCGCCGCTGTCCACGCGGCGTTTCAGCTCGCCCAGACCGCGAATGCCGCCCACGAAGTCGATCCGCTTCGAAGTGCGCAGGTCTTTGATGTCCAGAATCCGGTCCAGCACCAGATTCGACAGCACCGTGACGTCCAGCACCCCGATCGGGTCGTTGTCGTCGTAAGTGCCGGGCTTGGCCGTCAGGCTGTACCAACGGCCGTCGAGGTACATCGAGAAGTTATGCAGTCCCGAAGGGCGGTACTCTTCGGCGCCCTTGTCCTCGACGGTGAAGTTTTCGGCCAGCTTTTCGAGCAGCTGGGCGGAGGTCAGACCGTTCAGGTCCTTCACCACGCGGTTGTAGTCGATGATGCGTAGCTGGCCCGCGGGGAAGGTCACGGCAAGGAAGTAGCAGTACTCCTCACGCCCCGTATGGTCGGGATTCCTGCGCTGGCACTCCTGTCCCACACGCGCCGCGGCGGCCGTGCGGTGATGGCCGTCGGCGACGTACAGCGCCGGAATATCCTTGAAAATCTCCGTAATGCGGTCGTTGGTCTTCCTGTCACGGATAACCCACAATTTGTGTCCGAAGCCGTCGGCGGCCGTAAAATCGTACTCAGGAGCGTTGTTTTCCACCACGCCGGCCACGATGGCGTCGATCTCGGCGTTGTCGGGGTAGGCGAAGAACACCGGTTCGATATTGGCTTTCTGGTTGCGGACGTGGATCATGCGGTCCTCCTCCTTGTCGGGACGCGTCAGTTCGTGCTTCTTGATCGCGCCCGAAAGGTAATCCTCGTAGTTGCAGCACATCGTCAGGCCGTACTGCGTGCGGCCGTCCATCGTCTGCGCATAGATATAATAGTACTCTTCAGGGTCCTGTTCGAGCCAGCCCTTTTCGCGCCATGCGCGGAAATTCTCGACGGCCTTGTCGTAAACCTCCTGCGAATGTTCGTCCGCAATGGGGTCGAAGTCGATTTCGGGCTTGATGATGTGCAGCAGCGAACGCTCGGTGGCTTCGGCCTTCGCCTCGGCGGAGTTCAGCACGTCATAGGGACGCGACGCGACCTCGGAAGCGTACTGTTTCGGGGGGCGTATTCCCCGGAAAGGTTTGATTCTTACCATATGTTATGATTCATATGTTATACACTATTTGTTCACCTGAAACCGGGTATTGCCGTTCTTGAAGAAGTCCACGATCTGATTCGCAGCGGCAAGGCCGGCGTTGATGTTGGCTTCGGCGGTCTCGGCGCCCATCTTCTTCGCCGTGGCGAACACCCGCCTGCCGAATTTTTCGTTCAGCTCGGACTGGATGCCGGCGGCGATGTCGGTAATGTATTTCAGGTCTTCGCGTTCGGTCAGGGCCTTCATCACTCCCTGCTCGTCGATCACTTCCTTGCGGGCGGTATTGACCAGCGTCGCGCCCTTGGGCATCGACATCAGCAGGTCGTAGCCGATCGAGCCTTTGGTCTGCTCCGTCGCGGGGATATGCAGCGAGAGGTAGTCCGAGTTCTTATACAATTCTTCGACCGAATTCACTTTTTTCACGCCGTCGGCCTCGAAAACGGCCGAATCGGTGATAAAAGGATCATAGGCGATCACGTTCATGCCCATCGCCTTGCCCTTGCGGCCCACCAGCCGGCCCACGTTGCCGTAAGCATGGATACCGAGGGTCTTGCCCTGAATCTCGGAACCCGTGCCGGGCGTGAAGCCGTTGCGGGCCATGAAAATCATCATGGCGAGCGCCAGTTCGGCCACGGCGTTGGAGTTCTGGCCCGGAGTGTTCATCACCACGATGCCGCGTGCGGTAGCCGCCGCGAGGTCCACGTTGTCGTAACCGGCACCGGCACGCACCACGATCTTGAGGTTCCGCGCCGCTTCGATGACTTCGGCCGTCACCTTGTCGCTGCGGATAATCAGCGCATCCACGTCGGCCACGGCCGAGAGCAGTTCCGATTTGTCGGTATATTTTTCGAGCAGGGCCAGTTCGTATCCGGCGCCTTCGACGATCTGACGGATGCCGTCTACGGCCTTCTTGGCAAAGGGCTTTTCCGTCGCAACCAATATTTTCATACCTGTATTTTCGATTAAATGAATAAAATCTATGTCCGACGCCGCACGTTTCCTCGGTGTAAAGGTAAAAAAATGCGCCATGGACGGATGTTATTTCGCGTGTTTGGCGGCGAACTCCTGCATGCACTCCACAAGCACCCTGACGCTCTCGACGGGCAGTGCGTTGTAGCACGAAGCGCGGAAACCGCCCACCAGCCGGTGGCCCTTGATGCCCACGATGCCGCGGCTCTTGGCGGCCTCCATGAATTCGGGAGCCAGCTCCTCGTAACCGTCGGCCATCACGAAACAGATGTTCATCAGCGAACGGTCCTCCTTGTCCACCGTGCCGCGGAAGAGCGGGTTGCGGTCGATCTCGTCGTAGAGCAGCGCGGCCTTGGCCTGATTGCGGCGGTAGATTTCGGGAACGCCGCCGATCGACTTGAGCCACTTGAGGGTCTCCTTGAGCACGTAGATCGGGAACACGGGCGGCGTATTGAACATCGAGCCGTTCTCGACATGGGTGCGGAACGAAACCATCGTCGGCAGGTCGCGCACGATCTTGTCGAGCATATCCTCGCGGATGATGGCGAACGCAACGCCCGCAGGGGCGAGGTTCTTCTGCGCGCCGCCGTAGATCATGGCGTACTTGGTCACATCGACCGGACGCGAAAGGATGTCCGACGACATGTCGGCGATCAGGGGAACGGGCGAAACGAGGTCCTCGTGGTACTCGGTGCCGTAGATCGTATTGTTGGAGGTGATATGCACGTAATCCAGATCGGAGGGGATGGCGAAACCCTTGGGAATATAGGTGAAATTGCGGTCTTCGGACGACGCCAGCAATTCCACTTCGCCGTAACGCTTGGCCTCCTTCATGGCTTTCTTCGCCCAGACGCCGGTATTCACGTAACCTGCTTTCTTACCGAGGAAGTTGGCGGGCACCTCGTAAAAGAAGGTGCTGGCGCCGCCGCCGATATAGAAAATCTTGTAGTTCTCAGGAATGTCGAGCATCTCGCGGAAAAGCGCGTCGGCTTCGGCCATCACGTCGTCGAAATCCTTGGTGCGGTGCGAAATCGAAAGCAGCGAAAGGCCCGACCCGTTGAAATCGATAATCGCTTTGGCCGCATTTTCAAGTACTTCGTCTGCAAGGATCGACGGTCCCGCGTTGAAATTGTGCTTTTTCATAATATTCTGATGTGAATTTAGGGTTTCGGAACTCCATTCTGTTAGTTTGCTAACACAAATATAAATAAAATATTCCTGAGAATACAACACTTGTGCAAAACTTGTTCAAAGAAATTTCACCCGGCGTCCCGAACACCCGGCATTTTTGAATTGTTTTTATTACTTTTGCCGAAACTTAACATCCGCCGCAATGGTAAAATCGATGACGGGCTTCGGCAAAGGCGAAGCCGCTCTGCAAAATAAAAAGATCACGGTAGAAATCCGCTCGCTCAACTCCAAACAGCTCGACCTCGGACTGCGGCTGCCGGCCGTATACCGCCAGTCGGAATACGAAATACGCAACATCATCGCCCGCACGATCCAGCGCGGCAAGGTCGATGTCTTCGTGACCGTCGAGTCGCAGGCCGTGGAGACGCCGGCGCGTATAAATAAAGAGGTGTTCCGCGAATACCTGCGCCAAATGACCGACACGCTGGCCTTCGCGGGCATCGACGCCGACTACGACGCCATCGTGCCCGTCATCATGCGTCTGCCCGAAGTGGTATCGACCGAAACGGAGAGCATATCCGACGAGGAGCATGCGGCGCTGATCGCCGCGACGGAAGCCGCCGCCGCCCGGCTCGACGCATTCCGCATGCAGGAAGGCGCCATCCTGATCGCCGACCTGCTCGGCCGCGTGGACAGGATCGAAAGCTACAAGGAAGAGGTCGTGCCTTTCGAAAAGGCCCGCACGGAGACCATCAAGGCCCGGATTCTGGACAACCTCGAAAAGCTGCAGGCCGACGTGGACCGCAACAGGCTGGAGCAGGAGATGATCTTCTACCTCGAAAAGCTCGACATCACCGAAGAGAAGGTCCGCCTTGCGAACCACTGCAGATACTTCCGCGAAGTGGCCGCGGGCGAAGAGGGCGCAGGCCGCAAACTGGGCTTCATCGCGCAGGAAATGGGCCGTGAGATCAACACCATGGGGTCGAAGGCCAACGAATCGAACATCCAGATTCTGGTAGTCAAGATGAAGGATGAGCTGGAAAAGATCAAGGAACAGGTACTGAACATATTATAATGGGCAAGGTCGTAATATTCTCCGCTCCGAGCGGTTCGGGAAAAACCACCATCGTACGCGAATTGCTGAAGCGTTTTCCGCAGTTCGAATTTTCGGTTTCGGCGACCAGCCGCGCACCCCGCGGATGCGAACGGCACGGCTGCGACTACCACTTCATGACGCACGAAGAGTTCATGCAGGCCGTGGCCGAAAACCGGTTCGTGGAGTGGGAAGAGGTTTACAAAGGCACCTGCTACGGCACGCTGCGCTCGGAAGTTGAGCGCATCTGGGCCAAAGGCAACATCATCGTTTTCGACGTGGACGTGATCGGCGGCATCAATCTCAAGCGTATCTTCGGCGGCGACGCATGCTCGATATTCGTCATGCCGCCTTCGGTCGAGGAGCTGCGCCGCAGGCTCGAAGGCCGCGGCACGGATGCCCCGGAGGTGATCGACCGCCGCGTGGCGAAGGCCGAATTCGAGCTGACGAAAGCCCCCGAATTCGATCACATCGTCGTGAACGACTCGCTCGACGAAGCCATCGCCGAGACCACCCGCATCATCGACGAATTCATAACCGGCCGGTCATGAAACGCGTAATGCTCTATTTCGGGTCGTTCAACCCCGTACACAAAGGCCATATCGCCTTGGCCGAATATGTCGTGGAGCAGGGATTGTGCGACGAAGCGGTGCTCGTCGTCTCGCCCCAAAGCCCCTACAAGCGGGCCGCCGAACTGGCGCCCGAAATGGACCGCTTCGAGATGGCGGAAAGGGCCTGCGCCGCATCGCGCCTGCCGGAGCGGATCAAACCTTCGGTGGTGGAGTTTCTGCTGCCCAAACCCTCGTACACAATCGACACGCTGCGCTATCTGACCGAGAACCACGGCGCGGAGATGGAGTTTTCGATCCTGATGGGCGCCGACCAGCTCGAACGGCTCGACGGCTGGAAGGAGTACGAAAAAATACTCGAATACCCGATATACGTCTATCCCCGCCGCGGCGAGCAGGTCGGGCGTTTCGCCGGACGCATCACCGTGCTGGAGGATGCTCCGCTGCAGGATTTCTCCTCGACGGAGGTGCGCGGACGGATCGAGCGGGGCGAGGACGTCTCGCAGATGCTCGACGCGGGAGTCGCGGAGTACATCCGCCGCAAAGGGCTTTGGAGCCCGGCGGCACGCAAGGCCGCACTGACGGCGCAGATCGCCGCGGAACCCGAAAATACGGAACTGTACACCGAGCGCGGCAAACTCCATTACCGGCTCAACGAGTGGGGCGCGGCGCTCAACGACTTCAACCGCGTGCTGCAGCTGGACGACAGCCACGCCGAAGCGCGGCAGTATGCGCAGATGGTGCAGGAAATACTGGAATTCAGATACAAAGACATATACAACCCCTGACAATGACACGTTTGAAGATTGCCCTCATGGCGGGCGGCGATTCGCCCGAACGGGAAATCGCGCTTCAGAGCGCCGCGCAGATCGAATCGGCGCTGGACCACGAAAAATACGACATTACGGTCATAGACCTCCACCACCGCGACTGGCACTACACGGCCCCCGACGGCCGCCAATGGCAGGTGGACAAGAACGACTTCTCGCTGACGGTGGAGGGCGAACGCAAGGTTTTCGACTATGCGCTGATCATCATCCACGGCACGCCCGGCGAGGACGGCAGGCTGCAGGGTTATCTGGACATGATGGGCGTTCCCTATTCGTCGTGTTCGATGACCTCTTCGGTCATCACGTTCGACAAAGTCACCACCAAGCGCACCGTGGCGGGCCGCGGCATCAACCTCGCCCGTGAAATTTTCCTCTGCAAGGGCGAGACCGCGGACCCGGACGAAGTAATCGCCGAATTCGGGCTTCCGCTTTTCATCAAGCCAAACGCCAGCGGCAGTTCGTTCGGCGTGACGAAGGTCCACACGCGCGACGAGGTGCTGCCCGCCGTCGAAGCGGCTTTCGCCCAGAGCGACGAAGTGCTGATCGAAGAGTGCATCGAAGGCCGCGAAATGGGCTGCGGCATGATGGTGGCGGGGGGCAGGGAGTATCTGTTCCCGATCACGGAGATCGTCTCCAAGAAGGACTTCTTCGACTATCAGGCCAAATACACCGAAGGGTATTCGGACGAGATAACCCCGGCGCAGATCGCACCCGAAATCGCGGAGGAGCTGCACCGCATGACACGCATCGCCTACAAGGCGTGCCGCTGTTCGGGCGTGGTGCGCGTCGATTTCATCGTCACGCCCGAAGGCAAACCCTATATGATAGAGATCAACTCCATTCCCGGCATGAGTGCGGGAAGCATCGTGCCCAAGCAGGCGAAAGCCATGGGCATGACGCTGGGGGAGATGTTCGACCTCGTTATCACCGACACCTGCCGCAAATGATCGAGATAGACGACAAAATCGTAAGCGCCGACCTGCTGCGCGAATGCTTCGCATGCGACATCGCGGCCTGCAAGGGCATCTGCTGCGTCGAAGGCAACGCCGGAGCGCCGCTCGAAGCGGAAGAGGTCGATATTCTCGAACGCGAATACGAAGCCTACAAGCCCTACATGACGCCCGAAGGCATCGAAGCCGTCGAGCGGCAGGGCTTCATGGTCGTGGACGAGGACGGGGACCTGACCACGCCGCTGGTCGACGGCGCCGAGTGCGCCTATACCTACCGGGAGAACGGCATCACGCTCTGCGCCGTGGAAAAGGCGTGGCTGGAGGGGAAGACGGCGTTCCGCAAACCGATCTCATGCCATTTATATCCGATCCGGCTCATGCGGTTTTCGAACGGCACGGTAGGGTTGAACTACCACCGATGGTCGGTGTGCGCCCCGGCGCGCGAGTGCGGACGGAAACTGGGAATCCCGGTCTACAAGGCGCTCAGGGAGCCGATCGTGCGACGCTTCGGCGAGGAATTTTACAAGGCGCTGGAAGCCGCCGAGGAACTTATCAGACAACAATAGACTGCGTATGAAAAAATACTGCCTTACATGTATGGCCGCCGTAGCGGCGCTCACGGCCGCGGCCGCCGAACCGCAGGCCGCGGAGAAAACCGATTCGCTGCACGTCGCGGCCCTGTCGCCCGAAGAGGCCGCAGCGGTGGATTCCATCGCCGCGCTGCGCCTGCGGCTGGCGCCCAAGCAGATCGAGTCGATTTTCGATACCAACGACGTCGTAGTCCTCGACACGCTCGACTCAGGCAACGACGCGGTGCAGGTGGTGCTCTACAGCAACAACACATGGAAATACGTCCGCAACCGCGAAGTGGCCAAGGACAGCACCATCTTCGAGAAATACTGGGATACGAAGACGCTCTTCCCCTACAAGGAGGTAGACATGTCGTCGATGCCCCAGTCGGTGGTCATCGACCTGATCGACTCGCTGACCGGCTATCACTGCCCGTATCAGGGTTCGGTGCATCCGCGCGGCAAGTACGGTCCGCGCCGTCGCCGCCAGCATCAGGGCGTCGATCTGCCGCTCAAGACGGGCGATCCGGTTTACGCCACGTTCTGCGGCCGGGTGCGAATCTCGGAATACAACAAGGGCGGGTACGGCAATCTGGTCATCATCCGCCACGACAACGGGCTGGAGACCTATTACGGCCATCTTTCGGAGCGCATGGTCGAGCCGAACCAGTGGGTCGAAGCGGGACAGATCATCGGTCTGGGCGGCTCGACGGGACGCTCGACGGGTCCGCATCTGCATTTCGAGACGCGCTATTACGGCCAGTCGTTCGACCCCGAACGGCTGATCGACTTCAAGAACGGCATCCTGAGCCGAGAAACGTTCCTGCTGAAGAAATCGTTCTTCAGCATCTATTCGAACGCGGGGCAGGACTTCGACGACGAGATCGCCAACGAGGAGCAGGACAAGAAAGAGGCCGCCGAAAAGGCCGCCATGAAGTATCACCGCATCAAGTCGGGCGATACGCTGGGCGCAATAGCCCGCAGATACGGCACGACGGTAAACAACATCTGCCGCATGAACAATATCAAATCGACCACGGTGCTGCGCATCGGCCGCTCGCTGCGGGTGAGGTAGGGCGGCGCACCGCATACGGGGCTCCCAAGCCCCGGACACGAAATAAGCCGGAGTCTCGGACTCCGGCTTATTTCGTCAAAAGACCGCGCCCCCAAGGAGCCGTCTCCCAGACCGCAGGGGTGTCTACCAGTACTTCGCAGGCTTCGAAGAGAGCTCCCGCACGAAGAATCGCAGCACGGCATCCTGCTGTCCGGGCGTCAGGGTGAGCACCGTATGCTTTCCGCGCGGCGTCGGCGTGAAATAGGTGTATCCCTGATCGTCCACGCAGATGATTCCCGGTTCGGACACCCCGAACATTTCGGGACGCAGGACATACAGCACCGACATCATGTCCCATGTAGGACGGTCGTAAGGCATCTTGCGGTAGGCTTTGTAGCCCTCGACCATCGGGTGCTTTCCGGCCCACGCAAAATCGGTTTCGATGCTGGCTCCGGGATAATTCACCGTCTTGCCCAGTTCGAGCGACACGACCGCGACGGGTACGGGACAGAGCGCGAAAAGCCGCTTGGCGTTGGGGATGTCGTTCACGATATTGTATTCGGCGCGGGGCTTGTCGCCGAAGCTTCCGCCCATCACCGAACAGGACTTCACCTTGCGCTTCACCAGTTCGATGCCGTCCAGCGGCGAATACCGATCGCCCCGGCTCTCCAGCAGGCGGCCGAGATTGGTCGAGAAACCGACGGAGACGACCACGACCGAGCTGTCGGGACTCTCGGCCAGCAGGCGGCGGTAAAGGGTTACGGGATCGCCGTAGTCCCGGTCCCTGCGGCTGCGGGGGAAAAGTCCCGACTCGCAGACGGCACGCGCGTAGTCGTCGCGTTTGAGCACCACGCCGTCACGGACCCTTCCGACCGGAATTTCGGGATAGCCGTACCACGTATTCATCATATCTATATAGCGGGGCGAAAACTCGGTATCCTTGCTGCTGAGAATGCCGAGCAGGGTGATTTCACCCCGGTCCACCGCCTTGTAAAGCATATCGAGCGCCAGCGGATCGTCCACGTCGTTGCCCATGTCGGTATCGAAAATCACCCGCAGGGGTGCGGCGGGCGTCTGCTGCGCCCGGACCGCCGGCGTACAGAGGGCGGCAAGCGCCGCCAGAATCAAAAGTTTCTTCATCGTTTCAGGTTATTCAGTTGCCTCCGGAGAGAATGATACATGCCAGACCGAGAATAAAGAAGAGGAACATGACCGCCAGCAGCCAGCCCACCGAGCGGCCCGCGCCCCGGAACTCCTTCCAGACGAAAACGCCCCAGACGGCGGCGACCATCGGCGCGCCCTGTCCCAGCGCATAGGAAATGGCGGCCCCGGCCTTACCCGCCGCAATGTAGCTGAACGCCGTACCCAGACACCAGACCGCGCCGCCCAGCATCCCGACCAAATGGGTGCGGGCCGAGCCTTTGAAATAGGCGTCGTAACCGACCGGCGTACCGACGAAGGGCCGTTTCATGACGAGCGTGTTGAAGACGAAGTTGCTCAGCAGGACGCCCACCGAGAAGATGAAGATCGCCGAATAGGGCGTCAGCATGCCGGGGGTGGGGGATTCGAAGTTGTCGAGGTCCATTGCCGCGGCCACGAAGCGGTAGAAGAACGACATCAGGACGCCGGCCAGCACCGCCAGCAGAATGCCTTTGCGGTTTTGCGCCGAGGAACCCGGCTCCTTCCGGACCCGTCCCGAAGCGATTCCGTTGCAGACGATGGCGATGACGATCAGCGCCACGCCGAGGAACAGAATGACGGGGTCGCCCTTCGGCGCTCCCATGTAATTGATGACCACGCCCAGCACCAACGCCAGACCCACGCCCAGCGGAAAGGCGACGGCCAGTCCGGCCAGCGACACGGAGGCGGAAAGCAGGATGTTCGAGGCGTTGAAGATGACGCCGCCGAGCAGTACGCTGCCGAGGGCCTTGGGCGCAGCCTGCGCGAGATCTTCGAGGAAGGGACGGCCTTCGCTGCCGATGCTGCCCAGCGTAAAGCAGAGGATCAGCGAAAAAAGGAGCATGCCGACGACATAGTCCCAGTAGAAGAGTTCATAACGCCATGTCCTGCCTGCCAGTTTCTGAGTGTTGCCCCACGAGCCCCAGCACAACATCGTGACAATGCAGAGTATCACGGCGGTCGCATAATCGTTTACTACAAACATATTCGAAGTTTTAAAGGGTTGTCATTCGGTCGGCGGATCGGCCGTTATTCGCAAAACGGGCGTCGTCCACTTCGCGGCGCGTCGGAATCGAGCTTTGCGCCCCGATGCGGGTCACCGAGAGGGCGGCGGCGTGCGTTGCAAAGCGCGCAGCGTCCAAGAGCGGCAAGCCTTCCGCCAGCGCCACGGTCAGCGCCCCGTTGAAAACGTCGCCCGCCGCGGTCGTATCGACTGCCGAAACACGGCATGCGGGCACCACCGTGCAAATATCGGCATTTTTCACGAGCGCGCCGCGCGAACCGCAGGTGACGATCACGTTCTTCACCCCCTTGTTCAACAGCGTCTCCGCTGCGGCTGCCGCATCCGTCCCGTTCAGTACGGGACGTCCCGTAAGCAGGGCGCACTCCGACTCGTTGGGCGTAAGGAGGTAGACGTATTTCAGGTACTTTTCGTCGATCTGCGCCGCAGGCGCCGGATTGAGAATCACCCTCACGCCCAATTCGGCGGCGGTCTGTATCGCGTATTCCACGGTTTCGAGCGGTATTTCGAGCTGGATCAGCAGATAGCCTGCCTTCGCCAGTTCGGGCCGGACGTCGTCGATATCCTTTCTGGAAAGCCGCGCGTTCGCTCCGGGAGCCACGACGATGCAGTTTTCGGCCGAATTATCGACCGTGATGAGCGCCACGCCCGTAGGGGCCTGAGAATCGCGGACGACATGCGAAGTATCCATCTTTTCCGCGGTGTAGCGGGCCATCAGTTCATCTCCGAAAAGGTCGGTCCCGATACGCGCCACGAAAAGGGCGTCGCCGCCCAGCCGCGCGACGGCGACGGCCTGATTGGCACCTTTGCCGCCGGAAACGATCCGGAATTCGCCGCCGAGAACGGTCTCGCCGGGCGACGGAATCCGGTCGGCCCGGACGATCAGGTCGGTATTGGCGCTGCCGACAATCACAATTTTTTCCATAGGTTATAATTTCAGATTATCAATATCAGGTATTGCGCAATCGTTTGTGCAATCACATATGCAAGTATAAAGACAATAAAAGAAAATTACAAGCTTTTTTATGGTATTTTTTCATATGCCTATCATTATTTTCTTGCCGCATCCGAAAAAATGGCTACTTTTGTTCGAAACAAAAACCGGGCAACAATCCGCGCCGGTGTATTCGGACAGGCAGACAGAGCCGGAGAACAGGATGGAAAGCAGGTCGGGAAACAGGCGGGAAGCAGGTCGGAGAGCAGGCCGGAGAACAAGCCGGTAAACAAGCCGGTAAACAGGTTGGTAAACAGGTTGGTAAACAGGTTGGAGAGCTGACCGGAAGAACCGGAAGAACCGGAAGAACCGGAAGAACCGGAAGAACCGGAAGAACCGGAAGAACCGGAAACGGGGCCGGCATCCATACGGGTTCCGGCATCCATACGGGTTCCGGCATCCATACGGGTTCCGGCATCCATAAATAATATAACAGAACGCCGCATGAAAGAGACGCTGGTCACCATATCCAAACGGACCGGATTCGCCATATCGACCGTTTCGCGGGTACTGAACGGACAGGCGGAGAAATACCGCATCAGCCGGAAAACCGTCGAGCTGATCCTCGCCGAAGCCAGACGGTGCGACTACACGCCGAGCCTTCTGGCAAAAGGACTGCGCATGAAACGCACCAATACGCTGGGCTTACTGATTCCGCAGGTGTCGAACCCCTATTTCGCCGACATCGCCAGCGCCATCATCCGGGAAGCCCGCAGCCACGGATATACGGTAATGGTGGTCGATACCATGGAGAACGAAGAAAACGAGCAGGAGGGCATCCGGACGATGCTTTCGCGCCGGGTGGACGGCATCGTGGCCGTTCCGTGCGGCCGGACGCCCGACCACCTCGAAAAGGTGAACCGCTCGGTTCCCGTCATGCTGGTGGACCGCAGTTTCGAGCGAACCTCGCTGCCGTACGTCTGCACCGACAACTACCGCGGAGGCGTGGAGGCGACCCGGATTCTGCTGCAGAGAGGACACCGCAGAATCGCCTGCATACAGGGCGTTCCCCATTCGATGCCGAACCGCCGGCGCGTGCAGGGTTATCTCGACGCGCTCCGACAAGCGGGACTGCAGGAGGAAGCCATCATAACCGGCGACGCATTCTCGCTGGAGAACGGCTACCGGCAGACCAAGCTCGCCGTGGCAGGTCCCGACCGTCCCACGGCGATATTCGCCCTGAGCAATACGATCCTGCTCGGCGCGGTCAAAGCCATCCGCGAATCGGGTTTGCGGATCCCCGAAGATATTTCCGTGGTGTCGTTCGACGACAATCCCTATCTGGATTTTCTGGTTCCGGCCATAACCCGCATCGGCCAGCCCGTCGAAGAGATCGGGAAAACAGCCGTCAGGCTGCTGCTGGAGAGCATCCGGGAGGAGGTACGCTGCCGGACGCAGCTGCAACTGCCGCCTGAAAGGATCGTCCGCGACTCGGTCGCAAACCCGCGTACCGCAAAGTAACGTCCGCTCCGGACATACCCCCGCCGCAGTCACAAGACAAGCGCCGGCATCCAAGTCCGGTCGAACGCGCACGACACGTCCTCCGCGGCGCTCCTGCACACTGACATGACAGACAAAAAAGCCCGGACGTCCGGTCCGGGCTTTTTTACGAAAAATCCGATTACTTTTTATCCTGAATCGCGTCCACGGCGTCGATCACCGCGCCGCGGAAACCTTTGCGTTCGAGTTCGGCGACGCCGACGATCGTCGTGCCGCCGGGCGAACAAACCGCATCCTTCATCGCGCCGGGATGCTGTCCCGTCGCCAGCTGCAATTTGCCCGTGCCGACGACCATCTGGCTGACCATGCGGTAGGCATCGGCGCGTGCGATGCCGTGTTTGACGGCGGCGTCGGCGAGCGCTTCGATGAACATCGCCACGAACGCGGGACCGCAGCCGCAGATCGTCCCGGCAAGTCCCAGCAGGGGAGTATCGACCTGCATCACCAGCCCGACGTGCGAAAACAGCCGCTCCGTCTCTTTCCACTCGGCATCGGAGAGCGAGTGGAGGCGTTCGCAGACAACGATTCCCTCGCCGACGGCGACCGGCGTGTTGGGAACCGTACTGAGATGGTGCGTTCCGGGCGCAAGTATGGTTTCGTACTTTCCGAACGTCATGCCGGCAGCCACCGAAACGACGATTTTCCCGGCCAGCAGCTCCTTCACAGGCGACAAAACCGCTTCGACCTGATGGGGTTTCACGGCTACGATCACCATGTCGGCGAACTCCGCGACACGGGCGGCATCGTCGAAAGCCAGAAAGCCTTTCGGCTCCGTATTGCGCCGCAGTTTGGCCCGGTCGCGGGCGCAGGCGCCGATCTGGCAGGGCTTCAACGCCCCCGTCGCGGCAAACCCTTCGGCAAGAGCCTGCGCCATATTTCCGAATCCGATAAATCCTACCTTCATAATACGATTCATTTTTCAAATTTAGGCTTCATTCCGGCTGTCCGCCGTTTATAATCCCGCTCCTGCGCGCCTCCGGGGATTTACGCAGCCGGAACGGACGGCTTCTCCGTTTACTTCGCGTAGTCCCTCTCCCCGAAAATCAGCGACCCGACGCGCACCATGTTCGACCCGCACTCGACGGCGAAGGGGTAGTCGTGCGACATGCCCATCGACAACACGTTGAACCGCGCCCCGAAATAGGGCTGCAAGAGGTCGAAACAGCGTTTCAGCTCCGTGAAATCCCGGCGGATAACCTCCCCGTCGTCGGTATTGGTCGCAATGCCCATCACGCCGCGGACGCAGACATCGGGCATCCGGGCGAAGGGCGCCGTGCCGACATACCGCATAAGCTCCCCGATCTCCCAGCCCGACTTGGTCTCTTCGTCGGCGACATGTATCTCCAGCAGAATCTCGATCGTGCGGCCGCATTTGGTGGCCTCGCGCTGGATGGCTTCGGCCAGACGCGCGCTGTCCACCGAATGGATCAGCGAGACGAACGGCGCGATATATTTGATCTTGTTGGTCTGCAGGTGGCCGATCATGTGCCACTCGATATCTTGGGGCAGCGCCTCGTATTTTTCGCGCAGCTCCTGCGGACGGCTCTCGCCGAAGACGCGGTGTCCCGCGTCGTAGGCTTCGCGTATCGCCTCCACGGGGTGGGTCTTCGACACGGCGACCAGCGTGACGTCTTCGGGCAGCGTGCTGCGCACGAACGATAATTGACATGCTATAGACATAGTAAGCTTGATTTCGATGCGTAAAAATACGCAAAATTCGTACAAGACGGAACAAGCCCGGAAAAATTCCGGGCCTGCATGCCGTTATTTTCCCGCAGGATCAGCGCACCAGCACGATTTCCGTACAGTAAACGGTCCCGGAAAAGATGTCGAGCGACTTCGCCGCACGGTCGTAGACCTGCACCCGGCTTCCGCCGTCGCCCAAGTCGCAGAGCATGTAAATACGATCCTGAATATCGCTGTCGGGAAAAGTCACGGCCGTTACCGAGCGTACGGCGGCCGGCACCGCCGCCAGCACCTCTCCGAAGGTCATCGCCGCGGGATCGTACAGCCGGAGTTCCGTCGCGCCGTCCTTCACCACGGCATAGCCGCAGCAGACGGAGTGTTTCGGTCCGGCGGCATCGGACGCGGATTCCACGATCCAGAAGGGGATCATCCCGTCGGCATAGACCGGATCGCCGAGCCGCGCTTCGGTGCCTGCCGAACGCATGCCGAACACCATCGGCGTATAGCATCCCTCGGCGTTGTTCACGGAGAGCATCACATAGCCGTCGCTGTTCATCACGAAGGGACTGCCGGTCAGCATTCCGGCGCCGATACCCTCCGGCATCCGCCACGAAGGCGGCACGACGACGCTGGTGCGGGTTTCGGTCATGCCCAGAATGATGCAGTAATTGTCTTCGCACAACAGGTAGGCGGCTTCCGAATTGGGCAGCACGCCGGTCGTCACGACACGGTCGCCGCCGGAATTTCTGAAATAGCGCATCGTCAGGTCGTAGAAGGCGGCCGACCGTTTTCCGCCGTCGAGCGAGAGTCCGAAGATGCAGTTCGAACCGGGGCGGTTCACCGGATGGATGAAGTGGCTGCCGGGGAACCGTTCGGTGCGGACGATTTCGCCCGTTTGCATGTCGAATTCGCTGATTGCGACCTCGCCCGTATCGTCATTGCAAACCCCGTAGAGCGTATACGACGCAGGTGGCGTGCCGTCGGAAACGGAGATCCTGCCGAGCGGCATGGCTTTGCCGCGGCGGAAAAGCTTCACCTCGGCCGTACCCGCAGGATAGCCGCCGGGAGCGAGGAACGTGATGCTCGACTCGGTGCGGGAGGTCACTACGCCCCAGACGCCGTCGGCGTAGCCTTCGCTGATCGCCGCGTTGGTCAGGGGCCACGCGATGCGCAGCATGATGTCGTCGCCGGCTTCGAATCCTTTGGCCGAAACGGTCACCTCGTCGCCGGGGGCGAACGTCCGCGCCTCGGAGGGCATCACCACGTCGGTTACGAAAGGGATTCCTTCGCCGTCGTCCGAACTGCATGCGCAGAGGAAAGTTCCGAGCAGCAGCAAAAGCAGGTATTTCTTCATCGTCGTCAGTCTGTTGTCATCCTCCGGCACCGGGGGAGGGCCGGAATACGACCGGTTCGCATTCGACGCAAAGATAAGGTTTAACGCCCTTATATCCAAATAAAATCGCGCTTTTCACCCGCGCGGCGTTTTGCCGTTTAGGATTTGTTTCGTACATTTGGAATCAAAACCTTAGAAATCTATGAAAAAACTCCGCTATTGCCTTGCTGCAACGGCCGTATTCGCCTACGGCGCGGCAGCGGCCTGCACCAATTTCATCGTCACCAAGGGAGCCTCGACCGACGGTTCGGCCATGGTCTCCTATGCCGCCGACTCGCACGCGCTGTACGGCGCGCTGTACCACACACCCGGCGGAAGCCACAAGGCCGGCACCATGATGCCCGTCTACGAATGGGACACGGGACGCTATCTGACCGACATTCCCCAGCTGCGCGAGACCTACTCGACGGTGGGCAACATGAACGAACATTCGCTCATCATCGGCGAGACGACATACGGCGGCCGGCCGGAACTGGCCGACTCGACCGGACTGATCGACTACGGTTCGCTGATTTACATCACGCTCCAGCGTGCGAAGACGGCCCGCGAGGCCATCGCCACGATCGCCGAGCTGGCCAACACCTACGGCTATGCGTCGAGCGGCGAATCGTTCTCGATCGTCGACCGCGACGAAGTGTGGATCATGGAGCTGATCGGCAAGGGATACAAGGCCGACGGCAAGGGCGGCAACGCCAACAAGGGCATCGTATGGGTCGCACGCCGCATTCCCGACGGATATGTTTCGGCGCACGCCAATCAGGCGCGCATCACGACCTTCCCGAAGAACGACCCCGAAAACTGCCTTTACGCGCCCGACGTCGTTTCGTTCGCCCGCGAAATGGGGTATTACGACGGCCCCGACGCGGATTTCAGTTTCTGCGACGCATATGCGCCGCTCGACTTCGGCGCCCTGCGCGCCTGCGAAGCCCGCGTCTGGGCCTTCTTCCGCACGGTGGCCGACGATATGGACCGATACGCGGATTATGCGATGGGCCACAACGCCGCGAACCGCATGCCCCTGTGGGTCATGCCCCGCGAAAAAGTGTCGCCCAAAACGGTCTTCGACTGCATGCGCGACCATTACGAGGGAACCCCGATGGACATGACCGCCGACATCGGCGCGGGCGGCAGTGCATGCCCTTACCGCTGGCGTCCGATGGAGTTCGAGGTGGACGGCGTGAGCTATGTCAACGAACGCGCGACGGCTACGCAGCAGACCGGATTCTGGTTCGTGGCGCAGGCCCGGCCGTGGAATCCCGCCGACATGGGCATCCTCTGGTTCGGCGTGGACGACGCGGCGACTTCGTGCCTGACGCCGATCTACTGCTCGGCGCAGGAGGTTCCCGCATGCCTGAGCGAGCAGAACGGCTCGATGCTCGAATATTCGCCCACGGCGGCGTTCTGGCTCTTCAACCGGGTCACCAACTTCGCCTACATGCGTTACGACATGATTTCGGCCGACATCCGCAAAGTCGTGGACAAGTGGGAGAACGGCATGCTGAAAACCGTACGCGAGGTGGACGCCGAAGCGCTGTCGCTCTCGCCCAAAGCGCGCGGCAAGTTCCTCACGGCGTTCAGCACGGCGACGGCGCAGCAGTTGTTCGACCGTTGGTCTAAGCTGGACAAATACCTGCTGGTGAAATATATGGACGGCAACGTCAAGAGCGAGAAAGCCGACGTGCTGACCTTCCTCGACGGCGACGGCGGACCGGCGCACTTCGTGGACAACGGCAACGGCAGGAACATTCCCGACAAGATCCAGTTCCCCGGTTACAACGAGAAATGGAAGCGCGCCGTGGCGAAGGACAACGGAGAAATCCTCCGGGTCGTAAAATAACGCGGCAAAGCCCCTTCCGGCAAATCCCGTCCCGACGGGCCGGACCGAGAGGGGAACGGTAACGGACAACAAACATTCAACCGAATTATGAAATACGATATTATCGTCGTGGGAAGCGGACCGGGCGGCTACGTCGCCGCCATACGCGCTTCGCAGCTGGGCCGCAAAGTGGCGCTCGTGGAGCGGGCCGAAGCCGGGGGCGTGTGCCTCAACTGGGGCTGCATCCCGACCAAGGCGCTGCTGAAAAGCGCGCAGGTTTACACCTACTGCAAATCGGCCGCACATTACGGGCTCGACCTCACGGGCGAAGTGAAGCCCGATCTGGAAAAAATCGTGGCCCGCTCGCGCGGCGTGGCCGAGACCATGAGCAAAGGCGTGGCCTTCCTGCTGGGCAAGAACAACATCGACCTCATACCGGGATTCGGACGGCTCACGGCCCCCGGAAAACTCGACGTGGACGGCACGGAGTACGAAGCCGACCACATCGTTCTGGCCACGGGGGCGCGCCCGCGCGAAATGGCGTTCATGCCCATCGACGGCGAGCGCGTCATCTCGTCGCGTCAGGCCCTGACGCTTGCGAAACTGCCCGAAACGATGATCGTCGTGGGTTCGGGCGCCATCGGCAGCGAGTTCGCTTGGTTCTATGCGGCGCTGGGGGTCAAAGTCACCGTCGTGGAGTACATGCCCCGCATGATGCCGCTGGAGGACGAAGAGGTGTCGAAGACCATGGAGCGCGCATTCCGCAAACTGCGCGCTGCGGTGCTGACATCGACGACCGTAAAGTCGGTCCGCGTCAATACGGAAGGCCGCTGCGAGGTGGAGATCGAGGGCAAGAAAGGCGCTGAAACCCTGACGGCCGACATCGTGCTTTCGGCCGTGGGCATCAAATCCAACATCGAAAATATCGGTCTCGAAGAGCTGGGCGTCGCCGTCGAGCGGGACAAGGTAGTCGTAGACCAGTTCTACCGCACCAACGTTCCGGGCGTTTACGCCATCGGCGACATCGTGGGCGGCCCCGCGCTGGCGCACGTCGCCTCGGCGGAGGGAATCTGTTGCGTGGAGGCCATATGCGGCCTCAATCCGGCTCCGGTGGACTATTCGACCATTCCGTCGTGCGTCTTCACCTCGCCCGAAGTGGCGTCGGTCGGCATGACCGAGCAGCAGGCGCAGGAACGGGGCATCGCCTACAAGACGGGGCGTTTCCCCTTCACGGCGTCGGGCAAAGCCACGGCCACAGGCGACCGCGACGGCTTCGTGAAACTCCTCTTCGGCGAGGACGATACGCTGCTGGGCGCCCACATGGTCGGCATGAACGTAACGGAGATGATCGCCGAGCCGACGCTGGCACGGATGCTGGGCGCGACGGGCCACCGGATAGCCCGCACGATCCATGCCCACCCGACGATGAACGAG
This sequence comes from Alistipes sp. DJF_B185, assembly GCF_964250025.1. Classification (NCBI taxonomy): domain Bacteria; kingdom Pseudomonadati; phylum Bacteroidota; class Bacteroidia; order Bacteroidales; family Rikenellaceae; genus Alistipes; species Alistipes sp. DJF_B185. Next base: position 93,933 of record NZ_CAXUDY010000002.1, read on the forward strand.
GGCGTCATGGAAGCGGCCGAAGCGGCTATGGGCGCAGCAATCCATCTGTAAGGCCGAATATCGCGCCGAAAAAGAACCGCCCCTTTCCTGCCGAAAGGGGCGGTTTTCGTATCCGCGGCGGCCGGCCTCGCCTTAAAGCGCAACCACGAGACGCATCCCCGGCCCGGAACAAAAAAGAGTCCCGTTTCCGAGACTCTCCGCAGTTTATTTGAACCACTCTTCCAGATGGTCGCGGCCGTAGAAATAATAAACCGCAAGCCCCAGCCAGCTGGTCAGCAGTACCACGATCGCGGCAATGACTTTGCCGGCGGTAGAAATGTTTTTCTTGAAGATGTCCATGACGCACCAGATTGCGCAGGCGACACCGATCAGCCAAATGATAGTTCCGATCATAATTTTAAAGTATTAGAGTTTAGTAAAACATTTTTCGTTCGAATACACCGGGCGGATAGACCACGTCGCTCAGAAACAACCCCTGCGCCGGAGCGCCGCCGCTCGACCGCGAAAGGTCGCGGCTCCCGACGATCTCGCGGAAGCCGTCGGGCGTATAGCGCCCGCGTCCCACATCGACCAGCGTCCCGACCAGCGACCGGACCATGTTGCGCAGAAAACGGTTGGCGCGGATCGTGAAGCAGAGCACGCCACGTTCGTCGGCCGTCCATGCCGCGTGCATGATGCGGCAGATATTGGTCTTGTTGTTCGAATTGAGCTTGGCGAACGAGGTGAAGTCGTCGTATTCCAACAACGCCGCCGCCGCCTCGTTCATCCGGTCCATGTCCAGCGGCACGTAATACTGCCACGTCGCATCCCGCGTAAAGGGATTCTTGCGCGGTTCGATATAGTAACGGTATTCGCGTTCGCGGGCCGCGAAACGCGCGTGCGCATCCGCTCCGACGGGCGTCATGCTCCCGACGGCGATGTCACCCGGAAGCAGGAAATTCAGTTTGTAGACGACCTGCGCCGGATCGGGCACCGGTTCCTCACAGTCGAAATGCGCCACGTAATAGGAAGCGTTGACGCCCGTATCGGTGCGGCCCGCCCCCGTCACCTCGATTTTTTCGCGCAGCAGGGTAGTGAGCGCCCGCTCCAGCGTCTGCTGCACCGACGGCATGTCGGGCTGGCGCTGCCAGCCGCAGTAGGCGGCTCCGTTGTACCGAAGTTCGAGAAAATAACGCATGGCGATCAATGAGGTTTCCGCAAAAATACAAAAAATTTTCTAACGCCGCGGCCTGATATTCAGTTTTACGGGACGGATCATGTTTTCGGGTTTCAGCACCTCGTCCAGCTCCTCGCGGCTCAGGATGCCGTGTTCGAGTACCAGCTCGTAAACGCCGCGCCCGGTTTCCAGCGCCTCCCTGGCGATTTTCGTCGAATTCTTGTACCCGATGATCGGATTGAGCGCCGTCACCACGCCGATACTGTTGTGCACGTACTGCAGGCACTTCTCCTCGTTGGCCGTGATGCCCTCGACACAGCGGATGCGCAGCGTGTCGAAACCGTTGACAAGCAGTTCGGCGGACTCGAAACAGCACTGGGCCATCACCGGCTCCATGGCGTTCAGCTCCATTTGCGCAGCTTCGTCGGCCATCGTCACGCAGAGTTCGTTGCCGATGACCTTGAAGGCGATCTGGTTCATCACTTCGGGAATCACCGGATTGACCTTGCCGGGCATGATCGACGAACCGGGCTGACGGGCCGGCAGGTTGAATTCGCCCAGCCCGCAGCGGGGTCCCGAAGAGAGCAGACGCAGGTCGTTGCAGATTTTGTTCATCTTCGAGGCGATGCGCTTCATGGCCGAAGAGTAGCCGACCATGCAGACCGTGTCCGAAGTGGCACCCACGAGATCCTCGGCCTGTTTCACGTCCCAGCCCGTAATCTCCCGGATGGCGGCCGTACAGCGCTCGGCATAGCCCGGTTCGGCGCAGATGCCGGTACCGATGGCCGTGGCGCCCATGTTGATAGACAGAAACTCCGAAGCCGCATGGTCGAGGTTCTCGACTTCGCCCTGCAGGACGCTCGCAAAGCCGTGGAAAGTCTGGCCGAGGGTCATCGGTACGGCGTCCTGCAACTGCGTGCGGCCCATCTTGAGCACGTGGGCGAACTCTTCGCCCTTGCGGGCAAAGGAGGCGATCAGCTCCATGAGGTGTTTGCGCAGTTCGAGGTGCGTGGCATAAAGTCCGAGGTGGATCGCCGAAGGGTAGGCGTCGTTGGTAGACTGCGAGCAGTTGACATGGTCGTTGGGCGAGCAGTACTGGTATTCGCCGCGCGCGTGCCCCATGATCTCCAGCGCACGGTTGGCGATCACCTCGTTGGCGTTCATGTTGGTGGTGGTGCCCGCACCGCCCTGAATCATGTCCACGGGGAAGAATTCGTGGAATTTGCCCTCCATGATTTCACGGCAGGCCTGCGAAATGGCGTTGAAAAGCTCGTCCGAAAGCAGCCCCATGTCGTGATTGGCGACGGCGGCGCCCAGTTTCACGATCGCCAGCCCCCGGATAAAGAGGGGATACTCGCACAACCGGAACTTGCTGATCGGGAAATTCTCCAGCCCGCGCATGGTCTGCACGCCGTACAATACGTTTTCCGGCACCTCAACACACCCAAGCAGGTCGCACTCGGTGCGTGTCTTTTTCTGTTCTTTTTCCATACTCATTACAAACTATAAAGATTAAAGCCTTCTTTCATTTCGAATTAAAATCGAACAACCATTTAAAGTTAATAAATATTTCCCGAACAGAAAAATATTTTCCTGCTCTTCGTCCGTTCAGCGTCCATTGGAAAGACAAACGCGCCCGCGGCGGCGGTTGAAAAATTTGGCAGTGCGGCCGGGTTGTATTATCTTTGTACGAATTTGCACGACAATAAAGACGGAAAGCATGAAAGCAGCTATCATAGGTTACGGCAAAATGGGCCGCGAGATCGAAAAAATACTCATCGAACGCGGTCACGACGTGACGCTCGTGATCGACACCGACAACGCCGCGGACCTCAACGCCGCGAATCTCGCCGGAGTGGACGTGGCGCTGGAATTCACCATGCCCTCGACGGCCTACGCCAATATCCGCACCTGCATCGAAAACGCGACTCCCGTGGTGAGCGGCACCACGGGCTGGACCGACCGCTTGGGCGAGTTGCAGCAATTGTGCCGCGAGAAGGGCGGGGCGCTGTTCTATACTTCGAATTATTGTCTGGGCGTAAACCTGATGTTCCGCCTCAACCGTCAGCTGGCGGCGATGATCGACCGCGTCGGCGGCTATGACGCGAAGATCGAAGAGGTACATCACACCCAGAAGAAGGACGCTCCGAGCGGCACGGCCATCACGCTGGCCGAAGGCGTCATCTCGGAGCTGCACGACAAGACCGCGTGGGTGAACTACGCGCCGGGGATCGAACACGCGACGAACCGGATCGAAACTCCGGCGGACGCCGCCGCGGACCAGCTCGAAATCCGCTCCGTGCGCGAAGGCATGGTTCCGGGCATACACACCGTGACCTACGAATCGGCAGACGATATTCTGGAACTGAAACATACGATTAAGAACCGCCGTACGTTAGCAATGGGGGCTGTCATAGCCGCCGAGTTCTTATGCGGCAGGCAGGGCGTCTACTCGATGGACGACCTGCTGAAATAAATTTACGAATATGGGAAAAATCAAGGCATTCTTCCGCAACAAATGGGTCGGCTTCGCGCTCGCCTCGCTGCTTTACACGCTCTGGTTCGTCGTATGGACCGGCAATCTCTGGATGCTGCTGGGGCTGGCGGTGATCTTCGACCTCTACATCACGAAGTTCTTCTACCGCTACGTCTGGTGCCACAACGCACGTATGTGCCAGCAGAGCAAGGTCTACAAGACCGTATACGAATGGGTAAACGCCATCATCTTCGCCACGGTCGTGGCTTCGCTGGTGCATATCTTCGTCTTCCAGATGTACGTCATCCCGACTTCGTCGATGGAAAAGTCGCTGCTGATCGGCGACTATCTCTATGTGAGCAAAGTGACCTACGGACCGCAGATGCCCAACACGCCGCTGTCGTTCCCGTTCGTGCATCACACGATGCCCTTCTCGCAGACCAAAAAATCGTTCTCCGAAGCCGTCAAGTGGCCGTACCACCGGCTCAAGGGGTTGCGCAAAATCAAACGCAACGACGTGGTGGTCTTCAACTTCCCGGCGGGCGACACCGTCCTTCTGGAGAATCAGAACGCCACCTATTACGACGTGCTGCGCAGCTACGAGGATTCGTTCGGCAAAGAGGAGGGACGCAAGCGTCTGGCCGAAAAATACACCATCATCAGCCGCCCCGTGGACAAACGGGAGAATTACATCAAACGCTGCGTGGCCGTTCCGGGCGACTCGCTCGAAATACGCAACGGGCAGGTGTGGGTGAACGGCGCGCCGCAGGAGGGGATTCCGGGCATCCAGTACCAGTACGCCGTACAGGTGTCGTCGCCCCTTTCGCAGTACGCCATCGAGAATCTCGGCATTACGGAGTACCGGGGCAACGGCTCGGTATACGACATGTTCCTGACCGAAGAGGCCGCCGGGAAAATCGAAGCCCTGAACAACGTGATCTCCGTCCGCCGCTACATTTTCTCCCCCAATACGGAGGTCTTCCCGCAGTGGAAGGAGCCGCACTGGAGTCAGGACAACTACGGACCGATCTGGGTGCCCAAGAAAGGCGCGACGGTGGAGCTGACGGCCGAGAACCTGCCGCTGTTCCGCCGCATCATCGAGACGTACGAGGGGCACTCGCTCGAAGAGCGCGACGGCAAAATATTCATCGACGGAGCCGAGGCCGACAGCTACACGTTCGGCATGGATTACTATTGGATGATGGGCGACAACCGCCACAATTCGGCCGACTCGCGGTTCTGGGGCTTCGTTCCCGAAGACCATATCGTCGGCAAGGCTTCGTTCGTCTGGCTGTCGCTCGACGCGAACAAGTCGTTCCCGGCGAACATCCGCTGGAACCGTCTGTTTACAAAGGTGCGGTAGGGTGGAACCGGAGGACAGCTATCTGACCATTGCGGCGCCCGCCGAGGCGTCGTCGAGGGAGCGGAGCAGCAAGTTCCTCGCCTATGCCTACCCCGTGCAGCAGGAGGAGCAGATACGCGAAATCCTCGACGGACTGCGCAAGAAATACTACGACGCGACGCACCATTGCTACGCATGGCGGCTGGGGCCGGGAGGCGCCGCATTCCGGGCCAACGACGACGGAGAACCGTCGGGAACGGCCGGGAAGCCGATTCTGGGACAGCTGCTTTCGAACAACCTGACGGACTGCCTGATCGTCGTGGTCCGCTACTTCGGCGGCACGAAACTGGGGGTTCCGGGGCTGATCGCCGCATACAGGGAATCGGCGGCGGAGGCGATCGCGGCGGCCCGAATCGTCGAACGCACCGTAGACCGCACGATCCGCGTCGATTTCCCCTACATCGCCATGAACGACATCATGCGCGTCATCAAGGAGCAGCAGCCTAAAATCGCATCGCAGGAGTTCGACAACCTCTGCACGATGGTGCTCACCATCCGCGAAAGCCGCGCCGGGGAGCTGACCGAAAAACTGAAAAAAGCCGGAGGAAGCATCGCCGGCGAGGACATTTGAGAATCGAAAGTTAAAAATCGAAAACCGGAAATGCGGTCCGCCGCATTCCGCGGTTTCAGCGATACGAAATGACACACGAAAAATCCATCTATATCAAAGGCGCGCGGGTCCACAACCTCAAGAACATCGAGGTCGAGATTCCGCACGACAAACTGGTCGTCGTAACGGGCCTTTCGGGTTCGGGAAAATCGACGCTGGCCTTCGACACCATCTTCGCCGAGGGACAGCGCCGCTACGTCGAGAGCCTTTCGGCCTATGCCCGGCAGTTTCTGGGCAAAATCAACAAACCCGACGTGGACATCATCACGGGCATCGCGCCGGCCATCGCCATCGAACAGAAGGTCAATACGCGCAACCCCCGTTCGACGGTGGGCACGACGACCGAGATATACGACTACCTGAAACTGCTGTTCGCCCGCATCGGACACACCTTCTCGCCCGTATCGGGACAGGAGGTGCGCTGCTACAGCGTGGACGACGTGGCGACATACATTCAGGAACTGGGCGAGGGGAGCCGCGCCGTCATCGCCGCGCCGCTCGTGCTGGCCGAAGGGCAGGGGATCATCGAAAAACTGACGCTGCTGCTCTCCGACGGCCTGATGAGAGTCTACACCGACGGTCAGACGCGCCTGATCGAGGAGATACTCCCCTCGATCGACGAAACGACCGGAGCCGCGGATATTCAGGTCGTGATCGACCGCATGCGCATCGCGCCGGACGACGACACGCAAACCCGCATCCGCGACTCCGTGGCGCGCGCCTTCTCCTACGGCGACGGCATCTGCACCGTCATCTCGGACAAGGGCGCGGCCGAATTCTCGTCGCGCTTCGAGGCGGACGGCATCGAATTCGAACATCCGTCGGAACACCTTTTCAGCTTCAACAACCCGCTGGGGGCATGTCCCCGCTGCGAGGGATACGGCAAGGTGATCGGCATCGACGAGGATCTGGTGATTCCCGACAAGGGCAAGACCATCTACGAGGACGCCATCGCCTGCTGGCGGGGCGAGACCATGCGCAAATGGAAGGAAAAGCTGGTGGAGAACGCCTATAAGTTCGATTTCCCGATTCATACGCCGTTTCACGAGCTGACGCAGGAGCAGAAACGGCTGTTGTGGCGCGGCAACCAATATTTCCACGGTCTGGACGAGTTTTTCGCCTACATCGACTCGGAGCGGCGGAAAATCCAGTTCCGCGTGATGAAGGCGCGCTATACGGGCAAGACGACCTGTCCCGAATGCGGGGGCAGCCGCCTGCGCAAAGAGGCGCTTTATGTCCGCATCGGCGGCCGGAACATCGCCGACCTCGTGGTGATGCCGGTGGACGAGCTGATCGTATTCTTCAACGGACTGCAGCTCGACGAACACGACACGAAAACCGCGGCCCGCATCCTGATCGAAATCCGCAGCCGCCTGCAATACCTCGCCGACGTGGGACTGGGCTATCTGACGCTCGACCGGCTTTCATCGACCCTGTCGGGCGGCGAGAGCCAGCGCATCAACCTCTCGACCTCGCTGGGCAGCAACCTCACCGGCTCGCTCTACATCCTCGACGAACCCTCGATCGGCCTGCATCCGCGCGACACCAACCGGCTTATCAAGGTGCTCAGACAACTGCGCGATCTGGGCAACACGGTGATCGTCGTCGAGCACGAGGAAGAGGTGATCCGCGCCGCCGACTACATCGTGGACATAGGTCCCAAGGCGGGTTACAACGGCGGTGAAGTGGTTTTCAGCGGTACGCTGCCGCAGCTTCTGAAAAACAAAAAAAGCCTGACAGCGGATTACCTGACGGGCCGCCGCGCGATCGCCCCGCCCGCCGCGGAACGCGGATGGAGCAGTTCGATCGTCATAAAAGGCGCCCGCGAGAACAACCTGCGCAATATCGACGTGCGGATTCCGCTGGGCGTGATGACCTGCATCACGGGAGTCAGCGGCAGCGGCAAATCGTCGCTGGCCAAGGGAATACTCTATCCGGCACTGCGGCGCATGCTCTTCGACACGGGCGTCAAGCCCGGCGACTTCGACGGCATCGTCGGCGACGTGCAGCTGCTCAAATCGGTCGAGATGATCGACCAGAACCCCATCGGCAAGTCGTCGCGTTCGAATCCCGTGACCTACATCAAGGCCTACGACGAAATCCGGCGGCTGTTCGCCGACCAGCCCTATGCCCAGCATACGGGGCTGGGGGCTTCGGCATTCTCGTTCAACATCGCGGGCGGACGCTGCGAAGAGTGTCAGGGCGAAGGGGTCATCAAGGTCTCGATGCAGTTCATGGCCGACGTCGAACTGGTCTGCGAGGCCTGCGGGGGCAAACGCTTCCGCGACGAGATACTCGAAGTCAAATACCGCGGCAAGTCGATCTACGACGTGCTGGAGATGACCGTAGACGACGCGATCGCGTTCTTCGGCGAGGAGAAAAAGGATTCGACCTGCAAACGGATCGTCGAGCGGCTCAAACCGCTGCAGGACGTGGGGTTGGGCTACATCAAGCTGGGCCAGTCCTCTTCGACCCTGTCGGGCGGCGAGAGCCAGCGCGTGAAGCTGGCGTCGTTCCTGACCAAGGACAGCGCGCAGGGCGGCGTGATGTTCATCTTCGACGAACCGACGACGGGACTTCATTTCCACGACATCAACAAGCTGCTGGCGGCATTCAACGCGCTGATCGAACGGGGACACACGATCGTCATCGTGGAACACAACATGGACGTCATCAAATGCGCCGACTGGGTTGTGGATCTCGGTCCCGAAGCGGGTACGGGCGGCGGAAGAGTCGTATTCGAAGGCACTCCGCGCGCATTGGAACAGTGCCCGGATAGCTATACGGGCAAATTTCTCAGCCTGCGCACGAAATTATAATCATGGAATTCTTCACATACAGATTACCCAACGGCATCCGGGGCATCCACCGTCAGGTGAAAAGCAACGTGGCGCACTGTGCGCTGGTCGTCAATGCCGGAAGCCGCGACGAACACCCCGACCAGTACGGGCTGGCGCATTTTACGGAACACGCCTTCTTCAAGGGCACCCGGCGCCGCCGCGCATGGCAGGTGAACTGCCGGCTGGAAAACCTCGGCGGCGAACTGAACGCCTTCACGACCAAGGAGGACACGACCATTCACGCCACGACCCTGCGGGGCGACTTCCCGAAGGCCGTCGAGCTGATCGCCGACATCGCCTTCCGCTCGACGTTCCCCGACCGGGAGCTGGAACGCGAAAAGGAGGTGATCGCCGACGAGATCAACACCTACAAGGACTCGCCCGCCGACCTGATATACGACACGTTCGAAGAGATGCTGTTCGCCGGCTCGGAGCTGGGCCACAACATTCTGGGCCGCAAAGCCGCGCTCATGCGCTACGACGGCGACGCGATCCGCGCCTTCACCGGCCGCACGCACACGACCGACCAGATGGTCTTCTCTTCGATCGGCAACTTCTCGGCCAAGACGGCCGAGACCGTCGCGGCGCGCTATTTCGCGCAGCAGGCGGCCACGACGCGCGGATTCGTCCGGGCCGCGACCGCACCCCGGCCGCCGTTCGAGAAGACCGTGGTGAAGCATACCCACCAGACACACTGCATCATCGGCGGCCGCGCGTACGGCATCGGCGAAGAGAAACGCCTGCCGCTGGCCCTCGTGACCAATATTCTGGGCGGGCCGTGCGCCAATTCGCTGCTGAACGTCGTGGTGCGCGAGAAAAACGGACTGTCGTACAACATCGAAGCCAGCTACACGCCCTACAGCGACACGGGGATCGTGGCCATCTACTTCAGTTCGGAAAACGGCAACACGGCGCAGTGCATCGACCTGATCGAAGGGGAGCTGCGCAAACTGCGCACCGCGCCGCTGACGGGCCGCCAACTGTCGATGGCGAAAAAACAGTTCATCGCCCAGCTCGCCATTTCGAGCGAGAGCAACGAGGGCTACATGCTCGGCGCCGGAAAAAGTTTCCTGACGCACGACGACGTGGACACGATGGAACAGGTCTACGCCAAGGTGCGTTCGCTGACCGCCGTGCAGCTGACCGAAGTCGCCGAAGAGGTATTCTCCGGCATGTCGAGACTGATTTATAAATAAGGTTATGGAAAAAGAGATCGTATTCGTCCTGCTCGACGAATTTGCAGACTGGGAGGCGGCGTTCCTCGCCCCGGCCCTTTGTTCGGGCGTCATGCCGGGCCGTCCGGGTTCGTACGCCGTAAAATACATGTCTCCCGACGGAGAGTCCGTCCGGTCGATCGGCGGATTGCGCGCAACGCCCGATTATGACGCGTCGGCATTGCCGGAAAGTTGCGCCGGGCTGATTCTGGTCGGCGGCATGCAGTGGGAGTCGGCCGCCGCCCGGCGGATCGCGCCGCTCGCAGGCGAAGCGCTGAAGCGCGGGATTCTCGTCGGCGCCATCTGCAACGCAGTTTCGTTCATGGCCGCGAACGGCCTGCTGAACAGCGTACGGCATACGGGCAACACGGTCGAAATGCTGAAACAGTGGGGCGGGGCGAACTACACGGGCGACGCGCTCTACGAGGAGCGGCAGGCCGTGCGCGACGGCAACGTCGTGACGGCAAACGGCACGGGGTATCTCGAATTCACCCGCGAATGCCTGCTCGCGCTCAAGGCCGACACGCCCGACCGGATCGAGGCATCGTACAAGTTCAACAAATACGGATTCTGCAGGCAGTAATGGACGCGCTCGAACAATATATCCGCGACCACACCTCGCCCGAAGAGGAGTTGCTGCACGAACTGGACCGCGAGACCAACCTGCGGGTCATACAGCCCCGCATGCTGTCGGGCCATATTCAGGGCCGCCTGCTGGAAATGCTCGTGCGGATGCTACGCCCGCGGCGGGTGCTCGAAATCGGGACTTTCACGGGTTACTCGGCCCTCTGCATGGCCGCAGGGCTGGAAGGGGAGGCCGAACTGCATACCGTCGAGGTTGAAGACGAACTGGAAGAGCTGGCGCAATCGTTCTTCGACCGCAGCGCGCACGGCTCCCGCATCCGGCTCCACATCGGTTCGGCGCTGGATATAGCTCCCGGACTGGGCGGTGTGTTCGACCTCGTATTCATCGACGGCGACAAGCGCGAATACCCGGACTACTACCGGATGCTGATGGGCGACGACGGCGGCTGTCCGCTGGTGCGCAGCGACTCGGTGCTGATCGCCGACAACATCCTCTGGTCGGGAAAAGTCGTGCAGCCGATCGCCCACAACGACCGCCACACGCAGGCGGTGATGGAGTTCAACCGCATGGTCCGGGAAGATCCGCGCGTCGAAAACGTAATCGTACCGCTGCGGGACGGCCTGAACCTGATTCGGATAAAATAAGCCGGAAACAACCGATTAGGATATTGTAAAATGACTTTTTCCTGCTTTCCCCGACACGGAGAAAGCGGGATTTTTTCGTACCTTTCGGAAAAATCAACGGACAAATGGAACTAAGCGAATTACAGCGACGGGTCGATGCGTGGATCAAAGAGTACGGAGTGCGCTATTTCAGCGAACTGACCAACATGGCCGTGCTCACCGAAGAAGTAGGGGAGCTGGCCCGCATCATGGCCCGCAAATACGGCGACCAGTCGTTCAAGGAGGGGGAGAAATGCAATCTCGCGGACGAGATGGCCGACGTATTATGGGTGCTGACGTGTCTGGCCAACCAGACGGGCGTGGACCTCACGGCGGCCATGGAAGCCAACTTCGCCAAAAAAACCTCGCGCGACAAAGAGCGGCACCGCAGCAATCCGAAACTCTGACGGAGCGCATTCTCACACAAGCGGAGCGGCGACTCGGATTAAACTTCCCGACAGGCCCGCTCCGCTATTGCCGTGGAACGTGCCCGGCACGGTACAGCGCGTTTGGTGCGAGCTTTCGCGCGGGGGCCAGCAACTCTTCGTCGTCGGCAATCCTTCGGGCCGAAATCACTCCACGATGTCGATGCAGATCGCACCGTATTTCCCCCGCACGCCATAGGTCTGCACGGCTTCGACGGGAAGCATGTAGAAATAGTGCATCGGCACGTCCGCCGACACCGAGAAGGCATCGGCCCGGCACATCTTCAGCCACGATTCGATCGAGGAAAAAGCACCGTTGAAAACCACGAGCGGCACCCGGTCGGGATAGATGTCCCCGATAACGACGCCCCGGCCGGCGCCGTAGCGCGCCATCGTCGCAGAGTCGGTGTATATTTCGAGCGTGCGCAGGATCAGCCCGTCGATAAACTGGAAGCTACTGCCCGGAACCCGCTCCCCGTCGAGCAGATAAACGGCGTCGGGCGGCAACGTACGCCAAAGTTCCTTGGGAACCTTGAATAGGGAGAGCTCGCCTCCGGCCCTGCGCACCGAATCGTATTCGTCGCGCAGCGTGTAGGCGGCGATATGCTTTGGGGCGCTGCGCCACTTGTGTCCGGGTTCGTCGTATACGTCGTCGGCCCACGTATATCCCGCAACGTTGCCCAGCAGGTGCGGACGCACGCCTTTTTTCCGGTTGCGCTCGGTAAAGAATTTCAGCAAACGCACTTTCTCGCGCCGGGTAGTGTCCGACAAGCGCATCCGGCGGTTTTTAGCCTTCACCTTACGCACGTTCCACAATGTCACCGCATCGTATGCCGCAGCTTCGGTCGTACGCCGCCGGTTGAGTTTATAGGCGAACGGACGCGCGGCGGCCAAGGAATCGGCCGCAAAAGCGGGGGAGGGCAGATCGGCGATCGCTTCCTGCCGCGCCTCGTCGAAGCGCAGCTGCGCTTCAGGCCTGCGGGGTTCCTGCGCCGCCGCACTCCCCATATATATACATGCCGCAACCAAAGCCGCCGTACGGATAAACATATTTTTCATTTCAAAAGCTACTAAAATTTTAGTAAAAGTAATACTAAATTTTTAGAAGTGCAAATTCCAACCGGGGTAATATGACAAAAAGCGCCCCGGCCTGAGGACCGGGGCGCTTTTGTCGGACTGGGCAGCCGCGGCTACTCCAGTTTGAGGTCTTTCTTGATGGCTTCGATCTTGGCGTCGAGTTCCGCCTGCACCCGCTCGAAATCGGCGACCGATTCGAGCGGAGCCTTTACTCCGAAGTAGAACTTGATCTTGGGCTCCGTTCCCGAAGGACGCACCGAGACGATCGAACCGTCCTCGGTGAACCACTGAAGCACATTGCTCTTATCCTGCTCGATAGGGCTCTTCGCACCGCTCTTCACGTCGGTCGTTTCGAGCGACAGGAAGTCGTTGATCTTCACCACGGGCGATCCCACGATGGTCTTGGGCGGGTTTTCCCGGAATTCGACCATCATCTTCTGAATCAGCTCGGCGCCCTCCTTGCCCTTGCGTACGACCGACACGAGGCCCTCGCGGAAGAAGCCGTACTTCACATAAAGCTCCTGCAGCCACTCGTAGAGCGTCAGGCCCATCGTATCCATGGCCCAAGCCGCCGCCTCGGCCGCCAGCGAGCAGGCCGACACGGCGTCCTTGTCGCGTACGTAATCGCCGGCCAGATAGCCGAAGCTCTCCTCGCCGCCGCCGATGTATTTGGCCTTGCCCTCGTTCTCGCGGATAATCTTGGCGATATACTTGAAGCCCGTCAGGCAGTCGTAACACTTCACTTTGAAGTAGTCGGCCACGGCGTTCGCCATCTGCGAGGTCACGATGGTCTTCACGACATACTGGTTGCCGTCCAGCTTGCCGCGCTCGGCCCAGCGAGTCAGCTGGTAGCTCAGCAGCAGCACGAGGGTCTGATTACCGTTCAGCAGCACGTATTCGCCCTTCTTGTTGCGCAGCGCAACGCCGATGCGGTCCGAATCGGGGTCCGTGGCCAGCACCAGATCGGCGCCCTCCTTGGCCGCAAGGTCGATGGCCATCGACATGGTCTTGCGCTCTTCGGGATTCGGCGACTCGACGGTGGGGAAGTTGCCGTCGATAACGGCCTGCTCCGGCACGAGCTTCACGTTCGTGAAGCCGAACTTCTTGAGCGACTCCGGCACCAGACGCACGCCCGAACCGTGCAGCGGGGTGTAGATAATCTTCATATCGTGGTGCTTTTTGACGCTTTCGGGCGACAGCGACAGCTCATGCACCTTATTTAAATAGATTTCGTCGAACTTCTCGTCGAGGATCGTGATGTTCTGCGGGTTCTTGCCCAGCTGGATCATGTTCACGTCGGTAATCTTGGCGACCTCGGCGATGATGTTCTTGTCGTGCGGCTCGGTCACCTGCGCGCCGTCGGTCCAATAAGCCTTGTAGCCGTTGTACTCCTTGGGGTTGTGCGAAGCGGTAACGACCACGCCCGAATGGCATTTCAGCTCGCGGATGGCGAAGCTCAGTTCGGGCGTCGGACGCAGTGCGTCGAACAGAAAAACGGTGAATCCGTTCGAGGCGAAAATGTCGGCGACGCGCTCGGCGAACATACGCGAATTATTGCGGCTGTCATGGCCCACGGCGACCCGAATCTGCTCGCCCGCGAAGTTCTTGCGCAGGTAGTTGGCAAGCCCTTGTGTGGCAGCGCCTACCGTGTAGACGTTCATGCGGTTGGAACCCACGCCCATGATGCCGCGCAGGCCGCCCGTACCGAATTCGAGGTCTTTGTAAAAGCTCTCGACAAGTTCTTTCATATCGTTGTCCATCAGGTATTTAACCCGCTTCTTGGTAGCTTCGTCATAGTGGCCGTCAAGCCATGCCTGCGCCTTTTTCAGCACCGATTGTTCTAATTCGTTAGCCATAAGATTATTAGTTTTACTTATAATTTAAATGTATATTAATTTAAAAAATTTATATGCAAATATACAAATTATATTTCTATTATTCAATATCAGGGAGTTAAAATTGAGTGTCCGGAAACCGTTGTTTTTCTATATATAAAAAAAGTGAAATTGCAACATAAATTCGGAAATCTTTTTGCAAAATTATTCACAACTTTGTCACATCAAAAACAGTGCAACCCTTATCATGTTAAACAACGCGCAAACATATAGCGATATGTGGCAGAACTGCCTTGACCGAATCAAGGCCCAGACCTCCGAAGAGGAGTTCGTGAAATGGTTCCAGCCGATCGTACCGCTCGAATTCGACGGCACGAACCTTCGCCTGCGCGTTCCCAACGAGAGCTACGTCCACCAGATCGAGAAGAACTACATTCCGTTCCTGCGCCCGATCATCTCGCAGCTCTACGGCCAGCAGACCCGGCTGCACTACGCCGTGCCCCGTTCGGCCGCTCAGGCCGTACCCGTCACCGCCGACGCCGACACCACGGCCATCTCGCGTTTCAACACGCAGACCAATACCGCAAATATAAAGAATCCCTTCGTAATTCCGGGACTCAAGAAGATAATTATCGACCCGCAGCTCAATCCGGGTCTGACGTTCGCGACCTTTATCGAAGGCGAATGTAACCGGCTGGCGCGCTCGGCGGGCATGTCCGTGGCCGTGAATCCGGGCAACAACCCCTTCAACCCCTTATATATATACGGGAACTCAGGATTGGGCAAAACCCACATCGTGCAGGCCATCGGCCACGAGGTGCGGCAGCGCCATCCCGAACTGCAGGTGCTGTACGTCTCGATGAACAAGTTTCAGGCGCAGTTCCAGACGGCCTACAAGAACGGCGAAATCCCCGATTTCATCCACTTCTACCAGATGATCGACGTGCTGATCATCGACGACATTCAGGAGCTGACGGGCAAGACGGGTACGCAGAACGCGTTCTTCAACATCTTCAACCATCTCCAGCTGGCGGGCAAGCAGCTGATCCTCACTTCGGACAAGCCGCCCGTGGAGCTGAAGGACATCGAACAGCGGCTGCTGACGCGTTTCAAATGGGGACTCTCGGCCCAGCTCAATACGCCGGACCACGAAACGAAACTCAAAATCATCCGCGTAAAGGCCCAGAAACTCGGCGCCCAGATTTCGGACGACGTGGTGGCCTATCTGGCCGACAACATCTCGGCCAACGTGCGCGAAATCGAAGGCGCGCTCTCGTCGCTGGTCGCCAACGCCTCGTTCCTCGGCCGCAAGATCACCACGTCGCTGGCAAAGGAGATACTGAAGGTATACGTGCAGCTCTACCAGAAGGAGATCACCATCGACCACATCATCAAGGTCGTATGCGAGTACCTGAACCTCGATTTCGAACGCTTCAACTCGACGGAGCGCACGCGTGAGATCGCGCAGGCGCGGCAGATCGCCATGTACCTCTCCAAGCAGCACACCAAAGCACCGCTCACGACCATCGGTTCGGCCATCGGAGGGCGCAACCACGCTACGGTGCTCCACTCGTGCAAAGCCGTGTCGAACCTCATCGAAACCGACAAGGCATTTCGCCGCCAAGTCGAAGAGATCGAAAAGAAAGTACTCGCACAATAGTGCAGCACATACCGTAACACCCAAACAGAGGGCCGTGACAGGATATGTCACGGCTTTTTTATATCTTTGCGGCATGAGAAAAGTCTATCACTTCAAAATGCTCCGGACGGCGGCCCTGATACTTATAGGCGCCCCTGCATTCGGAGCGGCCGGCTTGCTGCTCATCCGCCTGCATCCCGGCAACCTGCCCGTAAGGATCGTAGGCTATGCCGGCATACTCTTTTTCGGAGGCTGTTTCGCTGCCGGACTGCTCGTCCTCCGACGGTTGGCACGCAACAGCGAAGCGCTGACACTCACACCCGAAAAACTCACGGTCCGCCAACCGAACGGCAGAGAGTACGCGCTGAAATGGAACGAAATCCGATCCTTCCGTGAAGCAGACATCAACGGACAACCCTTTATCGCAGTCATCACCTCCGAACCGCAAAAGCCGGCCGTGCAGAGCCACAACAGGCTTCGCCTATGGCTGAGAAGGCTCGACGAACGGCTCACGGGTTCGGCGATCAACATTTCACCCTCCTCCATCCATTGCAGGCGGGACGAATTATACGCAACGCTTTGCGAATACCTCGAAAAATACGGACGATAACTCATCATGGACCAATCCAAACTCGAACGCCTGCTGCGGCTGATGAAACTGCTGACGGCAAACACCACATACAACATCGACCAACTGGCCGAGCGGCTGCAGATGTCGCGCCGGACGGTTTACCGCTACATCGACACCTTCCGCGAAGCGGGATTCGTCATCAAGAAGAGCGGCAACTGCATCCGTCTCGACAAGGAGTCGCCCCATTTCCGCGACATCTCGCAGCTAGTCCACTTCACCGAGGAGGAGGCGGTGATACTCAAAAGCGCCATCGAGAACATCGACGACACGAACATGCTCAAACAGAACCTCAAGCGCAAACTCTACTCGGTATACGACAATAAAACGCTGGCGGACACGGTCGTACGGGGCAAGAACTCTCCGAATATCCGCACGCTCATCGAGGCGATCGACGAGCATCGGCAGGTGATCCTGCACGGCTACCAGTCGGCGCACGGCGGCGAAGTCCGCGACCGCAGGGTAGAGCCGTTCGCCTTTACGACCAATTACGTGCAGGTGTGGTGCTACGATCCCGAAGCGCATGCCTGCAAGCTCTTCAAAACCTCGCGCATCGGCTCCGCCGAGCTGACCGCAGCCCCGTGGGAACACGAACCGGAGCACTGCGAAGGTTTCATCGACGCCTTCCGCATGCACGGCGGCGCACGCCGCCGCGTACGGTTGGAGCTGGGACTGCTGGCCTACAACCTGCTCTGCGAGGAGTACCCGCTGGCCGAACGCGACGTCCGGCCGCTGGGCAGGGGACGCTGGCTGCTGGACACCGAAGTGGCGGGATTCGCCGGGGTAGGCCGCTTCGTGGTAGGGCTGCTGGACGACATCCGCATCGTCGATTCGCCCGAACTTACCACATATATACACAATTATATCAGAGCGAATATTTCCTGAGCCGCGTTTTTTCGCTACATTTGCTCTTGCACGAATACTAAAATACCAACACCTATGAAAACAGGCAGTATATTGCTGGGAGCATTGTGCATGGCATTCGCCGCAGACTCCTGCAGCCGGCAGACGCCGGCGGCGACGGAACCGCAGGCCGTCACCGAAACGATCGTATTCAAGGACTACGGAGCCGAGCCGACCGTGCTCGACATCGAAAGCTACACGCTTGCCAACGAAAATTTCCGCACCGTACTCTGGACGGGCGGCAACCTGCAGGTCACCGTCATGGCGATTCCCGTCGGCGGCGACGTCGGGCTGGAGCTGCACAACGGCATCGACCAGTTCCTGCGCGTGGAGGAAGGTACGGCGCAGGTGATGATGGGCGACAGCGCGGACAAACTCGACTTCGTGAAAGAGGTCAAGGACGACTATGCGATCTTCGTCCCGGCCGGCAAATGGCACAACATCGTCAACAAGGGCGACAAACCGCTGAAGATCTATTCGATCTACGCTCCCGCGGAGCATCCTCACGGCACGATACACAAAACCCAGCAGGAGTCCATGGAAGCCGAGCACGCGCATTGACCGGCGGAAAACAGAACGAAAAACGTGTGTTTTGACAAAAAACGCACGTTTTTTTTATTTTGTGTCACAACCTGTCACACAAAGGCCGTTCCTTTGCAACGTGAACCTAAAAGAAAAACGATTATGGGAACAGCTTACAAAATCAGGTGCCGCCACTGCGGAGCGCAGTTCGAGCACTACATGCAACCGGGTTACGGCATCCTGCCGATGTGCGTGGGTTGCGGCGAATACGTCGAGACCGAAACGGCCATCCGATGCCCGGCCTGCCTCAAGAAACTCAACACCACGCAGGAGGAGTTCAACGAGCAGATAGAGGTGACTTACATGTGGGATTAGCGCGCAAAAAGTCGGCGCGGAAATATGGAAAATCCGTGAAAAATTTCTATCTTTGAAAAAATAAACCCTTTTTTCGAAAACACATGACACAGCTTCAGGCGGGGGATATGGCCCCCGATTTCAAGTCCACGACCCAAGACGGTGAGACACTGACGCTTGCCGACCTGAAAGGACAGCGCACGATACTTTATTTCTACCCCAAGGACAACACGTCGGGCTGCACGCTCGAAGCGCAGAGCCTGCGCGACGGCAAGGCAGAACTGATAAGGAGGGGATTCCGGATCGTCGGCGTAAGTCCCGACAGCGAGAAGTCGCACCGGAATTTCTGCGCGAAGCACGACCTGAATTTCACGCTGCTCTCCGACACCGACCACAGCGTATGCGAAGCGTACGGCGTGTGGGCCGAAAAATCGATGTACGGCCGCAAGTACATGGGCGTACTGCGCACGACGTTCGTCATCGACGCCGAAGGACGCATCGAGAAGGTTTTCACGAAGGTAGACACCAAGAACCATTATCAGCAGATTCTGGACGCATACAAATAGGGCGATGAAGCGGTTGGGGAGCATATTACTCGTCGCAGGCTGTCTTTCCGGCACCTTGCAGCCGTATGCTCAGGAATATCCGGCCGGCCCCGTGTCCGACACTCCGGACGAGTTGTCGCTCAAAGCCCGCACCGCCGCCCGAACACTGTTGTTCAAAGAGCCGGAACCGCTCAGCCTCCAATGGCTGCGCGAAGAGGTAAACCCGCTCCTGCGCGCCCGGCGGAAGCTGCGGCAGGCAATGCAGGTCCGCGCGGAGAAAGCCGCGGCCACCGCCGTGCCGATGGTTCCCAAACGCGACATGAGCAAGGAGGTCGGCCTGTGGCGGATGAGCGTCGGCAACACCTCGGCCGACAACTGGAGTCCGTATCCCGACCGTGCGCTGGACGCCCGGACCCTGCGGTTCCCGCTGCCGCGCGACTCGCGAGCCGACAAGCGGCCCGACAACCTAAAAGCCCTCGACAGAATGAGGCAGCAGAAAAGATAAAAAAAGAAAAAAATAACAGACAAAGACAATGGCAGAAAAAGTACAGGTAAATGCGGATAAGCTCAAAGTGCTCAACGCAGTGATGGAAAAAATAGAAAAAGACTTCGGCAAAGGGTCGATCATGCGTATGAACTCGCAGGAAGTCAGCGACGTACCGGTAATTCCGACGGGTTCGATCACGCTCGACATAGCCCTCGGAGTGGGCGGATATCCCAAAGGCCGCGTCGTGGAGATCTACGGTCCCGAATCGTCGGGCAAGACGACGCTGGCCATCCACGCCATCGCCGAAGCGCAGAAGGCGGGCGGCATCGCGGCGTTCATCGACGCGGAGCATGCTTTCGACAGTTTCTACGCCCAGAAATTGGGCGTGGACGTGGACAACCTGCTGATCTCGCAGCCCGACAACGGCGAGCAGGCATTGGAGATCGCAGACTCGCTGATCCGTTCGAGCGCCATCGACATCATCGTCATCGACTCGGTGGCGGCGCTGACCCCCAAGGCCGAGATCGAAGGCGAGATGGGCGACTCGAAGATGGGCCTGCAGGCCCGCCTGATGTCGCAGGCGCTGCGCAAGCTGACGTCGAGCATCTCCAAGACCAAGACGGTCTGCATCTTCATCAACCAGCTGCGCGACAAGATCGGCGTGGTCTACGGCAACCCCGAAACCACCACGGGCGGCAACGCCCTGAAGTTCTACGCCAGCGTGCGCATCGACATCCGCCGCATGTCGGTCATCAAGGACGGCGAGGAGCAGCTCGGAACCCGCACGAAGGTCAAAGTCGTGAAAAACAAGGTGGCGCCTCCGTTCAAACGCGCGGAATTCGACATCATGTTCGGCGAGGGCATTTCGAAAATCGGCGAGATCGTCGATCTGGGCGTCGATTACGGCGTTGTCAAGAAGGCCGGATCGTGGTTCTCGTACGGCGACCGCAAGATCGGTCAGGGCCGCGACGCCGTCAAGGAACTGCTCAAAAACGACGAGGAGCTCCGCAACGAGATCGAAGGCAAGGTGCGCGAAGCCATGAAGGCGCCCAAAGAAAAATAGGTATTTATGGATTATACTGCCGAGGATGAAGTAATAATCAAGGAAAAGTGGGACGACCTGCTCCTCTCGTGTACGAAGATCTGCAAGAACGACGAGGACTGGAACTTCATCAAAAGAGCATTTTTCCTTGCCAAGGAGGCACATCAGGGGGTAAGGCGCCGCTCCGGCGAGCCATACCTCCTGCATCCTATTGCAGTAGCCAAGATCGTCATCGAGGAGATCGGGCTGGGCGTGAAATCGGTCGTTGCGGCTCTGCTGCACGACGTGGTGGAGGATACGGAGTACTCCGTGGAGGACATGGAACGCATCTTCGGTCCCAAGATAGCCTCGATGGTGGACGGGCTGACCAAAATGTCGGGAGTCTTCAACGCCGACACCTCGGAGCAGGCCGAATATTTCCGCAAGGTGCTGCTGACCCTCTCGGACGACGTGCGGGTCATCCTCATCAAGATCGCCGACCGCCTGCACAACATGCGCACGCTGGGGGCGATGCCGATGAACAAGCAGATCAAGATTACGGGCGAAACCATCTACCTCTTCGCTCCGCTGGCCTACCGGCTGGGACTCTACTCGATCAAAAGCGAGCTGGAGGACCTCTGCATGAAGTACCGCTTCCCGCAGCAATACGCCGAAATCACGCAGAAACTCAACGAAACGGAGGCGTCGCGCCGGGAGTTCATCGACAAATTCAACGCCCCGATCATCGCCGCGCTCAACCGCGACAACATCAATTACGAGATTTCGGGCCGCGTGAAGAGCATCTACTCGATCTGGAGCAAAATGCAGCGCAAGCAGATTCCGTTCGAGGAGATTTACGACCTGTTCGCCATCCGCATCGTCTTCAAACCGCTGCCGTTCCCTTCGGAGAAAACGCAGTGCTGGCAGGTTTACTCGACGATCACCGACATTTACACCCCCAAACCGGACCGCCTGCGGGACTGGATTTCGATGCCCAAGGCCAACGGTTACGAGGCGTTGCATTCGACCGTGATGGGTCCCGACGGGGTGTGGGTCGAAGTGCAGATACGCACTCAGCGGATGGAGGATATCGCCGAAAGGGGATTCGCCGCCCACTGGAAATACAAACACGCCACGATTTCGCAGGACGAAGACGAGTTCGACAAATGGCTGAAGCAGATCCGCGCGGCGCTGAACAGCCCGACGGAAAACGCAGTTGACTTCTTGGATAACTTCAAGTTATCGCTGTATACCTCGGAAATAGTGGTGTTTACACCAAAAGGCGAGGCCCGAAAAATGCCGTTCGGCGCTACGGCGCTCGACTTCGCATACGACATCCACTCGAAGATCGGCAACAGCGCCATCAGCGCCAAGATCAACCACAAACTCGAACCGATCACCACGCAGATCAACAGCGGCGACCAGATCGAGATCATCACGGCCGACAATGCCCGCCCCAAGCCCGAATGGCTCGAAATAGCGACCACGGCCAAGGCCAAGCAGTCGATCAAAAGCTTCCTGAAGCGCGAACGCCAGAACAACATCGAGCGGGGTATGCAAATGCTCGACGAGAAGATGAAATCGCTGAATATCAAGCTCAGCGGCCGTGTCCTGCGCAAGATCGTCCCGATATACGAAAGCAACAACAAGGAGGAGCTGTACAGCAAGATCGGAGCCGGCATCATCGACCTGAAGGACCTCGACAAAGTCCTGAAAGTAAACTCCAAAAGCAAGATACTCAAGTTCTGGACCCTTTTCATCAACAAAAAGGAGGACGAGGAGGGCGACGACCCGGCGGCTATCAACGACGCGGGCGAAACGGCGCCGAATGCAGCGCACCCGGCCAAAGAACAGCCGGAAACGCCCCAGTTCGAGATAGCGGAATGCTGCAAACCGATTCCGGGAGACAAGGTCGTGGGTTACCGCGATCCGAAAACCGGCAACATCATCGTCCACAAAGCCACGTGCGACGAATTGAACCGTCTTGCGACCCAGTTCGGCCGGAATATCGTCAAGGAGGAGATCAAATGGTCGCAACACAAGGCGATGTCGTATTTGGTCACCATCGAACTGCGCGGCATCGACCGTATGGGAATTCTGCTGGATCTGGCGAAAGTCGTGAGCGCCGATTTCAGCATCAACATCCGCGAAGTCGGCATCCACAGCCACGACGGCATCTTCGAAGGCAGCATCAGTCTCTATGTCAAGGACGCCGAGGGCCTGCAGGACGTGATGACGAAACTGCGTAAGATAAAAGGGATCGAGAGTGTCAAACGAACTTTAAGCTGATATGGAAGACTATTCAACCGTAATATGGGTCGTGGCGATTTTTGCAGCCATGTTGTTCAACGCGACCTCGCAGGCTCGCAAAAAGGCGAAAAAACAGGCTCACGAGACCCAAAAGCACACTCAGCACGAAGCTTGGCCCTCGTGGGACACGCAATCTGCGGATGAAATGCGGCACCCGGACAGTCAGGAGACCGTATCCGGAGCGGAAACCGACCGACTGCGCCCCGCAATGCAGCAGCCCGCACCGACGCCCGGATTCGGTGAAGTCGCCCGCAAAACGGCCGATTTCAAAAGCTCCGGGCGGCACGCCGGACGCAAAAACGCTCCGGACGGACGGCATCTCCACGAAGAAATCCTGCACGAAGAACACGCAGCAGGGGACAAGCATACGACAGCGGAGGCTGTAGCGGAAATTACGGAGGATTTCGACCTGCGCAAGGCAGTTATCTACTCGGAGATACTCAAGCCCAAATTCAACGAAGAATAAGGCTTTGAAGAGCAGCCTGCCGAGAGACGAGAAACGGCGATTTCCGCAAAGCGGCAGCAGGCGGGCGCCGGAGGCCCCGAAAAACAACGGGAATTCCCGGCGGCACTATGCGCGGGGACGCCCAAAAAAGCGACAAAAAACTCTGGCAGCACCATTTGCAAGAACATACCGAAAAAGCAATGGGAAACGCTCCGTCGGCACTTTTTCACGGAACGTACCGAAAAAAAGTCCGACGGCCCATTTTGTGGGGAAATACTATATAAGCAACGAGGAGCGACAAACACGGCAAATCATGCAGGAGGGCATACGACTTGCGGCGCAACCCGCGACAGCGGTCACTGTGTTAACAACGAAACTTTAAAAGATAAATATATGGCATCTATTTTTTCACGCATTATCGCAGGCGAAATACCTTCCTACAAGGTCGCCGAAGACGAAAACTATTACGCCTTTCTGGATATCAATCCGCTGACGAAAGGCCACACGCTGGTCGTACCGAAAAAGGAAATAGACTATATTTTCGACCTCGACGATCAGACACTGGCAGGCATGATGCTGTTTGCCAAAAAAGTCGCAGGTAAAATCAAGCAGGAAATAGCGTGTTCCAGAGTCGCAGTGGTGGTTTTAGGGCTTGAAGTGCCGCATGCACACATCCATTTGATCCCCATTAAGAGCGAAAATGACGTGGATTTTCACCGGGAAAAGCTCAAATTGACTCCGGAAGAGTTCGAAGAAATCGCAGCAAAACTTTCAAAATAGACCGCTGTTTACAATTATATAAACAGCTGAAAAATAGGCGGGTAGTGGGTTATCAACACTATCCGCCTATTATTTATTTAACATAATATATGGAGAATCAACGAAAGCTAATAATTCAGTTGATTAGTCGTCGGAAATTCGTTAAAAAAATCAAAATTTTCCCAAAATAGGGTAGTGCATTTACATTTGTAACAAACAAGAAAGGAGGGTATTTCCAATTGTAATTACAAGTGTAACTATATTCGTGTTGATATAGCTGTTATTATATCCATTTGTAATCAACCCGGCAACCGGCACCATCTGACGTTCCACGCGCAAGAGACAAGCGGTCAAATTGTTAAACATGCAAAATAAACACTTTAATAATCAATCATTTAAAAGAATTATATGTATTTTTAATTGACATCTATGAGTACGCTGCGAGAAAGGATGGCAATTACTGCAAATACAGGAATTATGAACTCTAAAAATCACATAACAACCAGCTATTTATAACATATTATATCAACAAATAGATAATATCAATCGCCGGAGACAGATTTAACAATATTTCGATCGTTACACTTGTAAACTTTTTCAACAGTTATTAACATTTTACAAATGATAAAATTGCTTGTTTTACAAAAAACAAATATTTATATTTGTAAAAAATTCTGCTGATGAGGGAAAAATTGCTCGATTTGATGAAAAATGAAGGATTGAAGCCAAGCCAGCTCGCCGAGCTGCTGGGAATCAATCCCGCCGGAATCTCCCATATTCTCGCCGGACGAAACAAACCGGGCTTCGATCTGCTGCAAAAGATTCTCCGGAGGTTTCCCCGGATCAACCCGGATTGGCTGCTGCTCGACTCGGATAAGATATACCGCGACGAGCCGCCGGCCCAATCGTCAGCTCCGCAGCCGATGAGCCAGCCCGCGTCGCCCGGCGGCGACCTTTTCGGCCTTGCCTCCGGTCGGCATCCGCTTGAAGAAAAACGGCAGCCGGAAACGGCGGAAAACGCAACCGGCGATCCGGCACCGCAACAACGACTCCCGGCAGCATTGTTTACCGCCAACGTCAAACGGATCGTCGTACTGTATGACGATCAGACCTTCGAAAGTTTTACGCCGACGACAATGCGTTAAAAAAATTCGTGCGGTGCGGGACGGAATACTCGATTCTCAGAGCGCAAAAAAGCCGGGTAATATTCCAAGGAAACGGAACCGGACAAAGGGTTACGGCAAAACCACGGACAATCCCAGCAATCTCGATCGCCGGCAACAAATTAGCAAGGCAGGTTTTTTAAACCTGCCTTAGTTACACATTGGCGCAAACATCAACTTGCCGCCTTATTTATTCAACGGATTTTCTTCGGCCGCTTCGACGCCGCAATCGCAAAAATGGAATTCCGAACGCGCCTTGTCCGGGGGAAACAGGAAATAAACGCATACGGCCTCCGTGCACAACACTTCGTGCCGGTCATAGATGCGGACTTCGATCTCAACGATGTTGCGACGCTGCCGACGCACGGATGCCCGCAAAACGATGTGGTCATCAGTCGTGTGAATCGGCTTGTGATAGCGGACCTCCATCTTCGAAGTAACGCCGCTCGTCTGAAACTTCCGAAATACGACCCAGCTGCTGATCTCGTCGGCCAGCGTTGCCTGAATGCCTCCGTGCAGCGTATTCACCCAGCCTTGGTATTCGGGACGAGGATGCCAGACGCTCACGATTTCATCACCGTTTTCGTAAAATTCCATCCGCAGTCCCTGCGGACTGTTCGGATCGCAGCCGTAGCAATGGTAACCGTCCATGCCGCGCCAAGGATTCGTTATCTTCTTCATAATATGCTATTCGATCGTTGCGGTGCGGACCGAATCTGTTCCGTGATCTGAGAATCGGTTCCGAAATCGGCCCGGTATAACAAAGATAGCCATTTTCCCGCGAATCTCATCGTCTTCGGCAATGCAAATCCGGTTCATTTCATCCGGAATATTATTCAATCCCGACAACAAAGTCACAGGGAGGAATCAACCTCCTTGGCGCAATGTTTGGTGTAATATTACCATTATGTTAAATTCTCGGAGAGCATAGCCACTTGATACGTTGTGCGTAAGCACTTTTTGAAATGGAATTTATAATAATATTATGTTAGACGAAAAACTTGTTTTGATGGTTAATCTTTCAAGGCTTGTTGCCGTTAGTGAATATCTTCGTGAACGCGGTGATGAGCATGTTTGTATTATTCTTGATAGTATTGTTAATGGTTTTCAAGATATATTATCTAATTTAAAACAAAAGTAAATTATGGAAACTCCCGATGTTGTAATTGTTCTTTCTAATGGCACTAAAATTCAGTGCACTGCTAAATCCGCTAAGTACCTTATTATTGGTCTTGGTTTGGAATCCGTTTTGAAGGATGGAAAAGTTGAAAAATTTGCTGACAAGTAAGAAGTTTTGGACGCTTGTGAGCGCGATTATTGCCGCTCTTTCGGCGTTTTTTCTTACGTCTTGTTCTACTTCTCACTATGTTGCTCAAAGTGTTTCCAGCTTTGTGAAAGGTGATACTACTACTACTATTATTAAATATGAGCAAGTTGGCTCTATAAAGAAAAAGTAATTTGTTATGGAAATTCAGAAAGAGTATATTATTGTTGTGAATGGTCGTCCCTATTTTTCGGTTGTGGATATTAAGCATCTTTCCGCTGTGATTGATGATGCTAAGGCACGTTTCGGTGTTGATTCGAAAATCGAAGTCGTTATGCAGACTACCGAACCGTATGCACCCGGAGAGAATAACAGTAACTAAGGATATTTTTGATCGTCTTATGGCTTCGAATTCGTGGCGAGGTCTTGAAGCGTTAATATCTTGGTCCGATTCTGTGACTTGGAAAACCAAAGCAGGCAAAATGCCTGTTTTGGTTATTCAGTATGATCATTTTGACGACTTTGTTCGCTGGAAAGATTGGGTATCGCATGTTTCCTTTCCTTATGCTTATACTCGCGCTATTGATGATGTTGTTATTGTGGAGGTTCCCGTAGAGTCTTTTTTTCGGTTTACAACTTTTCCGAAGAAGTGGCATGTGAACAACCTAAGATGATTGTCAATTGTCGTTATAAGGACATGACTTTTAATGAGGTTGTTGATTATGCTAAAATTTATTACGGTTGTTTTTGGCCACCGGATTATTATTTAGAGGTTCCTTGCGGTTATTGCCATTCTTGTCAGAAGTCGTATAATAATCAATATCGCATACGCCTTTTATATGAGCTTCGTAAATATCCGTCCGGCACTTGCCTATTTGTTACTTTGACCTTTGATGACGATAACTTAAAGAAGTTTTCGAAAGACACGAATAAGGCTGTCAGATTGTTTTTAGATCGTCTTCGCAAGGATTATGGTAAACAAATCCGGCATTGGTTTGTTTGTGAGTTTGGCACTCTTCACGGTCGCCCTCATTATCACGGCATTCTTTTCAATGTTCCTCAAGCTTTGATAGATGGATATAGTCCGGATGTGCCCGGCTGTCATCCCTTGTTGGCTTCTCGTTGGAAATATGGCTTTGTTTTTGTTGGGTATGTATGTGAAGAAACATGTTCGTATATTACCAAATACGTTACAAAGTCTATCAACGGTGATAAGGTGCGCCCGCGTGTTGTTTCTTCTTTTGGCATTGGTTCTAATTATCTTGATACCGAGGAATCCTCTTTGCATAAATTAGGTAATCAGCGTTACCAGCCTTTTATGGTTTTGAATGGTTTTCAACAGGCTATGCCACGGTATTACTATAATAAAATATTTTCTGATGTTGATAAACAAAACATGTTTATTGATCGTTTTATTAATCCTCCTGTTGAATTTAGTTGGCAAGGTCAGAAGTTTGGCAGTAAATTGGAACGCGACGAAATGCGTCGTTCTACCTTGAATCAAAATATCGCTTCCGGTCTTACTCCTGCGTTTTCCCTGCCTCATACTAAACGTGTTTCTTCTTTTGATAGATTTAAGGAAAATATGGTCAAAAATAAAGAATTTAAATAATGTCAAAATATCGTATTCCCTCTGATTATCAGAATCAGACTCCACACGCCATACATCGGCGTGCTTCCTCTGCTTATGGTACTATTCATCCTGGTTTGGCTGTTCCGGTCCATCATCGCCATTTAAATGTTGGTGATCGTATTCGCGGTCGAATCGATGAGCTCTTGCAGTCTCAACCTATGTTAGGTCCTCTTATGAATGGCTTTAAACTTGTTACTATTGCTACCTTTACACCGGATTCTGCTATTTATGGTTGGATGTCTAACGGTCGTCGTTTTACTCCCGATGAGTATATAAAATTTGGTAAGGTTTATTTTTCTCTTGCTGGTCCTAATCTTAATAATTATAAAGATCCTGCTTTTAAAAATGCCCGTCCTGTTCGTCGTCTTACTTTTGGTTTGGATTTGAATGCAGATCAAAAGAAAGTCTATGAGTCCTGGATTTCCGATAAATTGAATGTTACCGGTTCTTCTGGTCAGCCTACTCATATTGGCCGTGGTGGCCTTTGGGATTGGCTTGGTATTGCTGCTGGTGCTGTTTGCCCTAATTTAGGCAAAAAGGCTACGTCGACAACTCCAGGTGTTCGTGGTGAAATTTATCCACCTTCCTTTCAGTTTAACGCCGCTCCGTTTATTGCTTATTTTCTTTCGCATTATTATTATATTGCCAACATGCAAGAAGACTACATGTATTTTACCCGCGGTGTTGGTGAAATGCAAAAAGTTCGGCCGGATGGTCAACAGGAATCGTTGTATCGTCCTTTCTTTTCCGATGTTTTTAGCTCTTTGGACCCTAATGCTTTTTTATATGCATTAGATGATGTGCGAAATATTACTCGTACGGGTTCCGGTTTCGAGTTGTTTAAAACTTTTTCGGACGCTCAACCGTCTAGTAACTCGTTTGTAGCTATGGCTTGCGCTGGTATTCAAGGTTATGGTGGTCTTTTGTCTGTCCCCTACTCTCCTGACTTGTTTGGTAATATTATTAAACAAGGTTCTTCACCTACTGCTGAGATTGAAGTTATTAATAATATTGATGTAAATACTGATACAGGTTTTTCTGTTGCCGTTCCGGAACTTCGTTTGAAAACGAAGATTCAGAACTGGATGGACCGTCTTTTTGTTTCCGGCGGTCGTGTTGGTGATGTTTTTCGCACTCTTTGGGGTACCAAGTCTTCGTCGCCCTATATTAATAAGCCGGATTTCCTTGGTGTTTGGCAGGCTTCTATAAATCCGTCGAACGTTCGTGCCATGGCTAACGGTTCGGCTTCCGGTGAGGATGCAAATTTGGGTCAGCTTGCAGCCTGTGTTGATAGGTATTGTGATTTCTCGGGCCATTCCGGTATTGATTATTATGCTAAGGAACCCGGTACTTTTATGCTTATTACTATGCTTGTTCCGGAGCCTGCGTACTCTCAAGGTTTGCATCCGGATTTGGCATCCATTTCTTTTGGCGACGATTTCAATCCCGAATTG
This sequence comes from Alistipes sp. DJF_B185, assembly GCF_964250025.1. Classification (NCBI taxonomy): domain Bacteria; kingdom Pseudomonadati; phylum Bacteroidota; class Bacteroidia; order Bacteroidales; family Rikenellaceae; genus Alistipes; species Alistipes sp. DJF_B185. The sequence goes on from NZ_CAXUDY010000002.1 coordinate 123,343, forward strand.
AATGGTGTTGGTTTTCAGTTGGTGCCCCGGCATCGTTTTTCGATGATGCCCCGCGGTCTTGATCGTACTGGTCTTGATGGAGATGGTAGTCCCTGGTTAGGTTATTCTGGTACCGGTGTAGTTGTTGACCCTAATACGGTTGCTGTTGGTGAGGAAGTTGCGTGGTCATGGCTTCGTACTGATTACTCCCGTTTGCACGGTGATTTTGCGCAAAATGGTAATTTTCAGTATTGGGTTTTGGCGCGTCGTTTTACCACCTATTTCCCGGATGATGGTACCGGTTTATACGCTGACGCAGAGTATACCGGAACTTATATTAACCCTCTTGATTGGCAGTATGTTTTTGTTGATCAGACTTTGATGGCTGGTAATTTTGCGTATTATGGTACTTTTGATCTTAAGGTTACTTCCTCTCTTTCTGCGAATTATATGCCGTATCTTGGTCGTTAGTTAAAGCTTAATTGTTATGTATAAGAAAAAGAAAATAACTTACCCTCCTTGTTTTTCGGAGGATTCATTTTCATCTTGTGAATACAATCCTTTTGTAGACAAGGTTGTTGTCGCTCGTCCTATGTCTTATTACCTTAATGGTGGTGTTGATTTGGATGGAGTTTCTACTCGTAAATCCCTGCCGGATGCCTTTGATGATGCGGAGTCTATTGCGTCTGGTGATGTTGATATATTCACCGATCCTACTGTCGGTAAACTTGATTTGATGGATATGGCATCTACTATGGCCTCTGAATCTGAGTCCCGTGCTTTGAAGGATGGAGCCAAAGAACCAAATTCCGACTAATTGAACAATTTCCATGGGTAGGGGCCGCAATATACTTGATATATATTGCGGAGTGCGGAAAGCACGTCCCCTACCCTATTTTCAAAGAAAAAATGAACAGTTATGAGTATTTTAGCTGGATTAGGTGCCGCTGCTGCTTCCTTTGCAATGAAAGAAGGTCATAATGCAATTGCCCAGTCTCGTAATGAGAAAAATATGGCTCTGGAGCATGATTATTGGAAACGGCGTGTTAATCAACTTGAGGAGATGAACAAGCCTTCTCGTCAGGTTGCTAAATGGCGTTCCGCTGGTATAGCTCCTCAAGCTGTTTTCGGTAATTCTCCCGGTGGTGCTGGTATTGTTACTGATGCTTCATCTCCAAATTCTCATACTCCTATGGGTTCTAGTGATTTTAATTTTGTTACTACTATCGCCGAACGTCAGCGCATGAAGAATGAAAAGGCAATTGCTGATGCTACTGTTAATAAGCTGAACGCCGAAGCCGAGAAACTTCGTGGCGATACGAAAGACCCGAATGTTACCAAAAATTCGCAGCGCCTTGAATTCGATTGGAATCTTGTCAAGAAACAGCGTGAGCAAGTCCAACTTGCCGTTGATGAAATTAATAAAGAGTTCCAGCGCGCTAACAATGAGGCTGATATTCAAATTAAGCATGGTCTTTATTCTGAAACTATGTCGAAGATTGATAAGTTGATTGCTGATAAGGAAGTTTCGGAGGAAATGAAACAGAATTTGCAGAAACAACGTGATTTGATTGCGGCCCAAATTGATTCTACAAAGGCGCAGACCGGTCTTACTAAAGCTCAGACTGAAACTGAAAACGTTTTGCGTCAAGGTCGCGTTAAGCTTACTGATGCTCAAGCTAAAGAAGTTCTCTCTATAGCTGGTCTTAATGATGTTAAGCGAGATCGCGAAAAGTACGAGACGTTTCTGCGGTTGCTCGATATTGACGATGCATCTAACGGTGCCGAATTTGCCCAACGTATTATTCGTCAGTTATTAGGCCGCTTTAATTCTGATCTTTCGGATTATAAGCAAAAGATGATTTCTGATTATCTTGAAAAAATTTGGTCGAATCAGAAACCGTAAGTATATTTGGGTATGGAAACCTTTTTGTACATACTGTTTTTATTGCTTGCGCTGGTTGGCGCTATTATTGTTCCTATCCTCCTTGCCTTGCTTTATACTCGGACCTTTATTGTCCTGTATCGTCGCTTTTTTGGTGAGGACCTTTTTAAGTAGTGTAAGACCCGACATAGTTCGGGTCTTTTTTCTAGTCGCAAGACTGGAGCGGTGTCGCACCGCTAGGACTTGATATTATGTTTTTACACTTGTAATTTACATGTGTAAAATCTTGATTATTAATGTGTTATTGTTTTGCACGCCCGCGTGACTTTCCGACGGTCCGGCCGCCTTTGCTTTGGGCTCACTCCATAGCCCGAAGCATTGGCGCGCCGGACTACTTCGTTTAATTGACTTCCTTATAACGCAGTATCTTGATGACCCAAGATACGGAGTGTCTCCGATATGTAACGTGCGTACGTGTGCTTCACGCGTGCGCGCGAAATTCATATTCGGATATAATTGTAAAAATTTCATTTTTTTTTTTTGACTTGTAAATATTATTTGTATATTTGCATTGTAGTTTTCTACTACTCGTTCTTTGACGTCTTGCCACCTTTATTAACTCTCTGTTCTGTGGCGAGATGCTCTCCTACCCTACTGCTTAACTTGTTGGTAATGAATATATTACCATTATGTTAAATTATTGCGAATCGAGAGTCCATTTTGTTCATAATCGAATCTTTATACACTATTACATCCCGATTATTCGGCAAATTGAGCATATAAGCGATATCCCGCAATCGGACGATATATAACTTCACCGAATTTTTGCTACTTTTGCAATATCAAATCCGGAACAAATGGCTGAAAATGACAGCTGTATAAAACGCTCGGCAATTATCCTGACGGCTTTCGGGCTGTTCTTCGTGACGTGGTATTTCAACCTCGGCGTTCGGCCATTTGCAAATTTCTTATCTACCTACAAATCAATTCACTACATATTGAATTACCTGATTGCGGGTATAATTCCGGCAGCGGCGCTTCTGTTGCTGCACCGACCCGATACCATATTATATAGGCTCGGACTGACGCACGGATTCGGCCGGGGATTGCTCTTCGGAGTGCTGAGTACGGTCCCCATGTTCGCCGGCTATGCGGTCATCGGCAGTTTCAACCGGGAAACGCCGCCGGATCACATGTTTACGTTCATAGTCGTCGCGGGATTCTTCGAGGAACTGATTTTCAGAGGTTTCGTATTCGGAGAGCTGTTCCGGACAGCCCGTTGGGGATTTCTGCCGGCGGCGACGCTGACGGCCTTGGCATTCGGATCGCTGCATCTGTATCAGGGTGACGACCTGATTTCCGCATCGGCAGCTTTCGGCGTCACGGCTGCCGGAAGCATCTTTTTCAGTTGGATCTATGTGGAATCGGAGAACAATCTGTGGAGCGTAATCTGGCTGCATACGCTGATGAACGCGCCGTGGATGCTGTTCTGCGTGAGCGGGAGCGGCGCAGTCGGCGGATTGCGGGCGAACGGCCTCCGCCTGTGCACGCTGCTGATCGCAATCGCATTAGTCGTCATATACAAGAAACGGAAGGGACTACCCTACCATATTTCAGGAAAAACACTGATAATCAACAGACAATATGTATAAAAAATTCGTTTTCATATTTATTGCAGCGCTGATGGGCGCTTGCACGTCCCGCCAGCAGGCGGACGAAAAGACATTGTATGTCTCGATCCTCCCGCTCCGCAGTCTCGTGGGGGAAATCGTGGGCGACGATTTCAAGATCGAAGTGCTGGTACCTCCCGGCGCAAGTCCCGAAACGTTCGAACCGACGCCCCGGCAGTTCATCAGGCTGAACCGGGCGGAGATGATCTTCAACGTCGGACTCATCGACTTCGAAACCACGCTGTTATCCAAGATCGAGGAGCGCGGCAAGGTCGTGAATCTCAGTCAGGGCATAGAACTGATCGCCGGCAGTTGTTCGCACGCGCACACGCCTGCGAAACAGGCCGCAGCCGGCGGAGACGGCACCTCCTGCGCCGAACCCCACAACCATAGCCACGCTCACGGCGTCGATCCCCACGTATGGACATCGCCCCGCGCATTGCAGAAAATGGCGCAGAACGCTTATGCGGCGATTCGCCGCGCCTATCCCGATTCGGCGAAATACGAAACGAACTACAAGCGGCTGCAGGCCGATTTACGGGCGCTGGACGCCCGCACCGGCGAGAAGATCGCGCAGAGCGGCATCGAATACTTCATCATCTACCACCCCGCCCTCACCTATTACGCAAGGGATTACGGCATCCGGCAGGTGGCGATCGAAGCCGACGGCAAGGAACCTTCGGCCAAACGGCTGACGCAGGTCATCCGGCAGGCCCGTGAGGACGGCGTGCGGCGCATCCTCTATCAGAATCAGTTCCCGGCATCGTCCGTGGAGATCATCGCACGCGACATCGACGCTGAATATGTCGAAGTGGACCCACTGCGCGAAGACGCGATCGCCAATATCGATGCGATAACCGACATAATCACACGGCGATGAATCTGGTAACGCTACGCGACGTCGGCGTCGCATACGACGGCTACGAAGCCCTGCAGCACGTCGATCTGGAGATTGCGGACAACGACTTTCTGGGTGTCATCGGCCCGAACGGCGGCGGCAAGACGACCCTTGTGAAGGCGATTCTGGGCACGGTGCCCCATACCGGAGAGGTGCGGCTCGCACCCGAACTGTTCCGGGACAAGGAGCGGCTGATCGGCTACATGCCCCAGCTATCGGATTTCGACCGCACGTTCCCCATCTCGGTACTCGAAGTGGTATTGTCGGGTTTGCAGGGGCACAAGGGAATTTTCAGCCGCTATACGAAAGCAGACCGCGCGAAGGCGCTCGATCTGCTGGAAACGGCGGGCGTGGCCGATACGGCCCGCAACCCTATCGGCGAAGTTTCGGGCGGTCAGATGCAGCGGGCGCTGCTGTGCAGGGCCGTCATTTCCGATCCCAAGCTGCTGATTCTGGACGAGCCGGCCAACTTCGTGGACAACAAATTCGAAAACGAACTCTACCGCACGCTGCACGAACTGAACCGCCGCATGGCGATCGTCATGGTGTCGCACGACATCGGCACCATCTCAAGCGTCGTAAAGGAGATCGTCTGCGTGAACCGCCGCGTACACCGCCACCGCTCGAACATCATCACCGAAGAGCAGCTGCGCAACTATGACTGCCCCATTCAGCTCGTGTCGCACGGGCACATTCCCCACACGGTGCTGGAACATCATCCGGGCGACTGCTGCTGCGACCACGAATAAAAAGCGCGTTCCCCGTCGGGGGAACGCGCTTAATTTATAGACCGGCCTCCATCCGCGAGCGTTTATGCGCTCTCGGCCCGATACCGGAAATCGGACAACGGCTTATTTCTTCGCCTCGTTGATCTTGCTCAGCTTCTCGAAAAGCTTGTCATAAGCCTCCACCATCTCGACGCGCAGAGCGGCGAAATGCTTGCGGACGAGCGAGCGGTTGTGCGGCTCGGCGGGATTGTTGGCCTTCGTGAAGAGATCGTTGCGGACGGCAACGGCCTCCTGCATCACTTCGAAAACCTCTTTTTCCTTCGAGGGCTGGAAGCAGATCGCCATATCGCAGTCGAAAACCACCTCTTCCAGACGGTAGTCGATCTCCTTTTTCAGGTTCCTTAAATTTGCCATATCATTGTGCGTTTTAAAAATTTGCTCCGACAAAGGTACGAAAAGCTTTCGGATTATCAAACGTTTTATGCCCTACGCCGCTGAAATAATCCCCGCCGGCCCATGCAAAAAAAAAGGATTCCGCATGCGGAATCCTTTTTTACCGTATTATTCGGCCTTACATCTTTTCCAACTCCCTGTAACTCTTTTTGGCGGCTTTTGCCTCCTCACGGGCTATCTTGCGGGCGGCCCGCTCCTGCTCCCGGACGATTTTCCTCGCTTCGCGAAGCTCCTTTTTATAATCGACATCCGATCCGGGCATTTCGACGATGATGCCCGTTATCGACTCGTCGATCACCTCGCATCCGCAGGGTTCGCAAACGGGCTGCGGCGCGGGTTTGGGCCGGGGAATCATCGTGCGCTGCTCGACGACGCTGCCTTCGCCGTAATTGATCGTCAGTTCGACCCGGCGGAGCGGCGGAAGGATATTCTTTTTCATATAGTTCCAAGCCGAAGGCATCTTTTTGAGCGCCAGCTCCTTGGCGTCGGACGACCGGCTGCCGTCGAGGATATCCAGCACGGACTGTTTGTCGGGCACCTCCGACTTGGCGACCAATGCGCGGCACATCTCCCAATCTTCGGCGACGGCATTGACCGTCACGTCGTACTTATTTGAAAAACCATACTTTCGATCGACGTAATTCTTGAAATCCTGCGCACGGTTCCGGGCCAGCGTCTCGTTGAATTTCAGCGGACCGTCGGGCGACGAATATCCCGTGATCTCAACCGATTTGACCCTCATCAGCGTGTCTTTCATCAGGTTGCCGACGAAGTCGTCCAGATCGCCGAGCTCCCGCGAATTGCCGTCGAGCGTCGAGGAGAGTTTCGCCAGATTGATCTGGTAGCGGACCGAGTAGTCGGTGTCGCCGGGACGTTTGACGATGAACCTGCGGACGAGATAATCGCCGTCGGTGGTCTCCGACAGCATCACGGTATCGGCCGCAGGCACCGGCGCCGCGCTCCTGACTTGGGCCGTCGCTCCGGCAGCGGCACACAACGCAAGAGATAGAGCGAATGTTGTAAAGATTGTTTTCACGCAAATAATAGTGTTGGTTAATTCCTACCGCACAACTCGCAAGATTCATACCACGGTTGAGCACTAAATATTTATGGCCGCAGCGGCATCGGAGCGACACTCCCCTCCCGCCGGGACGGGTACGGGCAGCCAAGTACAGCCGCCGGACGCCAACGGGGAAAACATGATAGCGACAAACCGGAAAGTGAGGCATGACGGCGGCAAGCGGAAGGGAGGAGAGCGGCAAGCAGGGAAAGCATGACAACGGTGAACCGGAGGTATAATGACGGGGAAGCAGAAAAATTGAAAGCGGCAGGCCGAAGAGGGATGACGGCGGCAAGCAGAAGGGATGATGGCAACAAGCCGAAGGGAAGAGGGGGCAAGCAGGGAAAGCATAACAACGGCAAACCGAAAAAGTTGAGCGCGGCAAGCGGAAGCCATAATTAAAAAAGAGGAAGAACGATTGATGTGCACCCCAAAGTTTGGACTGATTAATAATTCAGATAGCATGAGTTCGGTATTGTACCGGGCTCATGTTGTTTAAAGCGGTCTTTATTCGCTTGTTATTGTAGTAATTTATGTATTCCTCCAGTTCCTTGCGGAAATGATCGACAGACTCGAACTTCTGCAAATATAATAATTCTGATTTTAACAGTCCGAAAAAGTTTTCCATAACCGCATTATCCAAACAGTTTCCCTTACGAGACATGCTCTGACTAATACCTTTTTCACGCAGCCGATATTGATAGCGTTTCATCTGGTACTGCCAACCCTGATCCGAGTGAAGTATAAGTTCCGGAGTATCGGGCAGATCCTTTATGGCATCTTCAAGCATTTTCATTGTTTGGTAAAAGGTCGGATGTTCTGCTATATTATAACTTATTATTTCCCTGTTATATAAGTCCATAATAGGCGACAGATAAAGCTTCTTGCCGAACAGAGAAAATTCAGTAAGGTCTGTAACCCACTTTTGATTAGGACGTTCCGCCATAAAATTACGTTTCAGCAAGTCGGGCACAACGGCACCAACCTCTCCTTTGTATGAACGATATTTTTTTAGGCGCACCTGGCATTTAACTCCACATTCGTTCATTAACCTCAGTACCGTTTTATGGTTTATAGAATATCCGCGATTGTGCATCTCTACTGTGATACGGCGGTAACCATAACGTCCCTTATGATCGTGGTATATACTTACAATCTCGTTTTTCTCTTGTTTGTATTTATCGGGGAACTTTAACTGCTTCAGATGATAACAATAGCGTGGGAAGGGTATGTTCCGGTCTTAGTTCTTCGATGGCTTTTGCCCGTTCCCGTTCTCGCGGACGATGCGTTCCTCGACTAAGACCCTCAATTTTTTTAAGTAAGCAACCTCGGCGCGAAGACGTTGGTTTTCGACTCGCAAGTCATTTTCTTCCTGTGGTTGTAGTTCCTGTTTATTAGGTTTGGTTCTCATCTTACCCCGATTATCACAGTAAAGACCGGATTCACCTTCTTCATAATAGATACGCTCCCATTTGCTCAGCGTACTCTCATTGTAAATACCGAACTTTGCCGTTGTTTCCGTTAAAGATAAGTGATTCTCGTGCATGTGCCTGATAGCTGACAACTTAAAATCGCCGCTGTAAGTATATTGCCGTATACGAAGACCTGCTTCGCCGAACTCTTTATAACGCGCAATCCAACGCGACAAAGGCGTATAGCTTATTCCAAAATGCTTGGAGGCGGACGATACGGAATGTTGCCCTCTGACAACAGACAAAACTGCCGCTAATTTCTCCTCATAACTGTACTTCATAAAACACCCCAAAAGTTATGTCCAACTTTTGGGGTGCAGTTCACGATCTTCCTCTTTTTTATCATAGCCGAAGAAACAGATGGCCCAGATTTTTGCCTTTCATCCGGGAGACGCCGCGCTCTGGCTCGGCGTCCGAAAGTGGCGGAAACCCGGCCGGATTCTGCCGCGGCAACGCCCCACCCTCTTCGTCCCGGTCTCGGCACAAAAGGCATTCCGCCCGGACGGTGCGGCAAATTGCATCCGCGCCGGAGAATTACATCCGTTCCGGAACGTCGATGCCGAGCAGTTTCATGCCGCTGCGGATGACGCGGGCGACCTGCTGAGCCAGCTGGAGACGCATTCTGCGGGTTTCGTCGTTCTCCTCCTTGAGAATCGAATGGTCGTGGTAGTAACCGTTGAACTGCTTGGCCAGCTCGTACACATAGGCGCCGACGATCGAAGGCGCGAAGTTCTCGCCTGCGGCGGCAACGACCGACGGATATTCGGTCAGCGATTTCACGAGGGCGATCTCTTCGGGCAGGTAATCCGCCTGCGCCGCACCGGAGAAGTCGATGCCGGCTTCGGCGGCCTTGCGCAGCACCGAGCAGATACGCGCATGGGTATATTGGATGAACGGGCCGGTGTTGCCGTTGAAGTCGATCGACTCGCGCGGATCGAAAAGCATCGTCTTTTTCGGGTCCACCTTCAGGATGAAATACTTGAGCGCGCCCAATCCAACCATCGTGGAAACGGCGTCGGCCTCCTCTTCCGTACAGCCGTCGAGCTTGCCCAGCTCGTCCGACATCTCGCGGGCCGTGGATACCATGTCTGCGATCAGGTCGTCGGCATCGACCACCGTGCCTTCGCGCGACTTCATCTTGCCTTCGGGAAGCTCCACCATGCCGTAGGAAAGGTGCGTGATATGGTCGCTCCAGTCGGCATAGCCCAGTTTCTTGAGGATGAGCTTCAACACCTGAAAATGGTAGTTCTGCTCGTTGCCCACGACATAAATCATGTCGTCGAGCCTGTTCTCCTCGAAGCGGCGGTAAGCCGTGCCGAGGTCCTGCGTCATGTAGACCGAGGTGCCGTCGCCGCGCAGGAGCAGTTTCTCGTCCAGTCCGTCGGCCGTGAGGTCGATCCAGACCGAATTGTCGTCGCGGCGGTAGAACACGCCCTTGCGGAGTCCCTCCTCGACGAGACTCTTGCCCAGCAGGTAGGTCTGCGACTCGTAATAGATTTTGTCGAAATCGACGCCCAGCGCCTTGTAAGTCACGTCGAAACCTTCGTACACCCAGCCGTTCATCGTCTCCCAGAGCGAGTAGACTTCGGGGTCCTTGGCCTCCCATTTGCGCAGCATCTCCTGCGCTTCGAGCATCACAGGGGCGTTTTTCTTGGCCTCCTCCTCGGTTTGGCCCTGCGCCGTCAGCTCCTTGATCTGGGCCTTGTAATGCTTGTCGAACTCGACGTAGTATTTGCCGACGAGGTGGTCGCCCTTCATGCCCGACGAAGCGGGTGTCTCGCCGTTGCCGTAAAGCTTCCAAGCCAGCATCGACTTGCAGATATGGATGCCGCGGTCGTTCACCAGATTGGCCTTGATGACGTTATGGCCGTTGGCCCTGAGTATCTGCGCCACGGAGTACCCCAGCAGGTTGTTGCGGATATGGCCCAGATGCAGGGGTTTGTTGGTGTTGGGCGACGAGTATTCGATCATCACCGTACGCCCCGTGTCGGGAGCCTGCCCGAAGTTCGCATCGGCGGCGATCTCCGCAAAACGGGCGGCCCAGAACGCGCAGTCGAGGGTCAGGTTCAGGAAACCCTTGATGACGTTGAACGACTTGACTTCCGGCACGTTGGCCGTCATATATTCGCCTATCTCGGTCGCGGTGGCTTCGGGCGACTTGCGGCTTCGTCGCAGCAACGGAAACGTCACGAGGGTGTAATCGCCCTCGAACTCCCTGCGGGTCTTCTGAATCTGCAGCTGTTCGCCGTCGAGCGGACCGTAAAGCGCCTCCACCGAACGGCGGACCGCATCCGAAATAAAGTTTTCAATATTCATAACACAAAAGATTTGCCTGCAAATTTAGCGTTTTTCGGCTAATAACCAATCCCGCAAAGCCATAATTCTCACAAATTGCGGCCGCGGCGCCCCCGAAATTCCAAACAATGCTTATCTTTGCCGCTACATTACACGCTTTTCATGGAAATCATCATCATTATCCTGCTGATCCTGCTCAACGGGCTTTTCGCAATGTCGGAAATCGCGCTGATCTCGGCGCGCCGCTCGAACCTGACGGCACGCGCCAAGCAGGGCAACAAGGCGGCCGCCAAAGCCCTCCAGCTGGCTCAGGACCCGGACAGATTCCTTTCCACGATTCAGATAGGCATCACCCTGATCGGCATCCTGACGGGTATCTATTCGGGCGAAGCGCTGGCGGGCCGCTTCGGCGCGATGCTCGCATCGCTGGGCATGCCGCTCCGCACGGCCGTTCCGGTCGCCCAGATACTCATCGTCATCGTCGTAACCTACCTCACGATCGTCTTCGGCGAGCTGGTGCCCAAGCGCATCGGCATGAAAAGCGCCGAACGGGTCGCCATACTCGTCGCACGGCCGATGCAGGTGCTCGCCAAGGTGACGTCGCCCTTCGTATGGCTGCTGTCACGCAGCATCGAGCTTATCACCCGCCTGCTCGGAATACGGGATACGGAGAGCAAGGTCACCGAGGAGGAGATCAAATCGATCATTCAGGAGGGGACCGAAGACGGAGAAGTGCAGATCGTCGAACAGCAGATCGTCGGCCGCGTATTCTCGCTCGGCGACCGCAAGGTGGGTTCGATCATGACGCACCGCAGCGAAATCGCATGGATAGACCCCGCCATGACGCCCGCAGAGATCCGCGAGCTGGTCGGCAGGGAACCCCACACGCTCTACCCCGCCGCCCGCAGCAACCTCGACCGGCTGGCCGGCGTGATATACCTCAAGGACCTCTTCACGCACATCGGAGAGGAGGATTTCGACGTCGCATCCATACTGCGTCCGGCAAAATTCTTCCACGAGGAGACCCAAGTGTACACCGCGCTGGAACAACTCCGCAGCGAACAGGTCGGCTACGGCATCGTCTGCGACGAATTCGGCGTGACGCAGGGCATCGTCACCCTGCACGACATCTTCGAAGCGCTGGTAGGCTCGATTCCCGAAGAGCGGGAGGAGCCGGACATCGTTCACCGGGAGGACGGCAGCTGCCTGATCGACGGGCAGTGCCCGTTTTACGATTTTCTGGTCTGCTACGGGCTGGAGGACGTCTACCCGAACAACCTCTACAATACCCTCAGCGGCCTGATACTCGACGAGCTGGGGCATATTCCGCAGACGGGCGAAAAACTGAGGTGGAACACCTTCACGTTCGAGATCGTCGACATGGACGGCGCCCGCATAGACAAGATCCTCGCCTGCGAGACATCGGAAAAAACGAATCAGAACCCATGAAAATAGCTGATATAGAACTCGGCGAAAAGCCCCTGCTGCTGGCGCCGATGGAAGACGTGACCGACCCTTCGTTCCGCTACATGTGCAAGCGGTTCGGGGCCGACGTGGTCTACACGGAATTCATTTCGTCGGACGGGCTGATCCGCGACGCGGCCAAGTCGCTCAAAAAACTCGAAATCGACGCGGCGGAGCGTCCCGTGGGCATCCAGCTTTACGGCCACCTGATCGAACCGATGGTCGAAGCGGCCCGCATGGCCGAAGCGGCCGGTCCCGACATCATAGACATCAACTTCGGCTGCCCGGTGAAGAAAATCGCCGGGCGCGGCGCCGGATCGGGCATGATGCGCGACGTGCCGCTGATGGTCGAGATGACGCGCCGGATCGTGCAGGCGGTGCGCAAGCCCGTGACCGTCAAAACGCGGCTGGGCTGGGACGAGGAGTCGAAGAACATCGAGGAGATCGCATTGCGCTTGCAGGACGTGGGCATCGCCGCGCTCACCGTTCACGGCCGCACACGCGCCCAGATGTACCGCGGCGAAGCGGACTGGACGCTGATCGGCAAAGTGAAGAACAACCCGCAGATACAGATCCCGATCATCGGCAACGGCGATGTGGATTCGGGACCGAAGGCCGCGGAGATGTTCGACCGCTACGGCGTGGACGGCGTGATGATCGGCCGGGCGACCTACGGCCGGCCGTGGATATTCCGCGAGGTGAAGCACTATCTGGCCACGGGCGAAGTGCTCCCGCAGCCGTCGGTGTGCGAACGGGTCGAAATCGCCAAGGAGCATCTGCGCAAGTCGCTCGAAGTAAAGGGCGAATTCGTGGGCATCCTCGAAATGCGCCGCCATCTGTCCAACTATTTCAAGGGACTGCCCGACTTCAAGCCGACGCGCCTGAAGCTCGTCACGTCGCTCGACATCCCCGAACTGTTCGACACACTCGACTCGATCGCCCGGCGCTGGGGCGACTTCGACGTAAGCGGGACGGTTCCCGCCCCGCTGTCGCACGACCTGTAAAACGGCGCGCCACCCTATTTCAGCACGCGCTCGACATAGGCTTTGTAGTCCTTGACGACGGGTACGTACCCATCGTCCTCGAAAAGCGGCGAAGAGATCAGAAAATCGGCCGACGAACGGTTGATGGCCGTCGGCACGTTGTAGAGCGTGGCCAGACGCAGCAGGGCCTTGACGTCCACGTCGTGCGGCTGGGCCGACATCGGGTCCCAGAAGAAAATAAGGGCGTCGATCTTGCCGTCGGCGATCAGCGAACCCAGCTGCTGGTCGCCGCCCAGCGGACCGGATTTGAGCAGCGTGATCCTCAGATCGGGAAGCTCTTCGATCTCCTCCTCACCCTCGTACTCTTCCCGGTGGTCGCGCAGCGTTTTTTCGACCATCTTGCCGGTCGTACCCGTGCAGACCAGATGGTGACGGCTGAGTTTTTTGCTGTTCCAGTCCACCCATTCGGCCAGATCGTGCTTCATGTTGTCGTGGGCAACCAATGCCAGCACTTTCGTCCTTCGTTCCATAATGTCAGTTGCTTGAATGTTTGTTTCGCTATTGCACAAAGATAATATAAACCGCGAATTCGGCGGCATGAAAAAAGCCGGAATCACACCGGATACAACGAAAAAGTCCCGCTCCGAGAGCGGGACTTTTTCTATTCGGCTTCGGACGGGAGTTTGAACTCCGTAAAACCGGCCCTGACCAGAATGTTGTACCACGCGAAGCACTTCTTCATGTCGGATACGTGCACCCGGTCGCGGTCGTATTCGGGAAGGACCTCGGCGAAAGCGGCTTTCAGCTTCTCAGGCGCCTCCTTGGGGCTGATGGCCTCCTTGCCGCCCGTATGCGCATAGATTTTGGTGAAGACGTCCGCCAGCGCAATGTCCTCGCCTTCGGTGAACATCGAAATCTCGGTCAGGGAGCTGACCTTCGACGACGCCGAGGCGTTCATCCGCCTGCCGTCGAGCAGCGATTCGACGATCACGCCGTTGGTGGACTGCGCCACGTATTTATAAAGTCCGGGCTGGCCCGAAATGGCCAGAATTTCTTTTAATTCCATAAACGATATCTCTGATAAAAATTAGTTTTCGTCCGGCAGGTCGGGATTCGGCTTTTCTTCGTCTTCGCCGCCCTCGACCTTGTAGGTATACGTCTGGGTCCACATGAAGACATAATCGGAACGGGTAAGCACCTGAAACGACACTTTCGCTCCGGCCTTCTGTCCCGGAATCCGCTCCTTGAACGTAACGGTGGTGGCGTCGTAATTGAAAGGCTTAGTCGTCACCACATTGGACTCGTCGCCGTCCACGAAGTAGGCAAGCCACACCTGTTTGACCTTGTACGGGCAGGATACCGTCGCATTCACCCAAACGACCTCGTCCACCTTCACCGGTTCGGTGATTTTGTCCGGCTGCGTCGCCGTGGTGAAAGTCACTTCGTCGAAAACGGGCGGCGTCTCGTATTCGGGACCAAGCTCCTTGTTGCAGGCGGCCAACAGCCAGACTGCGGCTGCGGCAAACAGTAATTTTTTCATATACTCCTCACTTAGTTTTGTTTCACATGTACGTCCATCTGCGGGAAAGGGAAGCTGATGCCCTTGAGCGGCAGCAGTTTGTAGATTTTTTCGTTGTTCTCGAAAAACACGTCCCAGTAATCGGCGTTTTTCACCCATGCGCGCACCGAAAGGTTCACCGAGCTGTCGGCGAGCGCCGCAACCCACACCACGGGAGCCGGGTCGGTCAACACACGGCTGTCGGCGGCCAGCAGGTCGAGAAGCGCCCTCCGCGCCGCATCGACGTCGTCGCCGTACGAAATGCCGATCGTCCAGTCCACGCGGCGCGTCTCGGAGGTCGAATAATTGTCGATGATCGCCGTGGCAATGGAATTGTTAGGAATATAAATCGTCTGGTTGTCGCCGGTGGTGATGACCGTCGAGAAGAGTTTGATCTCGCGCACCGTGCCCGACTGGCCCTGCGCCGAAATGAAATCGCCGACTCGGTAAGGTTTCATCAGCAGGATCATCACGCCGCCCGCGAAGTTCTGGGCCGTGCCGCTCAGGGCCATACCGATGGCCAGCGTGGCGGCCGAGAAGAGGGCGATGAGCGAAGTGACGTTGACGCCGAGGGTCTGCACGACGATCATCAGCAGGATGAGCGTGAAGACCACCTTGACGGTATTGCGCAGGAACGAGCGGAGCGAAGTGTCCACCTGACGGCGCTCGAATGCGGCGTCGAGCAGCCGCACGATGCGGCGCACGATCCAGCGGCCGATAAAATAGATGGCCAGCGCGATCAGGATCTTCACCAGTATCCAGACGGATTCGGAAAGCAGAGAGCGCAGCATGTCGCCCACGTCCAGGTGGATGATTTTATTCACCGCTTCGGCGAGATTGGCTTTCTGCACGCTGTCGGGCAGGATCAAAGGCGCTTCTGGCGTTTCCGTAAAAAACGGCACGAGAAAAGACCACATAAAGTCCGATTTTTAAGTTTATCGTGCAAAAATAACCAAAAAAAAGAAAGTTTACTAACTTTGTCTACGAATTTACCAAAAGGAAACAGGAAAACGATGCAGAACAACGTTGAAATCATCCAGATAAACATTTCCGGCGAAGACAAGCCGGGAATGACCTCTTCGCTCACCGAAATACTCGCGCGCTACGACGCCTTCATCCTCGACATCGGTCAGGCCAATATCCACCAGTCGCTGACGCTGGGCATCCTGTTCAAGACCACGGCCGACAAGTCGGGCAACATCATGAAAGAGCTGCTGTTCAAGGCTTCGGAGCTGGGCGTGATGATCCGCTTCACGCCGATTGCGGAGCGGAAATACGAGGACTGGGTAGGCCGTCAGGGCAAAAACCGATACATCATAACCCTGCTGGGACGCACCGTCACGGCGCGGCATATCGCCGAGGTGACCAGCGTCGTGGCCGAACACGGACTCAACATCGACGCCATAAAGCGTCTGACGGGCCGCATCCCGCTCAGCGAGGACGACCGTGCGGCCAAATCCTGCATCGAGCTTTCGGTGCGCGGGTCGCTCACCGACGAGGAGCGCAGCACCATGCAGGAGGGATTCATGAATCTCTCGGAGATCGGTCTCGACGTCTCGTTCCAGAAGGACGACATCTACCGCCGCAGCCGCCGCCTGATCTGCTTCGACATGGATTCGACGCTGATCGAGACCGAGGTGATCGACGAACTGGCCGAACGCGCCGGAGTCGGCGAAGAGGTGCGGGCGATCACGGCCAGCGCCATGCGCGGCGAAATCGACTTCCGCGAGAGTTTCTCGCGCCGCGTGGCCCTGCTCAAGGGTCTCGACGTCTCGGTCATGGAGGAGATCGCCCGCAGCCTGCCCATCACCGAAGGGCTGGAGCGCATGATGACCATCCTCAAGCGCGTGGGTTACAAGACGGCCATTCTGTCGGGCGGCTTCACCTACTTCGGCAACTACCTGCGCCAGAAATACGGATTCGACTACGTATATGCCAACGAGCTGGAAATCGAGGAGGGCAAACTCACGGGCCGCTACGTGGGCGAGGTGGTGGACGGCCGCCGCAAAGCCGAGCTGCTGCGCCTGCTCTGCCAGTTCGAGGAGATCAACATCGCCCAGTCGGTAGCTGTCGGCGACGGCGCCAACGACCTGCCGATGCTCAATCTCGCCGGTCTGGGCATCGCTTTCCACGCCAAACCCAAAGTGAAGGCCACCGCCCGGCAGTCGATCTCGACCATCGGACTGGACGGCATCCTCTACTTCCTCGGCCTGAAGGATTCACGCATCGAATAACGGAGCTTATGCGACGCCTGCCGCTGTTATGCGCCTTTCTGCTGCTGACCGGGTGTTACGACTCCCGGTTCGGGGAACGGAGCGGCGGCGAGGAGCCGGAACCGGCGACGGCGACCATCGCCCAATTGCGCCAACTGTACGCCGGGACGACGTTCGTGATTGCGACCGACGTGGTGGTGTCGGGCCGGGTGAACACCAGCGATGCGGAGGAAAACTTCTACCGCACGTTCTGCGTCGAGGAAGATGGAGCGGGACTTGAGGTAATGGCGGGTATCGACCATCTGCACAACGACTTTCCGCCGGGAAGCCGCGTCACGCTGCGGCTGAAGGGGCTGGCGCTGGGCGAAAGCCGCGGCATATTGCAGGTCGGGCGGAAACCCGCAGCGGGAAGCGGCTTCGCAACGGATTACCTCGGCTCGAAAGCCGCGCTGGACGCCGCCGCAAGTCGCACCGGCGAAGCCCCGCAGCCGGTCGCACCCGCCCTGCTGACGATTGCGGAACTCACGCCGAAGCGGTGCGGGACGCTGGTGCGGATCGACGGCCTGAGTTACACGCCCGAAGACCTTACGCCCGGCACGTGGGCGGGGTACAAACGCTTCACCGACGCCGGAGGAGCCGAAATATACACCTATGTCCGCAATTACGCCGGGTTCGCCGGCGAAGAGGTCCCCGCCGGAAAGAGCTGTTCGCTCACGGGCATTCTGCAATACGACGACGCCGGCAAAGGCCGTTACCTGCTCAAACTCCGCAATGAAAACGACTGCATGTATTAAACTGCTGGCGCTCCTGCTGCTGGCGGCCTGCGACCGGACGTCGAAACTCTCGTTCGAGGGCGGCGCTCCCGGCGGCGTGCACACCATTGCGGACCTCAAGGCGCGCTGCACCGCAAACAGCGTCGCCGTAACGGAGGACATCACGCTCGAAGGCGTCGTCACGGGCAACGATTTCTACGGCGAATTTTACAAGACGCTCGTCGTCGAGGATGCCAGCGGCGGGATTTCGGTCCTGATCGACGGCACCCGACTCGCTTTCGACTACCCGGTCGGAGCGGCCGTCACAATCTTCTGCAACGGGCTTACGCTGGGCGATTACGGCGGCAAGATCCAGCTTGGAACCGCGCCCGACGGCGATTACGGCGTAGGGCGGATTCCGCGTGAAGAGCTCGGACGCTATCTGCGCCGCAATCCGGACAAGGACCGCCGGCCGCGGCCGGCGGTATGTACGTTCGACGCCATCGGCCTCCGGCAGACAGACACCTACGTATGTTTCGAAGGAGTACGGTTTACCGAAGCGGGGCCGTGGTGCGACACCGATCCGGAGACCTCGGAACCGCAAACCTCCGAACGGACGCTGACCGACGCCCAAGGCCGGACATTCCGGGTCCGGACGCTGGGGACATGCGCATACGCAACGGAACCCGTACCGCAGGGCACGGGTTCCGTATATGGAATTATCGACTATTTCAACGGGAAATACACGCTCCGCGTCTCGGAGCGGCGCGTCGAATTCGCTAACGCTGCAGGGCTTCCCAGAGCATATCCTTCAACCGGGAAATATTCAGCCCCGAAACCGACGAAATAAAGACCGAGGGAATGCCTTCGGGCAGGTGGGGTTTCATCTGCTCGATCAGCTCCTCGTCCAGCATATCGCACTTGGTGACGGCCAGCAGGCGCTCCTTGTCGAGCAGTTCGGGATTGTACTGCGTCAGTTCGCCCAGCAGGACTTCGTAATCGCGCCGAACGTCGTCGCTGTCGGCGGGAATCATGAACAGCAGCACCGAATTGCGCTCGATATGGCGCAGAAAGCGGGTGCCGAGTCCGCGGCCCTCGTGCGCCCCCTTGATGATGCCGGGAATGTCGGCCATGACGAACGATTTATGGTCGCGAACCTCCACGATGCCCAGATTGGGTTCGAGCGTGGTGAAGGCATAGTTGGCGATCTTGGGTTTGGCGGCGGAAACAGCCGCGAGCAGCGTACTCTTGCCCGCATTGGGAAAGCCCACCAGTCCCACGTCGGCCAGCACCTTCAGTTCGAGAATGAAAGCCCCTTCGTCGCCCTCTTCGCCCGGCTGGGCGTAGCGCGGCGTCTGGTTGGTGGCGCTTTTGAAATGCCAGTTGCCGAGACCTCCGCGGCCGCCATGCAGCAGCACCAGCCGTTCTCCGTCGGCGGTAACCTCCCCCACCGTCTCGACGGTTTCCGTGCCGTCCTCCTGCGTGACGATCCGTTTCGCAACCGTACCCAGCGGCACGGGAATCACGATGTCCTTGGCGTCCTTGCCCGACGAACGGGCGCCCGAACCGCACTGGCCGTCCTCGGCGAACTGGTGACGCTGGTATTTGAGGTGGATGAGGGTCCAGTACTGACTGTCGCCCTGCAGGACGATACTGCCGCCCTTGCCGCCGTCGCCGCCGTCGGGACCGCCGAAAGCCACGAATTTCTCGCGGCGGAAATGCGCCGAGCCGGCTCCGCCGTGACCCGAACGGGCGAATATCTTTACGTAATCTACAAAATTCGATCCTGCCATAATGTGCCGTATTGGGGTGCGAAGACAGTGCAAGCCGGGCGCAAAGCCAAATTCATTGGGCTATGCCGGGGCGCATCCTGTCTAAGCCGGAGTTTGTTTGCGGCAAAGATAGTGCAAGCCGGGCGCAAAAACAAATCGGCCGGCCGCACAATCGCTATAAATGCGTCAGATAACCGTATCTGACGAGGTCTTCTTCGACCTGCGCGAGGTAGGTCCGGCCGTCGGCCATGACGTAAAGGCGGTCGGCGAGATCGGTGACGTGGCGGTGCATATGGTCGGTCAGAAGGATGCCTTTGGACGCCCGCTCCTGCAGGATCAGTCGCTTGAGCGCGGAGACATGCAGGGGCGCGACCTGCGAAAAAGGCTCGTCGAGCAGTACGAACCGCGTGGGGCTGCGCAGGATCAGGTAACACTCCAGAATCCGCCGTTCGCCGCCCGACATCGCGTACATCTTGGTTCCGAACAGTTTTTCGAAGAGCGGAAACCATTTCAGCAGGTCGCCGCGCGTCATGTCGTAATCCCGCAGCACCCGGTCCAGCGTCAGCCAGCCGGGAATGAAACCCTGCTGCGGCAGGTAACGCACTTCGTCGGCCCGGAAACGGTCGTGCCACACGCCGTCGATGCGCATAGACCGGAAACCGGCCCGCAGGGAGCCGCAGAGAATCTTCATCAGACAGCTCTTGCCGCAGCCGTTGCGGCCCAGAACGGCAGAGACGCCGCCCGTCTCGACCGCCAGATATACGCCCGAAAGGATACGCCGGTCGCCGAACGACAATTCGACCGAGTCGATTTCGAGGGTATGTTTTTCAGAGGGGTTCATACAGGAACAGGGCCGTCAGTTTCAACAATACGTAACACAAGATAAAGTCCGCGGCGCAGCTTACGCCCAGCAGTTCGCGCCGCCGGACGCCCAGATTGCGGTAATAGAAGAATTCATCGCCGTAACGCTGTACGATCCAGACATAGAGATACAGCGGATAGACCGCCGCCTTGCCGAGCATGCACATCGGAATGATCTCCGGACCGTGCACCTTGACCAGCCACGCAAGCGCCACGCTCACCGCCGCGCAGAAGAAAAACATGGCCGAGTAGTAAAAACGGAGTATGAGCAGGAGTTTGCGGATCATCGTTCAAATATACGCATAAAAAACGGAGAAGCAGAGCTTCTCCGTATCCTTGAACGAATAAAACTGCACACGGCCGTCCGAATCGGCCCGCCGCACGAACGACGCCCCGCCGGATCGCCGGGCGGACCGGCGCCTTGCCGACGACATACGGGACGGACGGATGCGGCGCGACCGCTGTAGGGAGTGAGTGCACGGCGAAAATCCAGCGGCAGAAGTCTCGCGACGGAAATCGTACGACGGAAATCCAGCGGCAGAAGTCTCGCGGCGGAAATCACGCGGCGGAAATCACGCGGCGGAAATCACGCGGCGGAAATCACGCGGCGGAAATCACGCGGCGGAAATCACGCTGCAGAAATCGCACGGCGGAAACTACAGCGTCAGCGGCTCGTAGTCGAGTCCCCACGCATCGGCGACGGGCTTGTAGACCACCTTGCCCTGCACGATGTTGAGTCCCAGTTCGAGTTCGCGGTTTTCCCGGCAGGCCCGCCGCCAACCCTTGTCGGCCAGCTGGATGGCGTAGGGAAGCGTCGCATTGGTGAGCGCCAACGTCGAGGTATAGGGCACCGCACCCGGAATATTGGCCACACAGTAGTGCAGGATGCCGTCCACATAATAGACGGGGTCCTCGTGCGTCGTAGGCCGCGACGTCTCGAAGCAGCCGCCTTGGTCGATGGCCACGTCGACCATCACCGTGCCGGGTTCCATCTCCTTCAGCATATCGCGCGTGACGAGCTTCGGAGCCTTGGCGCCCGGAATCAGCACCGAGCCGACGACCAGATCGGCGCGCTTGAGCTCCTCGCGGATGTTGTATTCCGAAGACATCAGGGTTTTGACGTTCTTGGGCATCACGTCGGCAAGGTACGTGAGACGCTGCAGCGAAATATCGCAGATCGTGACGTCGGCTCCCGTTCCGGCGGCCGTACGCGCCGCGGCCGTGCCGACCACGCCTGCGCCGATGACGAAGACCTTGGCGGGTTTCACGCCCGGAACGCCGCCCAGCAGAATGCCCTTGCCGCCGCGAGGTTTCTCAAGGAAGTAGCGGCCCTCCTGCGTGGCCATGCGGCCCGCGACCTCGGACATCGGGATCAGCAGCGGCAGGGAGCGGTCGGCCCGTTCGACGGTCTCGTAGGCGCAGCACACCGCCCCGCTGTCGATCATGGCGCGGGTGAGAGGTTCGCTGCTGGCGAAGTGGAAGAAGGTGAAGACCAGCTGGTCCTTGCGGATCAGCCTGTACTCAGGTGCGATCGGCTCCTTGACCTTGATAATCATCTCGGCGCGGGCGTAGACGTCTTCGATCGTGGGAAGCATCTCCGCCCCTACCGCCGTATAGGCATCATCGGCAAAACCGCTGTTCACACCGGCCGAAGCCTGCACATAAACCTTGTGACCCCGTTTGGTCAGCTCCTGAGCGCCGGAGGGGGTGAGAGCAACGCGGTTCTCGTTGTTCTTGATCTCTTTGGGAATACCGATAATCATGGAATTTTGAAGTTTTAATGGTTTTTCGACCTTTAAGTTACGAATTCCATGTCGAAATCCAAAAAAATCGGCCATTTTTTTACTTACGTCTTAAAATCGGTAAGAGACTGTAAGATAGAACGAACGGGGATAGGCATAGGTAAGGCGCGTCGCATGGGGCGCATAGCAGAGCGTGTCGCCCGAACGGATGCGGCGCACGCGCTGCGACTCGTAAGCGCTGTAAACGGTGTCGCCGTCGCCCAGCAGATTGCGCAGGATCAACGACGCCGTCAGCCGCGAACGGTCGAACCAGAAGGTTTTGAAAAGCGCCGCGTCGAGGGTAAAGGCGTCGCCGAGCCGTTGCTGGCGGGTGAAGGCGTCGAACATCTCCCGCGTCGTGCCGCCCTGACGGGCGATCCGCTCGGTGCGCCGAAGCAGCGACGGTTCGACGTAACGCGCGCCGGCGTACCCCGCCGAAGTTTTGAATCCCCATCCTTTCGGGCCGAAGTAACCCAGTTCGGCGCAGGCCGTCAGCTGCGGCGCGCCGCCGGGCGTGCAACCGTTCAAGTGGCTCACGGCACGGGCGTCCACGACCGAATTATCGACGTCGGAGATCACGGTTATCCGCGGGTTGCGGATGAATTTGTAACGCCCCGCAGATGCGGCGAGCGACAAACTCCAACGGTAAGAGAGCCGGATGTCGGCGGCGGCTTCGACGCCGCAGGCCATGCGTCCGATCCGCGTCGCGGCCATGTCGCAGAACACGCCCGCCATGTCGTCGTAGTAACGGCGGGTCTCGACGCCGTCGAACATCGCCAAGAGATAGGCCGAGAGCCGCAGGGTCAGCGTTTCGCCCGTACGGCTGTAATTGATTTCGGCGGCATAACGGCGTTCGGGACAGGGATCGTCGATGACGCGGTTGTTGTACTGCGGCTGATAGAAAAGGTCCGCGGCGTCGGGCAGCACGGCTTCGGCGGCGGCCAACGCTTCGAGGTAACTGCGGGGCGAGAAGGCCCAGCCGGCGGTCGCCCTGAGGGTATAGGGCGTAAACCGCACCCGGCGCGAACGGCCGTACGACTGCGCGCCGGGGAAAAGCTCCTTCTCGTAATACCCGCGGCGGCAGACTGCGGCGGCGCCCAGCGAAAGGACGAGATCGGCGCGGAAGCGGTCGGAGCGGTATTCGGCATGCAGCCGCGCATCGGCCCGGCGCGTCGTCAGCGCATAATCGTAGCCGAACCTGCCGCCCTTGCGGATCGTACGGCCGGGGCGCCGCAGGTCGTTCTGCAAGAGGTTGCTGTAGGTATCGTCGTCCACCAGATACTGGTCGATGTCGGTGATATACTCCGCACCCAGCAGGTCGCGCATCTGCTTGTAATTGCGCGACCGCGCATGGCGGAGAACCAACCCGTAACGCAGTGTCAGCCGGGCGTCGAGCGCAGTCGTAAACAGGGCGCTGAAGTTCAGGTCGCCGAGCCGCTCGGTGCGGTCTTCGAGGGCATAGACGGCATGGCCCGCCGCCATGCGGTTCTGGGCGATCAGTTCGTCCCAGTCGATCTGCGTATAGCGCGCATCATTCGCCCGCCACGCCTGCTCGGTCTCACGGTCGCCGGTATAACCGGGCAGGTAGCGGTAGTTGTCGGGCATCGGCGTGCGTGCGTCGTACCATCCCAGCGCACTGTATTTGCGCGTGCCGTACTCCGCGCTGAAATCGGCGGCAAGCGACGTCGATTGCGAAACCGGCATCCGGTAGGAGAAGACAGCCAGCGGCACGAATTCCCGCCGCACGCGCGAATTGCGGACCTTGCCGTGCTGGAATCCCCATGCGGGGTTATAGAGCCGGTCACCCGTAAGCCGGAACGCCTCTTCGGCCGAGGAGAGACGCGTACCCCGGACCGAGGGCGGAACGATGAGCGTCAGGCTCAGGTTGTGATCGTCGCCGAACCGTTTGGCGGCGCGCAGGCTCGCAGTCAGCGCATTGGTAAAGACGCCTTCGACGTGCATGTCGCGCCCCGTACGGGCGTCGAGAGCCGCCGTGCCGCTCCAATCGCAGCCGAGCGGTTCGGTGACGGACAGTCGCGCCCCGGCCAGATAATTGCGGTCCGTAAAGCTGACGGCGGCATAGCGCGACGCCTGCGGGTAATCGTCGGCAAAACGGAACAAACGCAGGCCGCCGGCACCGCCCGTCGCACCGTCTGCCGCGGCAAGACCGCCATAGCGGACTTCATCGGCCCCCAACAAGCGCATCGCCCCGAAATAGCGCGACGAAAGCGGCACGCCCCCGACCGAAGCGGATTCGTCTCGGTAATTCAGTCCCCGGCGTTTCACGGAGACGTAAGGCAGGTTGAAGGCGGTATGTTCGGCATAGAGGTCGGAAGTCGTCTGCACGGCACGGTAAAACAGCGTCGAGTCGGTCAGCAGAAGCGGCGTACGCTCCTCCTGCCGGGCGGCGTAGGGATAATATTCGTCATCGGGATGCTGGGCCGCGGCACCGCAGACGGTGAGCAGACCGAGCAGCAGACAACCGTATTTCGGGATCATGCGCAGCGACTTTTCGGAATACAAATATAACTAATTTTGTTACTTTCCCAATAAAAAACCGAAGTGTTTGCAGCAGCGATGTTCAGACTGATGGTATTTGACGCCGAAAAGGACGGTTCGATAAAAAATAATCAATTTATTATTAGTTTGTTTCAATTTATTTTATTATATTGCTCATAAAGTTAATGAATAGCTTGTATAATATTCACCACCCACTTACACTTATTTCCTATGAAAAAAACTTTCAGGATTCCGAAAAAGCTTCTTCGTAGCCTTTATGGTTGCAGGTAGTGGATTGCTTTCGAGCAATTGCAGTAATGACGATCTGACCGTCGATCGGACAGTTCCGGATGACGTGGTCGCAACAAGATCCAGTGCATTCCATTGGACCTGTCCAGATTCCAAATGCGGATTCGATCTAAATGCGGGTTGGCAAAGTCATTGTGGCAGACCCGGATGTAAAGAAGAATACAGCGATAGTCACGGTATTTTGATTCTCACATTTGCCGATTACATTAAGAACACCGTAGGATTCGACACGGGAGGAGGTGGTGGTGCGGGATTTGATTATAACCGAATCGAATTACCTAATGGAAAATTTCCGAAATTCGCACCGGAGCCGTGGTACGAGATCCCCTGTGCCATGAAGTATTACAACGAACTTAGAAATTCCTCGCAATACAGACTGACACCGGGCTATGCAGAAGCAGTCGAATACGCATGGTATCGGACCGTGCGGATTCTCTATCCTAAATACCACAATTCGACAACCGTAGAAAGAGAATACACAAGATTTCTACTCAACGAAGGGCGAAACTTAACGGGATTTAAAGGTTCGGGGATACTTGATGCCAGCGAAGCCGCCGTTAAAGCGTTTGCAACGTGCAGATAAATGTTTTTTAAGCTGCTCAATTATTATTGAGCAGCTTTTATTATTTTAATAAATCAGTTGATAAATATATCAATCTGACAAACAGACTTTTAAGAAGATTTTACAGGGGTTTTAGTAACGATTTGGAGAATGTGCGAAATTCGCTACTTTGCGTAATCATCTTGTC
Organism: Alistipes sp. DJF_B185; assembly: GCF_964250025.1. Taxonomy (NCBI): domain Bacteria; kingdom Pseudomonadati; phylum Bacteroidota; class Bacteroidia; order Bacteroidales; family Rikenellaceae; genus Alistipes; species Alistipes sp. DJF_B185. Next base: position 148,724 of record NZ_CAXUDY010000002.1, read on the forward strand.
AAATAACCCTTGTCAAAAACAAAGGTAGGAATTTTCTTTGAACTTGCAAAAATATTCGATTTAAGTGCTAAATACAAAACGAAGGCACGAGGTTATGAGCCTCGTACCTTCTTCCCTTTTATTTCTTGTTACCGTGTTAGATGGCTTTGATGACGAATGGGCAATAAGATTAAAATGGTTTTCTGCAAATTACGAAAAATAATTGATATATAGCCTATTTTCCGGTAATAAAAATGTAGCGACGGTGTTTCACAACTCTGTCGCTACCGCTACAACTAAAACAAGTTTTTAACCTTAATTTTTATCTTCATTACAAATGAATACAAAATAGTTGATATTTGCAAATCATCTGTCCGTTTCCGGTACGAGCCATTCGGGGGCATGAAAAAATGGTATGCCGCATGATAGTGGTCGGAAATGCGCCGGAGCCCGATTCGGATGTGTCGGATGGAAAAAAGGACTCCGTCGTATAACGACGGAGTCCCGGTTTATGAGTGAAACGGATCGGCGGGGTTAGAAATTGCCTTTGTCCTTGCGGTCCCACCACAGACGGGTGCCACCGGTGTCGCCGTCGCCTTTCACTTCGGAAGATTCAGCCTTCAGCAGCTGGATGGCATTGTTCACCTCGACGGTGTTGGAGCTCAGTTCCGTTTCGTTGTACAGCAGGCGGCGCGGGCCGAGCTGCGTGTCGATGATCGAGGGGGCCAGATTTTGCTTCGGACGGAAGAGTTTGGGGTAGCCCGTGCGGCGGTAATCGGCCCACGCTTCGGTCGAGAGCGGGAAGTTGGCGATCCATTTCTGGGTGATGATGCGTTCGAGCTTTTCTTCATTCGAAGCGCCTTCGTCCCACTTCACCGTGATACTGGTGGTCGGATCGGAGTTGTATTCCGGCTTCCACGGGTCCGTATAACCCTCAGGTGAGGAGGTATCGTCGTTGATGTAGCTGCTGATAGCCGCATCGTCGATAGCCGCCCAGTCGGGGGCCGTCAGTTTCTTCTCGGTCCATGCTGCCGCGGCGTCGGACTGTCGGTAGCTCTTCTGGTTGCGGATGGAAACCTCGATACCCTTTTCATAGAGTTCCTTTACGCTCTGCTGCCCGGCGTCGGTCCAGCGAAGTTTGGCTTCGGCGCGCAGGAACCAGCCTTCGGCGGCGAACATGATGGGCTGCGGCGTCGCATATCCGCCGGCCAGAAACGAGTAGTAGACGCGCTGGTTGTCGTTGCCGCCGTTCTTATTGCCCAATTCGCAGCCTACGGGAACTCCGATGTATTGCGCTCCCTTGCGGATCAGGATGTCGCTTTCGTTGTATATGTCCTCGTTGTTCTGGTCTTTCTCGCCTGTCGGTTCGGCGGTCTCCTTGACCAGATGGCGGACGTTGGTGGTGAAATAGAGCGGGCGGCGCGGGTCGTTGTAGCCGTTCATGAACGCTACGATCGACGAACCGATGCCCGAATCCAGCCAGTCCATCATGCGGCGCAGTTCGTTCGAGTAGGACTTGTTGATAAGGATGTCCTTGTCTTCGAGGACTCCGGCCTGAATGGCTTCCTTGGCGTATTTTTCAGCATCGACGGGGTTTACCTTGACGATGCGCAGCGCCATGCGCAGCTTGAGCTGGTTGGCGATCTTCTTCCAGAGCGTGCGGTCGCCGTTGCACCAGCAGTCGAACGATGCGAGACCTGCGGTCTCCGTATCCAGTCCTTCGAGCGCTTTGTCCAGCTGTGCGAATATCGCCTTGTAGATATCTTCCTGTTTGTCGTAGGCGTAGCTGCTGGGGCGTTCGGCCAGTTCGTCCGCTGCGAGGACCGACGAATAGGGAACCGGGCCGTAGGTGTCGGTATACTGGAGCAGGTTATACGCTTCGACGATGCGGGCTACGGCTGCGAAGTCATGCTGTCCGGCGGCGTCGCACTGTTTGATCAGCCGGCGGGTGTTGTTGAATATTTTCTGCATGAAGTTCTCGTGCATGCCGCCGCAGAACCCGCGGGCGAGGTCGTAACGCGCCATCGTCCAGTTGCTGTGCGGCACCTCGAAATAACCGCCGTAGTTGTCGATCGACAACGAGGTCCAGTACTGGAACAGGTTCTGGTGGGTGGGGTAACTGAACGAGAGGGGAGTGGAGAACTGCGCTTCGAACGGCAGTTCTTCGGGGTCGATCTCGTAGGGATTGGTGTTCAGTTCTTCGAAATCTCCCGTACAACTTCCCAACAGTGCGAGGGGAAGCGCCATTGCGGTAACGTTTCTAAGAATATTCTTGAGTTTCATAATGTGTAAACGCTTTTGATTAGAAATTCAGTTTCACGTTCAGACCGAAGCTGCGCGTGGTCGGCAGGTTGAAGACATCGAAGCCTTGCAGGCCGTTGCCCGTACCCATCGACACGTCGGGATCCATCGGGGCGTCTTTGTAGAAGAAGAAAAGGTTGCGGGCGATGAACGCAAGGGTCAGGTTCTTCGACTGGCCGAACAGGTTACGGAAAGTGTAGCCCAGCGAAATCTCGCGCATACGGACGTTGGTCGCGTCGTATACGTAATCCTCGACGTTGTAGACCGAGTTGAAGCTTGTCGCGCCCACCACGTCGTAGTAAGCCTTGACGTTCGAGAATTTGATGCCCTCGCGCATCACGTAGCCGCGGTCGCGCGCCCGGCCCGTGCGTTCCGATACGCCGTATCCGTCGAGTGTGGCCTCGGTCATCGAAACGACCTTGCCGCCGATGCGGAAGTCGATGAGCATGCTCAGTGTCAGGTCCTTGTAGCGGAACGTGTTGTTCCAGCCCATGTTCCACTTCGAGTTCATGTTGCCCATGTATTTCAGGTCGGAATTCTGCTCGCCGCCGTTTACGGGGATCTGGTAGTCGGCGCCTTCGGGGGTTTCCGTCACCAGTTTGCCGCTCTCGTCGCGTTTGAGCGTGCGGACGTAGAGGTCGCCATACTGGCCGCCTTCATAGAGGATCACTTTGGCGCCGCCCAAGTTGGAGACCGTTACGCCGTCTTGGATACCGTCGAAAAGCTCGATGATCTTGTTGTCGTTGTACGAGAGATTCAGATCGGTGGACCATGTGAATTCATTGCCGAAGTCTTGGAACCAGCCGGCCGTCAGTTCGAAGCCTTGGTTCTGGACGTTGCCCGCATTGACGAACTGCGATTTGTAACCGCTCTCCCACGGCAGCGTCACCTCGAAGTACTGGTTCTTGGTGTTGGTCTTGTAATAGGTGGCGTTTACGTGCAGACGGTGCTGGAAGAACTCTCCGTCGAAACCGACCTCGAACGAGTGGGTCTTTTCGGGTTTCAGCGTGCGGAACGGCACCGATTTGGGCGGGTTGATGGCGCCTTGGTCGCCGTAGGTATAGCGCGGATTGGTCTTGTAGACGGGGACGTCGTTGCCGACGATGGAGTACGAACCGCGGAATTTGAACAGGTCGATATTCCGGCCCATGTCCACGAAACGGTTGAGCAGAAGGCTGGCGCCCACCGAAGGATAGAAGAACGAGTAGCCGTCGGTGTAAGCGAGGGCCGACGACCAGTCGTTACGGGCCGTCACGTCGAGGAAGAGCGCCTCTTTGAAGCCGAACGTGACAGCTCCGAAGACCGAGTTGAGCCGTTTGCGCTCCAGTCCCATGGTCGTGCCGTTCTTGTAGAAATTCGACGGGTTGAAGATGTTGGGATAGTAGGCGCCGCCGTTGCCCGGAGCGACGAACTTGCTCTGCTCGTAGAGCAGGCTCACGTTGTTCGAACGTGTCTGCATCATGCTGGTGCCGAGGGTGGCGTTGAGCGAGAAATCGTCCCACGTATGGTTGTACTGGGCGAGCAGGTCCGCATAGAGCTGTTCGCTGAAGTAGCGGTTGTCGTCCATTTTGCCGTAGGTGTATTTATTGCCGTAGGACGACGCGTAGTGGTTGCGTACGTAGTGTTCGTCGGCGCGCTCGTAGCGCATGCGGCCCGTGAGCGAAAGTCCGTCGATGATCTGGTATTTGATCGATCCGCCGAATTCGTAGCGGTTGCGTTCGACGACGGGGCGTTCGCGGTTGAGCAGCCAGTAGGGGTTGCTGTTGGTCTCGTCGGTGGTAGTCACCCAGTTCTGGACGTTGGCGTTGAGCTCGCCGTTGTAGGTCTCGAAGTTGCTTTTGTAGCCGTTCCAGTCGCCGCCGCGCGGGAAGGTGTAGGTGCCGACGAGCGGGTTAAAGACGAAACCGCCGGCCGGCTGGTTCGAGATGTGCTGGTTCACGTATTTGGCGTTGAAATCGACCTTGATGTGGTCGTTGAAAAGGTCGAAACCGACTTTGGCGTTGAGCGTGTGTTGCGAGTAGTCGTTTTCAGGGGTGATGCCGCCGGATGTTACGTTGCCGTAGGAGAAGTAGGCTCGCAGGTCTTCGGCGCCGCCGTTGATCGAGATCGAGTTGTTGGTCGTCCAGCCCGTACGGAAGAACTTCTCGGCGTAATCGGGAGCCTTCGACGCGAGTTTGTCGCCCCAACTGTATTGGCCGTTCGCCCCGTATGTGTTCTGGAATTCGGGCAGCGAGAGCGGGGTGTCAATGGTCGTGTTGCTCGATACGTTCACCGCCAGACGCCCTGCCATGGCCGATTTGGTCGTGATCATGATGGCGCCGTTGGCGGCTACCGCACCGTAGAGGGCGGCGGCCGACGCGCCTTTCAGCAGGGAGATCGAGGCGATGTCGTCGGGGTTGATCGTAGACATGGCGTCGCCGCCGTCGCGCTGGGCGCCCCAGTTGCTGTCGACCTGATCGGACGTGATGTTCATCATCAGGGGGACGCCGTCGACGACGACCAGCGGCTGGTTCGAGCCGTTGATCGACTTGTTACCGCGGAAGAGTATTTTCGACGATCCGCCCGCGCCCGTCGAGTTCGGGGTAATTTGCAGACCGGCGGCCTTGCCCTGCAGCGCGTTGATCATATTGACCGACTTGATGTCGGCCACGTCATCGCCGCCGACCGTTTCGGCAGCATAGGAGAGTGTTTTCGACTGACGTTCGATACCCATGGCAGTCACTACGACTGCGTTCAGCTGGTTGGCGGTCGTCGTCATCAGGATGTCCAGTGTCGTCTGACCTGTGTAGGTCACCTCGTAGGGGTCGTATCCTACGTAGGTTACTTGCAGTACGTCGCCGGGCTGCAACCCTTCCAGACGGAATTTGCCGTCCATGTCGGTTGTCGTTCCGCGCGTCGTGTTCTTCACAATCACCGTTGCTCCGAGAAGCGGCCCGGAGTCGTCTTTGATCAGGCCTTCAAGGGTGCTGCCCCCCCCCTCCTGCGCGTAGGAACGCAGAGCGGTAGCCGGCGCAATGAGGCAAAAGGACGTCATCAGAGCAAAGCAGATGAAAAGTGCTCGGTTGGTTAATTTCCTCATAAATAAGTGGGTTTTAGTTGAACAAGAGTAAAGATTCCGGAGTGACGCCGTATCTTTGGTTTGATAGAAAAAGCAGTGTTATAGCGGCATATTTTAATGTTAAAAAGTAGTGTTATGAAATCAAAGATAAATATATTTTAATTAAATATCAAATTATATATTAAAAAATAATACGTGAAGTTCAGTATGTCCATAATGATATTTCGATTGTTTATTTCATTATAAATATATTGAATTTCAGCAAAATACACAAATGTCTTTGTATAAATTTTACGCATGATTTATTCGTGTTATGTTAAAAATATTAACGGACGTTATACGGATAATCATATTTGCAAATTATTCTCGTTGTTATATTGAAAACCATCTCCGCTAATTGGTGAGGAGTACTCTGCGTTTTCCGATGGTTTACGCCTAACTTTTTACGCTTCGTGTCGGCACGAATTTCTTTCGACTGATCCTCGTCCTCGGTTTTTTGGCTATGGGCTGGATTTCGGCAGACACTTCGGCTTTAGGCTTCCGCCCCCGCCTTTTTGGAGGCACTACCTGCAGGCAGTCTATGGCTTTCAGCCGCTCGTATTCCTCGCGCAACTCGTCGATGATCCGTCGGTTGTTGCTTGCAATACAATCGCGCAGGAGTTTTACATCTTCGCGGCTGAATCCGTAATGTTTAATCGTTTCGCGCGTCAGTTCGAAGGGCGCGTTTTCCAGAACCGCCCGACGGCACAGATAAGCCAACAAATGCGGATATTCCGTTACGAAAATTTCTACCGTCAGCTCCTTGCGGCTCGTAGCGCAGAAACGCTCCTCCCCGTTGAAAGGGTTCTCCATCAATTCCCATTCGGGAAACTTCGTGGCCCATTGCTCGCGAAAAAAATAGGCATTGAAATTAACCCGGAAAGAATCGATGCGGCTGTCGAAGTTTTCGTAATTGTCGTTAAACTCCGCAACTGAAAATGTCTTTTCGTCGGGATGGCTTTCTTCATCGTCCAGCGTAATCCAAAATACCGATTTCGGAGCACCGCACAAGATTGCATAGACAAAATGCGCCTTCTTTTTCAGATCATCGAAAAATTGCCGGATGTCGCTTTTGCGGATGTCGCAATCCAAACAGTCTTGAAGCAGATTCCCCAGCGTATAGGATTTTTGTGGCATGGTTCAGTAGTTATGGGTTTATAGAACAATTCTTAAACGTACGCAAAGGTTATAGGCACTTCGAGAATACAAAATAAAGGGACGACCGAATTGTAATTGCAATAAAATAACGATTGTCTGTTAACTAATCGTGGTTGGTCATCCCTTTTTCTATTAAAAAGACAATGCCAAATACGTTAGGCGATGGTTGTGTGACAGTGATGATGTAAGTCCGTATCGAGTTTCGGCATTGCATTTAACAAATATCTTAAATTATTGTGAGAATACAAAATATATCGTAAAAAAACAGGTGCGGAAACAGTAAAGTCAGTAGTGGGAAAATATGAAGCTAAGATTCGAGTATCCCGCACCCGTTATCGTAAAATTGAAGTATCGAAAAAGAGGGGCGGTAACGGACTGGTACGCCTCACACCACGATAAACGAAAAAGAGCATCCTTCGGCTTATCGTTTCCGTCCGCCCCCTCGGCTTCCGAAACGCGAGCCTATGGAGGCAGGAGATTTCGGAAGCATTGTTACAGAAAAAGCAGGAACCGCAACGGACTTACTTGACATGATAGCTACATCACTTCCCTTGTCACTCTCTTTTTTAGCGGTTCCTGCATGATGAAAAACGGGTGCGGGACTGTCGATGAAAAAAATAGTGACGCAACTTCGACATGAAGAATTCCAATGTCCCGCACCCAGTTCGGAGAACGGCCCGCCGTTACCAGATTTAGGTGCCTTTAAAGCGGGATTATTATCGACGGCGAGCGTTCTCGTTACAGCGAATGACGGCGCCCCACCCCGCACCGACCGAGGGTCGGCGGAACGTGATTCTTTCCGATTGGGAGTATATGGCCGTAACATCGTATTATTAAGGGTTCGTTATTAAAATCCTCGTTCCGGCCTAAACACATAAAAAAGCACGGAACGCAGGTACAGCCCCAACGGTCGGCCTTGCGAGCCTTGGATTGGTAACTGCCCTTACGCCCGTGCCCGCCCACGGCACAAAGCCGCAGGCATGACAAGGGTTTCAGACAAATTTTACACCAATCCTAAAACCTATTATATCGCTATAATAGTCGCAAGTTTACCGCTGGTATAAAGGTTGTCCTAACCTTATGAATATGTTACGGCTATGGCGCCGTTTTCATCCGCAAAGGTAACATATCTTTTTCAATTTTAGTTATGCGACCCGACTGATGCCATAAAAGAATGACGAAACGTGAACCCGGCTCTGAAGAACCCCGCTGTCCTTTACAAGAAAGGTATGCGGCTTGCGTTACTTACGCTGCGTAGGTCGTAGGAAACCCGTCTGACTTCGTAACACAAGAGGCCCACGCCCGTCAGGTGTAGTTGCCTTAAATGTACTGCCCCGTCAAGGCGTGGTACGACCCGACAAGGACTCTCTTGTTGCCGCAGACTGTAAATTTCCTACGTTTACGCAAACAGCAACGCGATTCACGCCTTTACAGCGGATCGCTTGTCCCAAAGGTAGCACAAAAAATTCGAATCCGCAATATGTTGCGGGCACTTTTTGTGCCGTAGGGTTTATGCCGCCCGAATAGCCCATGTTCTGGCTTTAACGGAATACGCCGTCCTAAAACAACAACGGGACGGCCTTTTGGTTCCGTCCCGCTCGTGGTTACATCTTCATCCCGCGCCTTTGCTCCGTTTGTTCGATGTCAATTCCTATCCGCTCGTAAAACTCCTTTCGTTGCTGTCTGAACCACTCGTCGCAGTCCTTTCCGTTTATGGTGAACTGGAACCCGCTCGGCCCGTCCTTGTCGGGTTTGAATTGGAGAATGACATCGTTCGCCCGAAACGTATGATTATACCTTATCGAATGCAGCTCGCCCGTATATCTGTAAGGTTGCATCGTAAACAACGCTTTGGTCCGCTCCTTGTCCAACCCGACATCCTTGCAGTAATTTTCCCATTTCAACAGCCCCTTTACATAGGGACATAACTCATCGACACGCATCAAGGCTTTTATGACTTGTTGTGCTTCCTGTTTAAGGTTGGCCACCTCTTTATCGTGTCCGGCCTGCATGGTCTTGATCTCTTGTTGCAGTTGCCCGATGCACTTATCCTTGTCGGCAATTACCCCTTGCAAATCTGCAATCTGTTTTTCATACCTCGCGGGCTTGGGGTCGTGGAACAACGCTCCGATCCTTTCTACGGCTTTCGTCGTGGCATTCACGGCCACGCCTTTGAGTTTGTCGGTCTTGATCTCCCGCCGCGTCTGTGCCAACTCCGTTTCGGCTTTTGCCAGTTCTTCTTTCTTCTTCCGCCGCTGTTCGTCGATAGCGTTGCAGTCTGTCTGTGCGGCTCGTTGCTGTGCTTGGAGTGCGGCAATGTCTACCGTCAGCGTTTCTTTTTGTCCGATCATCGCTTCGATCTGTTCGGCCATTTCATTTTTACGGACGAACACCTCGCGGTAATACTGCTGCGTGGATATATGTTTGGCTTCCGAACCGTCGATGCCGCGTTGCAGTCCGTATTTGGCCATCGCTTCGGCATAGGTGGTCTGATAGGCTTTGAGTTTGTCCCGTGCCATCACATCGTCGGCACATAGGCGCGGGCGGTCTTTCTTAGTGCGGTAGGTTCTCTTTCCGCTTTGGGCGTTCTTCTCCCGCTCCAGCTTAGCCTTTCTGCGTTCGCCCCGTGTGATCGGCACGACGGTCGCGTGGATATGCGGCGTCTTCTCGTCCAGATGCAGGACTGCCGACACGACGTTCTCTTTTCCGAAGGTCTTTTGCAGCCAGCCGCAGGAATCCTTGGCCCATGCGTCCAACTGTCCGGCCTGCCGGATGCGCTTCATATCTTCGGGGCTTCCGGAGAGCATGACACGCAGGGCCCTCACTTGGTTCTTTCCGATCTTGCGTTCCAGTCCGGCGTTATCCAGCCGGTGCTGGATCGCTTCGGTGCGGTTGGTAACATCTTTGGGAAATTCGATTAACTCTTGGTTCAGGTAGGTAAGTGTCGTTATGACGTTGGCGGGTGTTATTCTCCGCTCGACGTGTCCCGACATGGCGGCATCCGTTCCGGCCGCCTTTTCGATATGCAATACGACATAGCCCATAGCGGTATAGTTTCAGGTGGTTTGGATAATCTGTTCTCGGCGGCATCGGAGCGAAGCGGATAAGGATTCGGAGTTGTCCCGGCCGTCCGGCTTGCGGAGTTGCCGCCGCAAGGGGTGTCCAGAGGGGCGCCGCCCCTTTGGCCTAATGGGGCATTTTCAGCGTTGCGGAGCAATGCGGAAAGAAAATGCCCTAATAGGCTATGCCTTTTGTAAAAAGGCGCGGGCGCGAAGCGGCCGATGGGTGGGCGACGGTGCCGCCGTCATGTCCGTCAGCAGGGGAAGCCGATGAAAGCGAACCGACGGCCCGGAAGCCCGTGCCCCTGTGCGCCCGGAGGGATCCTCCGTAAATCCCGAAGGGCGCACAAGGGCGGAAGGGCTGTTACTCCGCCAGACGGTATTTGTCGCCGAGGCGTTCGGTGAGCGCCGACATGTCGCGGCTTATCTTTTCATTGGTGATCTTCGCGTAGATTTGGGTGGTCTTGATGTTCGTATGCTCCAACAGGCAGCTGACGGTTTCGATAGGCATACCCTGCGAGAGCGTGATGGTTGTGGCGAAGGTATGCCGCGCGAGGTGGAAGGTCAGTTTGTTTTTAATGCCGCATTGCTTGCCGATCTCGCGCAGGATGTCGTTGCAATGGCAGTTGCACGGCATATAAAAGACATGGTTGTCGAGCCGCTGATCCGCGTATTTCTCGATGATGCGTTTGGGAATATCCAGCAGGCGGATACGGCTTTCGGTATTGGTTTTCTTACGTCGCGTGATGATCCACAGGTTACCGTCGAACATAGTTTGAAGGTTGTCCGTGGTCAGCCCTTTCACGTCGGCATAAGCCAGCCCCGTGAAGATGGAGAAGACGAACAGATCGCGGATGCGGGCATGCGCCTTGTTGGCCGTTTTATAGTTCATCACGGCCTTGATCTCCTCTTGCGAGAGATAACCCCTGTCCACGCTTTCGGGAGAGTTGATATAGCCCGAAAACGGGTTGAACGGCAGGCGCCCGTCGTTGCGGGCAATGGCGACGATATGTTTCAAGACGATCATGTAGCCCCACACGGTATTTGTGCGGCATTTCTTCTCCGTGCGCAGGAAATACTCGAAATCGTTGATAAAGGTAAGGTTCAGTTCTTTCAGCGGGATGTCCTCCCGGTGGTAGGTATGGGCGAGGAACTCCCGCACGCGCTTACACACGCAGCAGTACTTTTTCCATGTGGCGACCTCACGGTTGAAACCCACCTTTTTCCGGTATTCGACATTGTGCTGTTCGAAGAGTTTCAACAGCGTTTCCTGCTTTACTCCGATACCGAGGTAGGCATCCCGCAGTTTGGCGGCCGTGACATAGCCGTCCGACTGCATCAACTCCTGATAGCGGCGGTTCACCTCGACGCGGATTTTATCGACGGCAAGATTGATTTGCATGGCCTCGACGCTCTTGCCCGTCGCCCGGCCGTTCTTGACATCCCATAAACGCGGAGGAACGTCCATTTTGCAACTGAATTGTTTGACCTCGCCATCTACTGTAAGACGGCACATCAAAGGCAGATCGCCGTTGGGGCGGGCGCTGCCTTTCTTCACGTAAAATAAGACCCGAAACGTGCTTCGCATAATAAACCCGATTTTTGGTTACAAAGTTAATACCTGTCGGGCCGTTTGTCAAGATGTAAAATTGTGCAAAACACAGAAAAAGAATGTGTTACGCTTCAATAGCGAAGTAAATTCCGCGTAATGATCTGGTAACGATTCTTTGTCGGCGATAGGCTGTAAAACCGTATCGAACCAATTTCCGCATAACGCAAATTAACGCGCTATTAATTACAAGCCAACACTTTACACCTCTCGTTGCGCTATCCTGCTAATCCGCTGAAAGTTTATTTTAACATTTCAATTATGAAAACCATATTAAAATCACTGTCAATAATTATCCTTGTTGTGGCGATGGCAGGGTGTGCGGCGCAAAAGGGCGGAAATAAAGCAGACACATTCGGATCGGAAGCGCTTTATATACAAGCATTGAAAGCATTGAAAAACCGAAATTTTATTATCAAAATAAACGAGTTCTATTTCCCGTCGGACAAGGCTCCGGTTAATTCCACAAACAGTTATGTGTCCATGCAAGGAAACCATGCCGTCATCCGGATGTCACAGGATTTTCCATCCGCTTTTTCCTCGAACCGCGATACGGAGAGCGATGCCGTGGAAATATCAGACGGAGAACGTAAAAGAAAGGGCAACATGCAATTTCATATGAAAATCAAAGGCGCTGAAAAATGGCAGGACAAAGAATTAATAATCATACTATATAATAATACGAATCAATGCTTTGTTCGTCTACATGGAGGGTACGCGGGAGTCAATGTCATAAACTTCAAAGGGCATATTTACCCAATGGCAGAGGTTATAGAAAAAAACGAATTGCGGTAAAGACGTCTGATTTACTTAAAATTATCCATCATGAAAACCACACTGAGAATATCCGCTGGAATTATGCTGATCATGGCTTTAGCAGGCTGTGCGGCGCAAAAGGGCGGGAATAACACCGGTAAAAGCACAGCGGAAGAGGTGCTTTACAAGCAGGCGATTCAGGCGCTCGATGAACGAAAATTCATTATTGAAGCGACCGAGTTTTACTTTCCCGGCGGCAAGCCCCCGACTAAATCGGAGACTAACAGCCAGATATTCATGGATGGCAATAAAGCTGTTATCCGGTTCTCGCCGGACCTTTTTCCCCGGTCCCCCATGGACCATTGGAATATAGAGGACAATGCCGCAGAAATAACGAAAGGCGAACATAAAAAAAACGGCGACATACAGTTTTGCATGAAAATAGACGGCGCTCAAAAATGGCAGGACAAAGAACTGATAATCATACTGTATAAAAATACGAATACCTGCTTCGTGCATGTCAACGGAGGATATTCCGGTCATAATATCGTCGATTTCAAAGGATACGTATACCCGCTGGCGACCGAATGACACAAAACCGGGAGACCTCTTTAAAAAGTCTCCCGGTTTCAATAATATAATCGCCGGAATCAGACGGTTTTCAGCACTTCGAGCAGCAGGTCCCAGAATTTGGGAACCGTGGCGATTTCGAGCCGTTCGTCGGGCGAGTGTACGCCGCGCAGGGTCGGGCCGAACGAGACCATTTCCAGTTCGGGATATTTTTCGAGGAACAGGCCGCACTCCAGTCCGGCATGGATCGCACGGACCTTGGGATCGGCGCCGAACAGCCGTTTATAGGCATCGACCGTCTTTGCAAGCAGGGCCGACTGCGGGTCGGGCGTCCAGCCCGGATAGCCGTCGGAGTGGGCGACATCGGCCCCGGCCAGCGCAAATACCGATTCGACCATCTGCATTACATAGGTCTTGGCGCTCTCGACGGACGACCGCTGGGACGAGGTGACGACGATGCGGTCGTCCCCCACGAATTTGACCGAAGCGAGGTTGGTCGAGGTTTCGACCAGCCCCGGCACGGCGAACGACATGGCGATCACGCCGTTGGGCACGCCCACCAGCGAATAGACCAGTCCGAACTGCGTCCGGGCGTCGAGCACCCGATCGACCTGCGGCATTTCGTTGAGCGTGATCTTGAAGTTGGGTTCGCGCAGACGGAACTCGGCTTCGAGATCGGCGGCGAAAAGTTTGTAGCGCTTGATGAACTCATCCTTGAACCGGGCCGGAACGCCGAAGATCGCATAGGCCTCGCGGGGAATCGCATTGCGCAGGTTGCCGCCGTCGAACCAGCTCAGCTTCAGCTCGTAGCTCTGCATACCGTCCCACAACAGACGTGCGACGGTCTTGTTGGAATTGACGCGGCCCTTGTCGATGTCGTCGCCCGAATGTCCGCCCTGCAGGTCCGAGACATCGACCCGGAAGAAGGCGTAGTTTTTCGGAGCCTCCTCCATCGTATAGCGGAACGTGGCGACCGTGTCGATGCCGCCAGCGCAGCCGATGAAGATCTCGCCCTCGTCCTCCGAATCGAGGTTGACGAGGTATTTGCCCGTAAGCATATCTTCGCCCAGCTCGAAGGCTCCGGTCAGGCCCGTCTCCTCGTCGACCGTAAAGAGCGCTTCGACGGGGCCGTGCTCCACGGCGGGGTCGATCAGGACAGCCAGCGCGGCGGCCATGCCGATACCGCAGTCGGCGCCGAGCGTCGTGCCTTCGGCCCTGACCCACCCGCCGTCGATGCGCGTGCGGATCGGGTCCCGGTCGAAATCGAACTCCACGTCGGAGTTCTTCTCGCAGACCATGTCCATATGCGACTGGAGGATAACCGTCGGACGGTTCTCGAAGCCCGGCGTGGCGGGCTTGCGCATCACCACGTTGCCGATGGCGTCCTTCTTGTATTCGAGATTGTGCTTCCGGGCGAAATCGACCAGAAATTCGATGATCCTGCCCTCCTTCTTCGAGGGGCGCGGAACCCGTGTGATGGCGTCGAACTGCTCCCAGACGATGCGGGGTTCCAGATTGGTAATTGCTGACATATCCTATGATAAATTAAAGTCCGTTCTTCATCCCCCGCCGGATTTCCGGAACGTTCTGCGAATCCGGCTCCGCAGAGCGAGGGTATTTTTTACAAAGATATTAAAAACAGCGCAATTTTCGGTATCTCAGGTCCTGTTTTTTGCAGCGGAAACGCGGCGGGCAAATAAATTTGCTTTTACATGCCGGTTCGATTATCTTTACGCAAAAAAACGGAGACCATATGACCGATTTCAGGATAGGACACGGATACGACGTGCATGCGCTGGCGGACGGCCTGCGGCTGATACTGGGCGGAATCGAGATTCCCCACACGAAAGGATGCGTCGCGCATTCGGACGGCGACGTGGCGATACACGCCGTATGCGACGCGCTGCTGGGCGCCGCGGCGCTGGGCGACATCGGGCTGCACTTCCCCGACACGTCGGACGACTTCGCGGGAATAGATTCGAAAATTCTGCTCCGCAGGGTTGCGGCGCTGCTGCGCGAACGGGGATACGAAATCGGGAATGTCGATTGTACGATCCGGATGCAGCGGCCCAAGCTCCGGCCCCATATCGACGCGATGCGCGCCGCAATGGCCGGTGCAATGGGCGTAGGCGATGACCGGGTGTCGGTCAAAGCTACGACCACAGAGCATCTCGGTTTCGAAGGGCGCGAGGAGGGAGTTTCCGTCTCGGCCGTGGCATTGATCTACAAAAGCTGAGCCAAAACGGCTTGGCGAATAAAAAAACGGAGCGGCTTTTCGGGGCCGCTCCGCCTGTTCCGGGATTTTCCGCCGGCGTCAGTCTATCCGCCGGAACTTCGGATCGCCCATCCGCTTGTTCCACAGCCAGCCGACGTAACGCATCGTAACGTCGGGCGTCAGCAGCGTCAGCACCGTCTCGCCGGTAGCCGTCGAAACGGCAAATTCGGCGTGATAGACCCTATTGTCGTCGGCGACATCGAACGAGATGCACCACCCCCACTGCAAGTGCGCGGCCTGATAACTGCGGATCGACATCGAGTCGAAATTGAGCATTTCGACGTATTGCGTAACGCCCCGTTCGGTAGGCAGGTGGATTTCGACGTGATCGACGAACATGCCGAAAAAGAAGTAGTCGGCATAGATGCTGCGGATAAGGCCGCCGGGAATCTCCTGCATGCTGTTCGGAAAGAACATGTAGTCGCGCGACTGCACCAGCGAGTCGATCTTCTGCGCATAGAGTCTGGCCCGGTAGGCCCGGCGTTCGGGGCGAGTCATGCCGCGGGCTGGGTCTTCATAGACCGTCGTGTGCTCGACGAGCTGCACGGGCTGCTGCTGGACGGGAACCACGGTCGTCTGCGGCACGCTGTCCACGGCCGAAGTGCCCAGCGAAAACTGCGGGGAGGACGGAACCTGCGGAGAGGATGAAGCTTGCGGAGATTGGGTGGCCGCTTGCGGAGACGGTGCAGCCGCTTGCGGAGACTGGGCGGCGACCGGCATCAGCCAGAAAAGAGCCGCCGCGCAGAGGAGCGCCCGGCCTGTTTTCAACCGCCGCAGGACAAAAGCCCCCGCCGAAGCGGGGGGTTCTGACTGCGGACTGCATTCCTGCGGTTCCGGCACAGCGTCCGGCGTGCGGTCTTCCGCAGGATGCCGCCGGAAACGTTCCGGACTTGCCGGCACGGCGGCGCGGCGCACTGCCCTGCCCTCCGGCGACGGGGTGCGGAACCCCGTCCGGCTTTGCAACCCGGATTTCATACTAATAGAGCTGAGAAATGCTTCCGGAGTACTCCACGGGGTTGTACCACGGATTGGTGATCGTCAGGTTGGCGCCGCCCGTACGGGTGAAGATCTCGAAGGTGAAGGTATAGGTCGAAGCCGAGAAGAGCGAAGTCGAGAAGGTCACCATCCAGCCTTCGTGGGTCTGCTCGGTCGTATATCCCTGCACGTTGGGAACCGTATAGTTGAGTATCATGACGTAGTAAGGCGGCACGTAGCCTTTGATGTAAGGCAGGCAGATGTCCACCGTACCGTCCCATACTCCGACGTTGAAGGCCGGATTCATGATCTGACGCATGGGGCCGGCCGGCTGGCGCTGCATGGTCTGGGGGTTGAACTGGAAATTGCGCGAAAGGATGACCGAATCCATCGTTTTCTCAAAACTGGCGATACGGTCCGCACGTCTTTTCTCACGCACCTCGCGGCGCTCTTCTTTGGGCGACAGATTCTTTTTCTGTCCGATCACGGTAGCGCCGACTACGCAGAGCAGCAGGCCCACGACGATAATAACTGTTTTTTTCATAGCACATAAAAGATTTGTACGGCTATGAAGTGCAAAATCGGTGCCTAACTGCTTAGCGTAGTGACTAAAGTCCCAGTTTTTTCAGGAATTCGCCCGTGTAGCTGCGTTTGCAGCGGGCTATCTCATGCGGCGTACCGGCGGCGACGATCTCGCCGCCCGCGGCTCCGCCTTCGGGTCCGATGTCGATGATATGGTCGGCGACCTTGATGACGTCGAGGTTGTGCTCGATGACGATGACGGTGTTGCCGCGCTCCACGAGTTTGTTCAGCACCTCCAGCAGCAGGCGGATATCTTCGAAATGGAGTCCCGTCGTAGGCTCGTCGAGGATATAGAGCGTGCGGCCCGTGTCGCGCTTCGAAAGTTCGCTCGCCAACTTGATGCGCTGGCTCTCGCCGCCCGACAGCGTGGTGCAGGGCTGGCCGAGGGTCAGGTAGCCCAGTCCCACTTCCTGAATGGCGCGGAGCTTCTGGTAGATGTTGGGAATGTTTTCGAAAAACTCCACGGCCATATTGACCGTCATGTTCAGCACGTCGTCGATATTCTTGCCCTTGTATTTGACTTCGAGCGTCTCGCGGTTGTAACGGTGTCCGCCGCACGCCTTGCAGCGCACGTAAACGTCGGGCAGGAAGTTCATTTCGATGGTCTGCACGCCCGCACCGCGGCACTCCTCGCAACGGCCGCCCTTGACGTTGAACGAGAAGCGGCCCGCCTTGAAGCCCCGGATCTGGGCGTCGGGCGTCATTTCAAAGAGTTTGCGGATGTCGGAAAAGACATTGGAATAGGTCGCCGGATTGCTGCGCGGCGTACGGCCGATGGGCGACTGATCGACGACGACCAGTTTGTCGACATGTTCGAGGCCCTCGACGCTGTCATACTCCAGCGGCTGGGCGAAAGAGCGGTAAAGCTCCTTCGAGAGGATCGGCCGCAGGGTCTCGTTGACGAGCGTCGATTTGCCCGAACCGCTGACGCCCGTGACGCAGACGAACTTGCCCAGCGGGAATTCGGCGGTCACGTTTTTGAGGTTGTTGCCCTTGGCTCCGCGGATCACGATGCTCTGGCCCGTCCCCTTGCGGAGCGTTTCGGGAATTTCGATGCGGCGGCGGCCCGTCAGGTAATCGGCCGTGATGGAGTCGGATTTGAGAATGTCATCGAACGTTCCGGCCGCAATGATATTGCCGCCCTTGCGGCCCGCGCGGGGACCGACATCGACGATGAAATCGGCGGCGCGCATCATGTCTTCGTCGTGTTCGACGACGATCACCGAGTTGCCCGCGTCGCGCAACTCTTCGAGACTGCGGATCAGTTTGCGGTTGTCGCGCTGATGCAGGCCGATCGACGGTTCGTCGAGAATATAGAGCACATTGACCAGTTTGGAGCCGATCTGCGTAGCCAGCCGGATGCGCTGGCTCTCGCCGCCCGACAGCGAGCGCGACGACCGCGAGAGCGACAGGTAGCCCAGCCCCACGTCCATCAGGAAGCGCAGGCGTTCGCGGATCTCCTTGACGACCTCCTGCGCGATCTTCCACTCCTTGTCGGTCATATGCTCCTCGATACGGGCGGCCCACTCCGAAAATTCGGAAATCGACATGGCCGAAACGTCGGCGATGCTCAGGCCGCCGATACGGAACTGCAGGGCCTCCTTTTTCAGGCGCGTGCCGCCGCAGACCGAGCATTTGCGGTAGACGAGGAACTGCTCGCGCCACTTCTGGCCGTGTTTGGAGTCGTCGTCCTCGGTGCGGCCGATGTATTCGGCGACGCCCTCCCACGAAACGAGGTGGTTGCCGCCCGACGAACTGAACTCCGAGAGGTTGATCGGCAGCGGCTCGGAATCGCCGTAGAGAACAGCGTTCAGACCTGCTTCGGGCAGCGTGCCGACGGGGTCGTCGAGCGTGAAGTCATAACGGCGGCCCAGCATTTCGAGGATGGCGAAAAGCATGTTGTTGCGGAACTTGCCCAGTGGTTCGACGGCCCCTTCGCGCAGCGAAAGCTTCATGTCGGGAATGATCTTCCCGACGTCGAACACCGCCTCCTCGCCCAGACCGTTGCAATGGGGACAGGCGCCCTGCGGCGAGTTGAACGAAAAAGTATGCGGCGCGGGGTCCTCGAAAGCCACGCCCGTCGAGGGGCACATCAGATGGCGCGAATAGAAGCGCTGCTGCTCGGTGCCGTAATCGTAAACGGCCATCGTGCCCTTGCCCTGCCGCATAGACTCCCTGAGCGAAGTCATCACGCGGTCGCGGGCGTCCTCGGCCACGACGAGCCGGTCCACGACCAGATCGATCGTATGGATTTTATAGCGGTCGAGACGCATGCCGGCCGAAATCTCGCGGATCTCGCCGTCGATGCGCGCATAGATATATCCTTTCTTGGCCAGCGACTCGAACAGTTCGCGGTAGTGGCCCTTGCGGCCCTTCACGATGGGAGCCATCAGGGCGATTTTACGTCCGGCAAAGCCCGTCATGATCAGCTCGGCGATCTGCTCGTCGGTGTAATGCACCATCTCCTCGCCCGTGACGGGCGAATAGGCGCGCGACGCGCGCGCATAGAGCAGACGCAGGAAGTCGTTGATCTCGGTAACCGTGCCGACGGTCGAACGGGGATTCTTGTTGGTCGTCTTCTGTTCGATGGCCACCACGGGGCTGAGACCCGTGATCTTGTCCACGTCGGGACGCTCCATCGTCCCCACGAACTGACGCGCATAGATCGAGAGCGTCTCCATGTAGCGACGCTGCCCCTCGGCGTAGATCGTGTCGAACGCGAGCGACGATTTGCCCGAACCCGAAAGGCCCGTTATGACAACCAGTTTGCGGCGCGGAATCTCCAGATCGACATTCTTGAGGTTGTGGACCCGTGCGCCCAGTATTTTGATCGTATCTTCTTTCATCATCGTAATTAAACGCACCGGAAGCTCCGTTTATTGAGCGGAGCGGATTTTTCCGGCGGGAATATCGTACAAAGATACGACATATGCGGCGCAAAACAAAACGAACGGAAGAAAATTCGGCCGGGACAAGATGCGGCGCAACTGCCGGAAAGACAGAGCCGGAATACGAAGAAAAGCAAAGCGGAATTCCGAAGAGACAGCAGCCCGGAACTCCGAGAAAAAGCAGGCCCGGACGCCGAGGAAGAACAGGCCCGGACGCCGAGGGAAAGCAGGCCC
Organism: Alistipes sp. DJF_B185; assembly: GCF_964250025.1. Taxonomy (NCBI): domain Bacteria; kingdom Pseudomonadati; phylum Bacteroidota; class Bacteroidia; order Bacteroidales; family Rikenellaceae; genus Alistipes; species Alistipes sp. DJF_B185. The sequence continues at coordinate 168,207 of NZ_CAXUDY010000002.1, forward strand.
GGACGCCGAGGAACTGCGAGAATCCAAGCCGGGACTCCTTAAAGACAGCGACGTGCCTCTGAAGAAAAACCGGATCGGGCCTCTAAAGAAAAAACACAGGACCAAGCCTCCGACGGACAGCGGAGACGGGAAACGGGAAAAGCACAAGCCGGGGTTCCGAAAGACAGCGGAGCCGCGGACAGGCAGGACGGAGCTGGGACCGGAAAGCCGTCAGAGCCTCAGCACTTCAGTTCGAAGTCGTCGGCATCCATCCATGCGGGGAATTTCTCCTTGAAGGCCGCCTGAGCTTCGGAGTCGAATTCGGCGATCAGCGTCCGTTCGCGGTCGCCGGCGTCGGCCAGCGTACGGCCGGCGAAGTCGATCAGCGCCGAATCGCCCGCATAGCTTGCGTCGGGATCCGTACCTACACGGTTCACGCCCGCCAGATAGCACTGGTTCTCGATGGCACGGGCGCGGAGCAGCGTGCGCCACACCTCGCGCCGGTCGTCGGCCCACGAGGCACTGCACAGAATAGCGTCGTAATCGCCCCGGTTGCGGCTCCACACCGGAAAGCGCAGGTCGTAGCAGACCAGCAGCAGGAAGCGGAAGCCCATGTATTCGACGATCACGCGTCGGTCGCCGGGCGTATAGTCGCGCGCTTCGCCGCCGGGGCGGAACAGATGGCGTTTGTCGTACCACGCCGTCTCGCCCGAAGGTTTGACGAAGAACATCCGGTTGCGGAACCGCTCCTGCTCGGCGACGACGACACTGCCCACGACGGCCCTGCCGTACTGCGCTGCCCAGCGGCGCATGGTCGTGACGACCAGCCCGTCGGCCGGTTCGGCGACGCAGGACGGACGCAGTTTGAATCCCGTGGCGAACATTTCGGGCAGCACGACGACATTGGCATCGGCCGCGGCCACGATCGGCTCCAGACGTTTCAGGTTCCGGGCGGTGTTTTCCCACTCCATATCGACCTGACAGATAGCTACGCGTATTTTCATAGGAAACTTCTCTTTTGTAACAAATATATGAAATTTTCTTACAGTTTGCACTTTTTGCAAGAAAAAAGCGGGACATCCTGTAAGACATCCCGCAAATTTCATGCGATCCGCGCATACCGACGCGGCGCGGCGTAAGCCGGAACAGAGCGGCGAACCGGATCAGCTTTCTTCAAGCCGCCACACGGTAACGGACGAAGCGTTGCTCCGCTGGTGCAGCACCGAGACTTTGCAGGGCACGAAATCCGAAGCGCCGCACGTCCAGACATCGACGAACTGCTGGGGGCTGCGCTCCGCGAGCGGGAACCATGTGCTCTGCACCTGAATCATCACCCGGTGTCCGGCGCGGAACGTATGCGCGATGTCGGTCATGCGGAACGGCACGCGGGCCGGAACGCCCGGCGTAAAGGCTTTGGGACGCGAGAACCCGTCGCGGAAACGCCCCCGCATCACGTCGCCGCGCACGAGCATCCGGCAGCCGGACTGCGGATCGTCGTCGGGGAAAACGTCAATCAGCCTGACGACAAAATCGGCGTCGGTGGTCGAAAGGATCACCTCCAGCTCGACATCGACGGGTCCCGCGAGGGTCATATCCCCGTCGAGCGGCTCGGTGACGAAGGTCAGCACGTCGGAACGGTCCGACACGAAGCGCTGGTCGGCGAGCATATACTCTTTGGGGCGGCGTTCGCCGAAGGATTCGATATAGGGCACAGGGTCGGCCGGATCGGACGTATAGGCGGAGGCGGAGCTTTTGGCCGTCGGGCGGCGGGTTTCGAGACGTCCGCCGTCGGAGAGGTAGAAGGTGAGCTTACGCGCTTCGCGCGGCGTCCAGCGGTCGAAAGCATGCCAGCGGTTGTCGCCCGACGAGAAAACCGCGGCGGCGGGAAGCGGGTCCGCGGCGCCCTCGCCCTTGAGGTAATGGTCGAAGAAAGGGAGTTCGAAATGCTCCATATAGTATTCCCACGCCGCTTCGCGCCCGAAATCGAACGCTCCGAGTTTTCCGCTGCCGTTGCGCCATGCTCCGTGCGCCCAAGGTCCCACGACCAGATGGCACGGCGTTGCGGGACTTTGCCGGACCATGGCCCGGTAGAGGTTCCACGCCCCGAAACAATCCTCGGCGTCGAACGTCCCTCCGACGACCAGCACGGCCGGCTGTACGTTGTAGCAGGCCCTGCGCAGGTCGCGCGCCTGCCACCATGCGTCGTAGGAGGGGTGTTCGGCAAGCTCTTCCCAGAAAGGATTGGGACGCTGAAGTTCCGTAAGTTCGGCCAGCGTCGCATGTTCCCGGAAGAACGACCACTCGTCGGGGCGGGTCCGCTTCGACATCGGGGGCATCTTTTCGGTCGGAGTATGGCCCGGAGGGGTGTTCATGCCGCTCAGGAAACGGTAGGAGTCGGTGAGCATCAGCACGCCGTTGTGGCGGACGTCGTCGCCCATGAACCAGTCGGTGACAGGAGCCTGCGGCGAAACGGCCTTCACCGCAGGATGGGTGCAGAGACCGCCCATCATGGCGTAGAAGCCCGGATAGGAACTGCCGGCGAAACCTACCCTGCCGTTGTTGTGCGGCACATGTTTCACGAGCCACTCGACCGTATCGTAGCTGTCCGTCGTCTCGTCCGTTTCGCCGTATCCCGCAGGGCGGACATGGACGAATTCGCCCTCGCTCATAAAGCGGCCCCGCACATCCTGCATGACGACGATATAGCCGCGGTCGATATAACTGCGCATATAGCCGCTCCCGAAGCTGCGGGGAAACTCGCCGGGACCGTAGGGGGCGCAGCCGTAGGGGGTGCGGAAAATAAGGATGGAGGCTTTGGCATCCGTTTTGGGCGTATAGACCGCGGTATAGAGTTTCACGCTGTCGCGCATCGCGATACGGTATTCGGCCTTGTCGTACAGTTCATCGACGGGCTGCCGGGCAAAGGCCGCGGCCGCCGTGAGCAATCCTGCGAGCAGGAGTGCGGAAAATAGGCGCAGCTTCATGGTCGGGAGTTTTCGGTTAGTGTCCGAAAGGTACGCTTTTTTCCGCAATAGCCAAAGCCTCGGCGGAAAATCGGATTCATTCGAAGCGGCGGGTCCGATCTATTCCCGCGCGGAAAGTTGCATAGCCGCGAAATTAAACGTACTTTTGCAGTCGGTCAATTCCGACAAACGACAATATGCTCAGAGCAGGACGCATCCAGAAACTCACCGTAAGCCGCATCTCGGATTACGGATTATACCTTGCGGACGAGGAGCAGAACGAGGTTCTGCTGCCCAACCGCTACATATCCCTGACAGACAAGCCGGGCGACGAAAAGGAGGTCTTCCTCTACCACGACTCCGAAGACCGGCTGGTGGCGACGACCGAAACGCCGCTGCTGCGCGTCGGCGAGGCGGGTTATCTCCGCGTCGTGGACAAGACGGCCCACGGGGCGTTCCTCGACTGGGGGCTGTACGGCAAGGACCTCTTCCTTCCGAACCGCAACCAGCAGGGCGGCATCATCGCCGGACGGAGCTACATCGTCTACCTCTACGAAGACAGCGTCACGGGCCGCTGCGTGGCGACCTGCAAGCTCAAGAGCTTCATCAACAACGACATCATCACGGTGGCGCCCCGTCAGGAAGTCGATCTGCTCGTGGCGTCGGAGAGTCCGATCGGCTACCGCGTGATCATAAACAACCGGCACTGGGGCATGCTCTACCGCAACCAGCTGTTCCGCCCCATAGCGGTCGGAGACCGGACGAAGGGTTACGTCCGCAAGCTCACCGAGGACAACCGCATCGACGTCAGCCTCCAGCAGGAGGGTTTCGCACAGGTGAAGGACTCGGCGGAGGTTTTGCTGCAGCTGGTCCGCGACAACGGCGGCTTCCTGCCGCTGAACGACGACAGCGCCCCGGAAGAGGTGAACCGGCTGACGCAGACGAGCAAGAAGGTTTTCAAACGTTCGCTGGGCATGCTGCTCAAACGTGGCGCCGTCACGGTGGACGAACAAGGAATAAAGATCAACGAGTAATGGCCAAGATAACGACCGCGGAACGGGTTTCGCGGGAAGCTTCCGACAATTTCGTGTTCCAGCGTTCGCTGCTGGCCTACCATGCCGCGGCGCAGCGCATCAGCGGCGACGTGCTGGAGATAGGCACGGGGGCCGGTTACGGCATCGAGGTCGTGGCGCCCCGCGCCCGGAGTTTCGTCACCATCGACAAACTGGCCCCCGCACCCGAACCGACGCAGCTCCCGAACGTCGAATTCCGGCAGGCGACAGTTCCGCCGCTGCCCTTCGCAAACGACAGTTTCGACTTCGTGATCTCGTTTCAGGTGATCGAACACATAAAACAAGACCTCGAACTGGTGCGCGAAGTGAAGCGCGTACTGCGTCCGGGCGGAAAGTTCATCGTGACGACCCCGAACGCTCCGATGTCGCTCACGCGCAACCCGTGGCATATCCGGGAATACACCGCTGCGGAGCTGCGCAGCCTGCTCGGCAGCGAATTTTCGTCGGTCGAGGCGCTCGGCGTTTCGGGCAACGCGCGGGTCATGGAATATTACGAACAGAACCGCCGCAGCGTGAAGCGCATCACGCGCTTCGACATCCTCGACCTGCAGCACCGGCTCCCCCGCTGTCTGCTGCAATTCCCCTACGACGTTCTCAACCGCATAAACCGCCGCAGACTCCTGAAGTCCAACACCGATCTCACGACCTCGATCCGCATGGACGACTACCGGATCGGCCCCGTGACGGACGAGAGTTTCGATCTGTTCTTCGTGGCGGAAAAATAGGCGCAACCATCTGATAAAAACCAAGGGCTGCCCCACTGCGGGGCGGCCCTTGCCGTATCCTGTCATCCCGAACATACATTCGACATTGCAGACCGCGCCGCCGAAATCAGCGGCCGCAGCGGTCAACTGCGGGGCGACATTTGACAAATATTTGAAATCCAGCGAGGTGAATAATAAAAAAGCAGCCGTTTTTCCGCCCGGAACAACGCCCTTATTACACGAAACCTCCGTAACAGGATATTTTTCGTTTTGTAAACTAAAAAAAATACGAAATATTTTGCACAGTAAAAACTAATTCGTATTTTTGTTTTGAAACGAAAGGTATTATTTTCATATTGAAATTAACAAGTCGCTTCGGGAGCGGAAAATGAACGCTGATATGGACCGCCGCCTAAACAACTGACCATGAAATCGAAACTGCCGCCAAACCGGATTCCGGAACCTGCCGGAATAAGAACAACAGCAATGGCCGCCGCCGATGCGACGGCACCTGTACCCGCAGCAAAATGCCGGTTCCACGCCCCTGCGACAACCGCAGGCAACGCGGTTTCGGACCGCACCGGCAGCATTCCCTGCCGGAAAAAACCGAATCGAATCTCGAATCCGCTGATCGCTTCCGGCGCTTCCCGCACCATACAGAGCCATTGGCGACCATACCTATATTTATTTAACCGACAACATTCAAACAACTTAAACATTTAACCAAAAACAAATGCTTATGAATTTTAAATTCTACGTTAAGAGGTTTTTGTTATCCCTGTTTCTGGTGCTGGCATCGACGATGCTCTACGCCCAGAAGAAAGCGGATATCACAGGAACCGTCTACGATTCGGACGGCACTACCCCGGCGGTAGGCTGCGCCGTAACGATCGAGGGAACACCGACAGGTGTTATCACGGACATCAACGGCAAGTACAAAATAAGGGGGGGGGAAACTCAGACCCTCGTTTTTTCTTCGCTGGGTTATAAGACCCAGAAGATACTAATAGGCCCTAAAACGCGGATAGACGTCACGCTGGAGGCCGACAGTCAGGAAATCGAAGGCGTCGTCGTAACCGCACTCGGTATCAAGCGAGACGAAAAAGCGCTCGGTTATGCCGTTACGAAGGTGGACAACGATGTGCTCACCAGCACGGTATCGAGCAACTGGATGAATGCTCTGTCAGGCAAGGTCGCCGGTCTGAACTTCGATCAGGCGTCGACGGGTCCCGGAGGATCGATGCGCGTGACTCTCCGCGGCGAAACCTCCATCAACATGAACGGCGGCACGGCCCTGTTCGTGGTCGACGGAGTGCCCATCACCAGCAGCACCACTTCCAGCACGTCGGAAAGCGCATACAACTCGACCGACGGCGCCGTAGACTTCGGTAACGCCGCGGGCGACATCAACCCCGAAGACATCGAGAACGTATCCGTACTGAAAGGTCCCGCCGCAACGGCATTGTACGGATCGCGCGCCGCAAACGGCGCCATCATCATCACGACCAAGTCGGGTCGCACCACCAAAGGCATAGGCGTTACGTTCAGCTCGTCGGTTTCGTTCGAGAAAGCCGGATTCTGGCCCGATTTCCAGTACGAATACGGCGCAGGACGCTTCGGCGGCAACCCCTATTCGTTCTACAGCGTAGACGGCGTGTCGCGCAACTGGTCGTCCTATGCCTTCGGCGACAAGTTCGACGGCCATCTGACCTACGAGTGGCCTTCGCTGAACGACGACGGCACCTATACGATGATGGAGTGGCGTCCGCGCAACTTCTTCGCGGGATTCTTCGACACCGGCGTAACGTGGAACAACAACATCTCGGTCAGCGGCAACAACGGCAAAGGCACCTCGGTCCGGGTTTCGGTAACCGACGTGCGCAACGACTGGATCGTTCCCAACACCGGTTACAAACAGCAGACCTTCTCGATATCGCTCTCGCAGCAGATCAACAAGTACATCAAGCTGGACGCCAAGGTGAACTACTACCGCAAGGACAGCGACAACCTGCCGATGACCGGTTACGGCGGCTCGTCGATCATGTATCCGCTGCTGTGGAATACGCCCAACGTGGACGCCCAGTGGTTCAAGGCGGACTACAAGAAATGGGTGCGCGAAGGCGGTGACCTGAGCAAAAGCACCCAGCACGTATCGGCCAACGGCAACAACCCCTACTACACGGCTTACGAACAGCTCAACAAACTCGACCGCGACCGCGTGTTCGGCAATCTGGCAGCGACGATCAACTTCACCGAAGAGCTTTCGCTGATCCTGCGATGCGGCATGGACCTCAACAACGATTTCCGCACCCAGCAGAAACCCAAGGGCGCCAAGACCTACATCAACGGTATGTACAAGGAGCAGACCGTGTTCGACTACGAGATGAACAACGACTTCCTGCTGCGCTATACCAAGAAACTGAACGACTTCGACCTGAGCGCATCGTTCGGCGGCAACAACATGATGCAGTCCTACCGTTCGAACACCTCGCTGGCCGAAAGTCTGGTCGTGGACCGCGACTACCGCCTGAGCAACTCGGTGGACCGTCCCAAAGTGACTTCCATACGCCGTCAGAAGTCGATCAACAGCTTCTACGGACTCATATCGGCCAGCTGGCGCAACATGATATTCCTCGACGTCACCGGCCGCAACGACTGGTCGAGTACGCTGGCTCCGGGCAACAACTCCTATTTCTATCCTTCGGTCAGCGGCAGCGTCATTCTCAGCGACCTGCTGCACATCGACACCCCGATGGTCAATTTCCTCAAGGTGCGGGCTTCGTGGGCCAACGTGGGTAACGACACGTCGCCCTATCAGCTGCTCAACTACTACAACAACTCCTCCTTCACCGGCGGCTTCAACATGCCGACCAACAAGGCGAACTACAACCTCAAACCCGAAAACGTCGAGAGCTGGGAGTTCGGCGTCGAGGGCCGCTTCTTCGACAGCCGTCTGACGTTCGACGTGGCGTTCTACAACGCGACCACCACGAACCAGATCATTTCGGTGCCCGTAGACATCACCACCGGCGTCTACAATACGATCGTGAACGCGGGCGAAATCAACAACCGCGGCTGGGAGGTATCGGCCCGCATACAGCCCGTGAGGAACAAGAACATCCGCTGGGACATGAACTTCACGTGGTCGCGCAACCGCAACAAGGTCGTGGAGCTGGCCCCGAATCTGGATTCTTGGACCATCGCAACCGGTCCCCGCGGCGAAATCCGCGCCGTTCCGGGCGGATCGCTGGGCGACCTGTACGGTTCGGGCTACGAGAAGGCCCCCAAGGGTTCCTACGTCACGGCCGACGACGGATCGACGATCGACGTATCGGGCTGGGACATCGTCGATTCGGACGGTTATCCCGTACTGGCTTCGGAATTCGAGAACCTCGGCAACACGCAGGCCGACTGGAAAGCGGGCTGGATGAACTCGATCTCCTACAAGAATTTCCGCCTGAGCTTCTCGTTCTCGGCGCAATGGGGCGGGCAGGCCTACTCCTTCACCAACGCCATGCTGGGCTATCAGGGTAAGATAAAAGCGACGCTTCCCGGCCGTTATGACGGTCTGATCCACAAGGGCGTGAACCAGAACGCCGACGGCACCTACTCGATCAACAAGACCGTGACGGCCAGCATCGAGAGCTACTACAACCTGCGCGTGTTCAACCGCGACAACGTGGTGAACAACACCTTCAGCACGTCGTTCCTGAAGATGAAGGACATACGTCTCGAATATTCGCTTCCCAAGAAGATCGCGGCCAAGACCAAGGTGCTGCAGGGCGCTTCGATCGCCTTCTTCGCCACGAACCTCTTCTGCTGGACCAACTGGCCGCAGTTCGACCCGGAGATCGCGACGATGAACGGTTCGGAAATCACCAAGGGTTTCGAAACCGCGGCATTCCCGATGACACGCACGTATGGCGTTAATCTTAAACTTCAATTCTAATAAGACGATGAAACGAATCAATTCATATATATTGACCGGGGGAGTGATAATCTTGGGATTGTGCGGCTGTACGAGCAATTTCGACGATTACAACAAGGACCCCAACCGGGCGGAGGTCGGCAAGGCCAACTCCTCCCAGATGCTCGAAGACCTGATTTTCGAGGGCGCCGGAAGCATGAAATACCGCACGTGGCGCCACAACAACGAGTTCATGCAGTATACGGTGGAGACCAGCACGCTGAATCAGCTGCACCGCTTCGTGCTCACCGACAGCGAATTCAAGGGCGCATGGAATTTCTGCGGACGCTGGGCCGTCAATGCCATAGAGATGTATAAGCTCGCGGAGAAGGAGGAGAATACCAACGCGCAGGCCATAGCCCTGACCATGAAGGCGCTCTACCTTTCGAACATGACCGACCTGTTCGGCGACATGCCCTTCAAGGAGGCGTTCAAAGGCATCGACGAAAACATCATGCAGCCGAAATTCGACGATCAGAAAGTCATCTACGACTCGCTGCTGATGGACCTCGAACGGGCCAACACGCTTTACACGAAGACCTCGACCATAGACGCCAAGCGCGACCTGCTCTACAACGGCGACGTGACCAAATGGCGGAAGTTCACCAACTCGCTCTATCTGCGCCTGCTGATGCGCGTGAGCAACCGCAGGGACATGAATTCGGCGGAACGCATCAAGACCGTATTCGAGAACCCCTCGCAGTACCCCATATTCGAGAGCAACGACGACAACGCCACGCTGAAATACAGCGGCACGCGCCCGTTCGTCAATGATTTCGGCGACAACGCCACCGACGACAGCGCGATGGGCGAACGTTTCATCAACATCATGGTGGACTCAAGCGACCCCCGCATCTCGGTTTACTGCAACCGCGTAAGCTCCGGAGCCAACGCGGGCGGTTACGTGGGAATCACGAGCGGCGCCCCGGCTTCGGTCATCTCCAAACAGTCGGCCGACGGCGCATCCAACAGCAACAATACGACTTTCAGGCAGTACACCTCCCCGTACACGTTCATGACCTATTCGGAGGTGCTGTTCATCAAGGCCGAGGCCATTCAGCGCGGAATGATGGACGGCGAAGCGTCGGAGACCTACTATGCTGCGGTTACGGCGTCGCTCAAGCAGTGGATTCCCGACATCTCAGAATCGGCCGTCGAAACCTTCCTGCAGAACGGAGCCGTGGCTTACGACGCTACGACCGAAATCATCATCACCCAGAAATACGTTTCGCTGTTCACGGTGGGCTACGAGTCTTGGCACGAGTACCGCCGGACGGGTTATCCCCTGCTGGTGATGGGCGAAGCCATCCGCAACGACGGCGTGCATCCGACCCGTTTCCCCTACCCGCTGGTGCTGCGTTCGTCCAACAAGAACTATGCGACCCAGCTGGCCAAAATGGGCGAAGACAACATGAAAACGCCGGTGTGGTGGAGCCGCAAGGCCGTCAAGCTGGAGAATCCGGAGGAGGACAACAACCTCGGTTACACCGGCCACAAATGGGATGCGGACATCAAATGGTAAGAGTGTCCGTAAAACGAATCGCAACCGGAAAGGCAACGCAGCATCCCGGTCGAGTTTTGAATTTAACCCGTAAATAACGAAAAAACAATTCATATGAAAATAAAACAATTCATCTCCGGAAGATGGCCCGGCCTGAAGGCGCTCGCTCTCTGCGCGATGGCGGCAACGGCATTCGTCGCCTGCAAGGACGACGAGACCGACGTTGTCCGGGATCCCCATATCACGCTGTCGGAAGACGCTTTCCTGTACAACGCAGCGGGAGAGACGCACAGTTTCACCGTGTATTCCAATATCGACTGGAAGGTCGAAATGGCGGACACCTCCCAGACGTGGGTCAATATCTGGCCCAAGGAGGGTTCCGACGACGGCGTTTTCGCCGTAAAGGTATCCAAACAGCCGGCCAAGGACCCCGTACTGCGGGAGGCCCGCTTCCGCGTCGTTGGCAAGCACGAGCACGACAACATCATTCAGGAAATCACGATTTCGCAGCGGGACGTCGATCCGGCGCTCAAACTCGGAGTGACCACGACGCCTCCCAAGGTGGTCATCAACAGCAACGGCGAGGAGAAATATTCGGTAGGCGTCACCTGCAACGTGGAGTGGACGGCCAAGGTCGGCGACTCCGGCGAGGGCTGGATCACGATCGACGAGATCAGCGACAACGAAATCAAGTTCTCCGTTCCCAAATATGCGGGAACGGTGCCCCGCACGGGACGTATCGAATTCAACGCCACCACCGAGCGTATGACGACGGTAGAGCTGATCGTCTACCAGAGCATTCCGCTGGATATCGGCGAAAACGCCGAACTCAAGACCATTGCCGAGGTGTACGAGAAGCTGGGCGGCCTGCAGGGAACCGTTCGTGAGAACGTCAAGATACAGGGCACCGTGATCAGCGACCGCGTATCCGGCAACTGCCCGAATCCCGCCGCGTTCTTCGTTCAGGACGCCAGCGGACGCGCCATTCAGTTCCGCGTTCAGGAAGGCTCGCACTCGCTCCAGCTCAATTCGCTGGTGACCATACCGCTCATGAATACGCAGTCGGTGATCGACGACGACGGACAGCCCTACATCACCATTTCGACCGAACGCATCCGCGACGTCATCACCACGGGCGGCGCTCCGATCGAACCGAAGGTGATGGAAAGCACGCAGGGCCTGACGGACGAAATGCTCGGTACGCTGGTAACGATCAGAAATCTCCAGTTCGTATTCCCGCACGGAACCTACTACAACGCCAACGAAGGCTCCATTTACGGCGGCGGACGTCCTACCGACCTCGCCCAGTTGCTTCTGGACCGCGACGGCAACACGATCAGCCACTACGTCTACGGCGGCACCAGCGTCGAGACGGGCGCCATGTTCAAACATTACGAACTGCTGACTGACGATCCGATGCTGGATATAACGGGTATTCTGATCAAGGTCGAAAACGAATGGGCGATCAGGATGCGCAACATCAACGACCGCGACAAGCTGACCGAAGCCCGGCGTTACGTGCCCGTCACCGAATTCTACTGGCCCGAAACGCTTCCCGACAAGGAGATACTCGTTCCCAAAGTCGGCACGGGACAGCTGTTCGTGAACTTCGCCCCCAAGGCCGTCATCGCGCAGAGCACCACCTTCCGCCTTTACAGCGGCGCCGCCTATGTCCGCGTCGATGCGTCGGTCAACGGCACCGAGAAGGGATACTATTCCGCCAACTGCGGCGGCTGGGGCGCCCAGTCGAACGACACCTATACGCCGACCCAGAAGGCATGGTACTTCGAGACTTCGACGGCAGGCATTTCGGACGACCTTTACGTATGCTTCTGCACCACCAGCTCGCAGTCGGGCCCCGGTCCCTTCTCGATCGAGTGGGCTGCGGCCGAGGCCGGTCCGTGGACCTTCGTAACCGACTACAAGGCCGGAAACTGGGAGGTAATACCCGGTCCCAAGAACTTCGCCTTCAAACTGCCCGACGGTTGCAAGAACCAGTCTTCGCTCTGGCTGCGGTTCCGCGTCAATTCCGACGAGCGCGTGGACGGCAAGGCCGCCAACAGCGCGACGGGTACGAACCGCATGATCTATACGAGCCTGAAGAAAAAAGTCAATTAATCCGGTGTAACGCAGGATAATCTTGCCGGGCCGCTCCCCTCCCGGAGCGATTCGGCAGGATTAGACAAAAATCTAAACAATGAGAAAAATGAAACGATTGATAAAATTCAGATTACCGTATCTGTTCGCAGCCGCATTTCTGCTGTTGTGCATCGGAATCAGCTGTTCGGAAGATCCGACATGGACCAAACCGACGCCCGAACAGGAGGAAATTATCCCCGCCGTCTTCATCGAAGATCTCGTGATGCCCGATGCGGAGGAGATCTTCATCCCGGAGGACCCCATCAAGATCATGGGAACCGGATTCGACAAATACGACGTATTCCTGTTCCGTTCCACGTCGGAAGACCCTGAAGAGGAGACCAAATATTTTCAGGCCGAGATCAGCGAGGTGGCCGAGGATTACGTCATAATAACCGTTCCCAAGACGATCGACCTGCGCTCGTACGAGCTTATCCTGAAGCGTTACAACAAGCAGCAGGTGCTGGGGCCGATGACGATCTACAAGGCGCACTTCCCCGCGATTCCCGATCAGGCGGGCATGACCGTCAAGGGCCGCGTCTACTGCGGGAAAAAGGCGGTCGCAGACGTGGTGGTGTCCGACGGAGTCATCGTCACCAAGACCGACAAGGACGGCGTCTATTACCTGCCCTCGGAGAAGAAAATGGGGTACGTATTCGTTTCCATCCCCTCCAGATACAACATCGAGAGCGAAGCGGGTTATCCGGCCTTCCCGGCCATGAGCCAGCAGCTGCTCAACGAAGACAACGAGCAGCACGATTTCGCGCTTACGGAGATCCCCGGCGGAAACACGAACCATGTGATGATGGTATTCACCGACCTTCATCTGGCGAGCAAGACCCCGAACACGGCAGGCAAATATGCCGACATCGACCAGTACAAGAACAAGTTCATGCCCGACATCACGGCCGAAATGGCGCAGTATGCGAACGTGTATGCGCTCTGTCTGGGCGACATCACGTGGGATGCGTTCTGGTACAAAACCATGAATCAGGGTCCTGAGAACATGGTGGAGGTACGCTACCAGCTGCCGAACTACAAGGACTTGATGAAGAACTTCCCCTGCCCGGTTTTCAACGTGATCGGCAACCACGACAACGATCCGAAGGTAGTCGGAGACTATTTCACGGAACTGCCTTTCAAGCAGCACATAGCCCCCACCTACTATTCGTTCAACATCGGCGACGTACACTACATCGTTCTGGACAACGACCAGTACGACAATTACAACGGCGGCAGCCGCATCGAGCGGATCGGTCTGCTCGGCGACTCCGACCCGCAGAAATGGCAGATGGCATGGGTGGCCGAAGACCTGAAATACGTGGACAAGTCCAAGAAGATCGTGGTCGCCATGCATGCCCCGATGACCTCGGCCGGTCTGAACCCGATCGTGACGCTTTCGGGCGGAAACGACCTGCTCGGTCTGCTGCAGGGTTATCAGGTGGAATTCCTCACCGGACATACGCACACCAATCACCACGCGAAGATCGCCGAAGGCGTACGCGAACATAACGTCGCAGCCGTATGCGGCACGTGGTGGTTCAACGTGAAAAGCGCCAACGGAGGCGCCGACTACGACTTGTGCAAGGACGGCTCCCCGACGGGATACGGCGTATTCAAATTCAACGGAACGGCCGTGCAGTGGTACTATAAGGGGATCGAGGTGGCCCGCAACGAGCAGTTCGCCGTATACGACATGAATTTCGTGAAGAGCGACTACAAGAGCGCCGTGGGCGCCAAGGCCAACGAAGTGCTGGTCAATGTATGGAACTGGGACGAGGACTGGACGGTATCCGTGACCGAAAACGGACAGCCGCTCACAGCGACCCGCGTATACCGCAAGGACCCGACGCACTACACATGGCAGAAAGACGTACTGGAACCGGCCCACGCCCCCGGATCGCCCAACAGCACCTACCTCACGGGCTACAATGCCCATATGTTCTCCGCCATAGCGCAGGTTCCCGGCTCGACGATCAAGGTCGTCGTAACGGATCCGTTCGGCGGCGTCTACGAGAAGACGATCGTACGGGAAATTCCTTCGAATCTGCCGGCGCAATGGGTATTTACAAAGGGCGTCAACGTCGATGAGTTCGTCGTGGACAACAAAATGCCGTCGGCAACCGGAAAGGGCTATATCAGCTATATCAGCAACTGCGATCCGGCACTCGACGTAAACAACAAGATAGCCCGTGCCAATACGGCCGGCGAGCCTTATATCACGGGCGGATGGCCGGGCGACTGGTGGCTGTTCACCATTCCGGAAATGACCATAAAGGCCGGAACGGTCATCAACGCCAAGTTCCACGCACGCGCATCCGGAACCGGTATGAAATACTGGATGCTGGAGTACTACGACGGCGGCGAATGGAAGCCCGGAGCGCCCTTGCAGACGACGACCGTCGGAGAGGGCGATCAGGCGCAGACATTCTCTTACAATTACGAAATGATGAATACGGACCATTGTCTGATCGACCGCAACATGACGTTCGAGCATGCCATCAATAACGGGGATATTCTGATCCGGCTCCGTTGCATGGCCAACTGGCAGGCCAGCGGAAAGGGAGCCTTAGCCGCTCCCAACGGCGGTACGCACCGCATATCCGTACAAAACAATATCAACCCCACGATCTCGATCGTTCAGTAAACGGGATCGGACAGCAAACAGAACGGCCGCTTCTTTCGGAGCGGCCGTTTTATTCGTCTACAGCCGAGCAAATGCGCGTCATAGCAGACGATCCCCGACCGGGCGGACATTTGGCCGTCGTTCTTATGTCTCAGAAATAAGTATTACTCCATAGCAACAAGAGTATGCTTAAAAATTAGGATGAAACGGGATGCAACTTCCCCTTTTGCGTTCGGCTTGGTGCGCACAATAAAGTTGCCAGAGGGACATTCTGATTTAAGTCTACCCATAATTTCCGATTTTTTACCATCACAAAGATGAATCCAAAAATTGTCAATTTTTTGTCAATTTTATTTAACCGGAAATGTCCCTTAAATACTAACGGCACGATTATGAATCGTGCCGTCGAGTAATTTAACTATGTCATTTTGAGCCATTTCAGCCCAAAATTCTTTTCAGTACTCCTCTTCATTAAAGAAGAAATCGTCTTTCGAGGGGTAATCGGGCCAGATGTCTTCGATAGATTCGTATATCTCGCCTTCGTCTTCTATTTCTTGCAGATTTTCAAGCACTTCGAGAGGTGCACCCGAACGTACTGCATAGTCGATCAGTTCGTCTTTCGTGGCAGGCCAAGGGGCATCTTCGAGTTTCGATGCCAATTCAAGTGTCCAGTACATAATTTCAATATTTTTAAGTTCCCAAATATCAGCGGATTAGCCAAACCGAAAACGGGACTGTTCCGCCATCACTGATTTGCAAAAGTATAAAAAAAACGAGAAAAACAAAGAAAAAACAACAAAACATCGCCGGTGCAGGATAAACACGCTTGCACTCAACAGATTACGGAATCCACAAGGTTTCATCGACCTCGTAATGCGCCGTAAGCATGCGTCCGAGCGCATAGAAGTAATCCGACAGCCGGTTCAGGAACATCAGCGCCTCGGCGTCCGTGCCGTATTTCTCGTCGGCGCGCAGTGCGGCGCGTTCGGCGCGGCGGCAAACCGTGCGGCAGACATGGCACATCGAAACGACGGCGTTGCCGCCGGGAATCGTAAACTTGTCGATCGGCGGTACGGCAGCCTGCAAGGCGTCGATCCGCCCTTCGAGCCACGTGACTGCTTCGGGCGCCAGCGGAGCGACCTTCTCGCAGCCCGATTTCCCGCGGGCCAGCAGGGCTTCGACGGTCATCAGCCGCGAAAGGATGCGGTTCAAGTCGTCCACATACGGCGTCAGTGCGGCATCGGAGCGCATATTGTCGCACAACAACGCCGTAAAAGCCGCCAATTCATCTACCGAGCCGTACGCTTCGACCCGTTCGTCGGTCTTGAAAACCCGCTCGCCGCCGACCAGAGACGTGGTCCCCTTGTCGCCCGTTTTGGTGTATATTTTCATATCCGGAAATGTTGTTTCGGCAAATTATTGTTGAAAATCAGCAGGTATCCCCTATTGTCCACCGTCGTCGAACGATGCGCCGCCACGATCTGACGGCACAACATCTGGCGATCCTGTCCCTCGCAGGGCGACATCAGGGCGACGGTATGCCCTGCTTCGCCCGCGGCGGCGACCAACGCCAGCGTCTCCGCACGGGGCAGGTCCCGCGTCAGGATACAGAATTCGGCATCCGCACGATTCAGGCCAAACGTACCGTAACCGCAATGAATCGCCACGTTTTGCAACTGTATCGCCCGGCGTTCGGGAACTCCGGCACCGCGCAGCGCCCGGTACAGCCGCCGGTCGCCCGGCAGCAGCTCGCCGCGCATGAAGACCTCCCGTACAATATTATATACGAACGGCGAATGGACTCCGTGCCCCCGAAAATAACGGGCGCGGACCAGCCGGTTGTGCAGTTCTGCGATCCGTCCGTAAAAACCCAGTCCGATAGTGCGGCCGCCGATCCTCATCTCCCCTATTTTTTCAGCATGCCCGCCAGACGGCCTGTCGAAAAGGCGATCTGCAGGTTGTATCCGCCCGTATTGGCGTCGAGGTCCAGCACCTCGCCCGCAAAGTAAAGTCCCCGGACCTTCAGCGACTCCATCGTATAGGGGTTCACCTCGTCGCAGCAGACGCCGCCGGCCGTCACGACGGCATATTCGAACGGCGCATAATCCGTAAGCGGGAAGGTGAATCCCTTGAGCGTCTTTATCAGGCGGCCGATCTGCTCTTCGGTGATTTTGCTGACGTAATTCTTGCCGTTGACGTCCATTTCATGCACAAGAGTCAAGACGAGCGGCTTCGGAACCAGCTTACGCAGCAGTTCGGTGAAAAACTCGGTCGGCTCCATATCGGCGATCTCGCGCGCGATCCGCTCGCGCAACACCTCTTCGGTAAGCGCGGGTTTGAGGTCCACGACCAGTTTCACGCGCCGCTGGTCGATCAGCGCATCCACCGCGTCGCGGCTCATCCGCAGCGCCACGGCGCCCTCGATGCCGCGCTGCGAGAATCCCAGTTCGCCGAACTCCTCGCGCACGGGCTGGTCGTCGATCCAAAGCGTCGCCCGGACGTTGCGCAGCAGAAGGCCGTCGAGGTATTTGATCTGCGGATGCGACGAGACGAGCGGCGTCAGCGAAGGGCGCACCGGCTCTACGGAGTGCCCCAAGTCGGATGCGAAGGCGTATCCGTCGCCCGTGGAACCCGTCGCGGGATAGGAAAGCCCTCCCGTAGCGACGATGACGTTCGGGCACTCCTCCTTGCGTTCGAAACCGCGCTTGTTGATATAGCGGACGCCGAAGACCTTGCTGCCCAAGGTCATAATCCCGGTGACGCGCGTATTGTATATGATTTTGACGCCGTTCTCGAAGCAATATTCCAACAGGGCCGTAGCGATGTCCCACGCCTTGCCGCTTTTGGGAAAGACCCGTTCGCCGCGCTCGATTTCGAGCTTCACGCCCGCCCTCTCGAAGAAGCGGATGGCGGCGCGGTTGTTGAACTCGGCGAAGGCCGGCGCGAAAAACTCCGCATTGATCCGCACCTGCGAGGCGAACTCCTCGGCAGGGCGGGCGTTGGTGACGTTGCAGCGGCCCTTGCCCGTGATGCGGACCTTACGGCCCGATTTCTCCATCTTCTCGATGAGCAGCACACGTTTTCCGTTGCGCGCGGCGGTTCCTGCGGCCATCATGCCCGCAGCCCCCGCACCGACGACGATGACGTCGTACGGTATGATCTCTTTTTCTTCCAATTGCTCCATACGACCGCAAAGATAGGCAATAATTCTTTCTTTACGGAAAAATTTTTCTATCTTTGCGGCCGTTAAAACCGTTCTAAAAGATATGTTGAGCAGAAGATTACTTCGTATTAAGGTCGTCAAAGCGCTGTTCGCGCACCTCAAATCGGGTGCAGACAACATGATTGCGTCCGAGAAAACGCTGATGACGTCCGTCGACAAGGCCTACGACCTCTACTTCCAGATACTGATCCTGCCCGTGGAAATCGCCCGTTACGCCGAACAGCGTCAGGAGCTGGCCAAGCAGAAAAAACTGCCGACACACGAAGACCTCAACCCCAACACCAAATTCGTCGACAACCAGATCATCCGCGTAATCGCCAACAGCGACGCGGTGAACGACTATGCGGCGGCCCGCAAGCTGAACTGGACGCGGTATCCGGAGTTGATACGCACGCTCTACACCCAGCTGACCGAAAGCGACTACTTCAAGGATTACATGGCGCGTCCGGAGCGTTCGTTCGCCGACGACCGCAAACTGCTCGAAGACTTCTTCAAGGAGCTTCAGAGCTGCGAACCGCTGGACAACGTGCTGGAGGAGATGTCGATCCTCTGGAGCGACGACCTGCCCTATATCGTGATGATGATCCTGCGTTCGCTCTCGAACCTGCGCCCGACGCACACGGAGCTGAAGGTTCCCGCGAAATTCAAGAGCGACGAGGACCCGCAGTTCGTCCGGACGCTGTTCGAAAAATCGCTCGTCAATTACGACTCCTATCAGGATTATATCGAGAAATTCACCTCCAACTGGGACGTGGAGCGCATCGTCTTCATGGACAACCTCATCATCGGCACGGCGATGGCCGAACTGACCTCGTTCCCGTCGATTCCGGTCAAGGTGACGCTCGACGAGTACATCGAGATTTCGAAATACTACTCGACACCCGGCAGCAGCACTTTCATCAACGGCGTGCTGGACAAGATCGTCGATTCGCTCACCGCCGAAGGCCGCATCAAGAAAGCGGGCCGCGGCCTGATCTGAGGTCCGATGCTGCGTGTCTGTCTGTTGCTGCTTCTGGCCGCGTCGCTCGCGGCATGCGGCGCCCGGCAGGTGAAGACCGAACGCAAAGGCCGGATTATCACCCTCACGGACAAGATTCTCGACACGGGAGGTACGGACACCGTGCGTTTCGGACGCCTGCATTCGGGCGAAATCGCCCAGCTGCGTCTGTGGCTGGCCAACGAGACAAGCGGACCGGTCGTCATCGCCAAATACGGCCGCAGCTGCGGATGCACGACGCTCGAATATGACAATCAGCCGATTAACGCCGGCGATGCGCAGCAGGTGACGCTCACTTTCGACGCAAGGGGCGAATGGGGCTGGCAGCTCAAGACGCTCGACGTCTCGTTCGCCGGGGCACGCAGTCCCCTCCGGCTGTTTATCGAAGCCGAAGTGGAATAAATAGTTGCGTATTCGACAATATTTCGTATATTTGTCCCGTTACAGAAATTAAACACTAAAACATAACGACGTATGATCAATTTTCTTCAGGTGCCGCCCGTAGAACCCCAGCCGGGTTTCATGCAGCAGTACAGTTTCATCATTATGATCGGCCTCATGGTGCTGGTTTTATGGCTCTTCATGTGGCGTCCCGAAGCCAAGCGCCGCAAGCAGATGCAGGCTTTCCGCGACGGGCTGAAAAAGGGCGACAAGGTCATCACCGCCGGCGGTATCTACGGCACGGTAAAGGAGATCAAGGAGACCACCCTGCTGATCGAAGTGGACGGCAACGTAACGCTGCGCATCGACAAGAACATGGTGGTAGCCGACAACAGCGACCTCCAGCGTCAGTAAACAGAATACGCGAAAACAGAAAAAGCTGCAAATTTTGCAGCTTTTTTGTTTGTCGGTTAGGAATTTATCCCTATATTTGCACCAGCAACCGGAGCAATCCGGGCACGATCCCAATAACATTGTCGAGGGGGGGGGAATCTTTTAAGCGCCTCTTACAGATTACCCCCTTTTCGGCAATGTTTTTTTAGGCCCTTCACACAAAGAGACACGCCGATCTTCGGCCCTTCGGCCGCCGATCCACCGGTCAAGCGCCAGCCAGCCAGCCAGCCAGCCAGACGATCCGCAGGTCGACAGGTCGGCGCATTCCCGCAACAGCCGCGGCCGCGAAAGCACCTCCCCTACATTCAGAAAAGATTTCCCGTTTCGCCGTTTATTGCTATATTTGCGGTCGAATTTTCATATCAGACACCATGACCCAGCACATATCCTATCCCACCGTCGGGACCTGTTCCCGGCAAATCGACATCGAACTGGAAGAGGGCGTTATCCGCAGCGTAACCTTCACGGGCGGCTGTTCCGGAAACACGCAGGGCATCGCCGCGCTCGTACGCGGCATGAAAGCCGCAGATGCCGTCGCGCGGCTCGAAGGCATCGACTGCCGCGGCAAGGGCACGTCGTGCCCCGACCAGTTGGCAAAAGCGCTGAAACAGGCGCTTTAGCGCCCCGGCGCAACATCGGGAACGAATTTTGCACGCGGCAGGTACATAAGATCAAAACTGGAAATCTATGTATTTTGTCTGGTACCTCCTGCTAGGTCTGGCGTCCGGATGGATCGCCAACCTCATCGTCAAGGGCGACGGCTCAGGGCTCATCATCAACCTTATCGTAGGACTCGTCGGCGGCGTGCTGGGAGGCTGGCTCTTCTCGCCCGTAGGACCTGCGCCGATAGGTTCGCTCGGCAGTCTGGCGACTTCGGTCATCGGCGCCGTCGCGCTGTTGTGGATCGCCGCCGTCATAACGCGCAAGAAAATCCGATAAACCTAAATCATTCGATCATGGACACACTGAAAACCGACAAGACCGACACCGCAGAGGCGGAAAATATCGAAACGATGGAACTGTTGACCGGCATGCTCGACAATGCGACGCAGTGCGGCGGAACGGACGACGAAAATCCGGAGCCGGAGAAATCCGGGAAATGACGCCGGAACCCTCCGGCAAAAGCCGTGCCGGACTGGTGTAGACAGCTGATGGACAGCGCGATAACACAAAAGGGAGACCTCGAAAGTCTCCCTTTGTGTGAGTTGAGCTGCCAGGACTCGAACCTGGAACGACAGAACCAAAATCTGCTGTGTTACCATTACACCACAGCTCAATCCGTTGCTCGAAAGCGGCACAAAGATAAGCAAATTTTCCCAAAATACAATTCCGGAAGCGAAAAATGCTGCAAATCAAGGTGCATAGTCGGTATAATTTTATTACTTTTGCAAGGATGAAACAGTGGTTGATGATATTGGCTTTGTGCTGGGCGGCGGCGACGGTAAACGCCGCCGGGGAGAGTCAGTCCCGTACGCTCCGGGCCGAAATCACCGCCGCCGTTCTCTCGCAGGCCGACAGCGAACGTTTCGAGACCGACAACGCACCCCTGCTGGCTACCGCCTGCACGGGCTGCACCCAGCTTTCGGGAGCGGAACAGGGCGCAGGACGAAGCGTCCGCCACGCGGAGAATTTCATCGTGGCGGGGACCCGCGGGTACGCCTGCGCAGGCAATCCGCACCCGGCCGCACCGGCTGTCGGAAAATGCGGCGTACGCCCGCCCAGCATACGCAGGGCCGATCGGTATATTTATTATTTGAGGAGGATTATCATTTAGCGGAGGATTCACGTTCGAACCGCACGCTCCGGCATGCGGACAATACTTTCACGAATCTTTCACCAAACGAAAACTCATCAATGAAAAATATGATCGATGATGCGATTTATTCCGCATCGCCCGAAATTACATGCCGCCGTTACAACCCGTCATTAGGCATCGTGCTGACGGCAGGCAGCATCGCCCTGCTGTGGGCCAACTCCCATGTCAGTCTCTTTACCGAGAACGACATGCTGTCACAGTGGAACCTTTTGATCAGCTCCTGCATCCTCTGCACGGGCATCGTGATGATCTGCTACCGGCTGTTCGGCGATTCGTCGGCCCCGGTCGAGAAGCGGAGCCGCGAGCGGCTCTACCGCTCGGAATACTCCTTCGAGGCGCACGATCTGCCCAAAGTGCAGTCGGCGATCGAATGCGGCAACTTTGCGGTACTGCAGAACCTGCCCCGCAGCTACCAGCCCGCGGCTCAGGTCATCTGCTACCGGACGGACAGCGGCTCGCTTATTGCGGCGCAGGTGCTGATGAACCGGCAGCCGACCGGGGAGATCAAGGTCTTCCGCGCCGGAGAATATGATTTTTAACACATAAAGCATGATTCTGACAATGATTCTGCTCTTCGTGGTGGGTTACACGTTCATCGCGCTGGAGCATAAGGTAAAAGTGGACAAATCGGCCATCGCACTGCTTATGTGCGGCGCGATATGGACGGTTTTCAGCCTGTGGGGACACGACAGCAACATCAGCCACGAGATGGTAGACCATCTGGGCGACACGTGCGAAATCTTGGTTTTCCTGATCGGAGCCATGACCATCGTCGATCTGATCGACACGCACGGCGGCTTCAACGTCATCACCGACCACATTACCACTCGCAACAAGCACAAGCTGATGTGGCTGCTGGCCATCATCACGTTTTTCATGTCGGCGGCGCTGGACAACATGACCACGACGATCATCATGGTAATGCTGCTGCGGCGAATCATTGCGGATCAGAAGGAGCGCTGGATTTTCGCCAGCCTGATCGTCATCGCGGCCAACAGCGGCGGCGCATGGTCGCCCATCGGCGACGTGACGACGATCATGCTCTGGATGCGCGGCAACGTCACTGCGGCGGCCCTGATGGGAACGCTTTTCGTGCCGTGCATCGTATCGGTAATCATCCCGACGGCGATCGCGATGCGCTACGTGGGCAACGAAGACGCGGCCCCCGTGGACGAAAGCGCGTTCGAAGCGGAGCTGCCCAAGGGCGTGGGTCCGCGGCTGAGCAAGTTCATCCTCGTCACGGGCGTCCTCAGCCTGCTGTTCGTACCCGTATTCAAGAGCATCACCCACCTGCCGCCCTACATGGGCATGATGGTTTCGCTGGGCGTGATGTGGGTGCTGACGGAGATCATCTACGACCGCAAACGCGGCATCGAGGAGTCGATCAAATGCCGCGTTTCGAAAGTGCTCAAGCATATCGACATGCCGACGATTCTCTTCTTCCTCGGCATCCTGATGTCGGTGGCCGCACTGCAGAGCGCGGGCGTGCTGACCGACGTGGCCAACTGGCTCGACAAGCAGGTGCACGAGGTCTTCACGATCGCGGGCGTCATCGGCGTGCTTTCGTCGGTCATCGACAACGTACCGCTGGTGGCCGCATGTATGGGCATGTATCCGGTCATGGACGCGGCGGCGGTTGCGGCCAGCGCCGATCCGGCCTACATGCAGTCGTTCGTGCAGGACGGACTGTTCTGGCACCTGCTGACCTACTGCGCAGGCGTGGGCGGCAGTCTGCTGATTATCGGTTCGGCGGCGGGCGTCGTGGCGATGGGGCTGGAAAAGATCAACTTCGCGTGGTACTTCAAGAAAATCACGCTGCTGGCGTTCGTCGGCTATCTGTCGGGCATTCTGGTCATCCTGCTCGAACACCTGCTGATCGGGCTATGACCGGAGAGGAGCGATGTGAAAAAGGGCGCGGAGGATTTTCCCCTGCGCCCTTTTCATTTACAGGCGGTTATTCATAGCCGGGCCGCTGATTGTCGGCCGGCCGTTTTCCGGGCTGAGCGTTCTCCGCAAGGAACGGCGAATACATCATCAGCGCGTCGTTGCGGGTGACGTACTGCACATCGACGCAGCGGCCTTCGGCGTCGTACACCTCGCGGTAGAGCTTGTTGTGGCGGCTGTATCCGCCCCAGTATTCGCTCTGCATGCAGTGATCCCGTTCGACCACGCGGTAGGAGTATTCCGGCCGCCGGTCGGCGCGCCACTCCCCTTCGAGGAACTCGCCGCCTACGGTGACATGCAGGCGGAAAGTCGTCTGCGTATCGTTGCGGATCATCAGGTCGCGGTAGGGATAAACGCAGGTCGCGCCGCTTCCGAAAGGCTGGTGCGGCCGCAGTCGGGAAATACGTCGTACGAATGGCGGTAACGCTCGACAACGGTCAGCGGCGTATGGAGCGTCATCCAGAAGATCAGGTTGGACATCTGGCAGAGTCCGCCGCCGACTCCGGGGCGGAACGTGCCGCAGAAAAGAACGATGCCGTCGAGATAGCCCTTGCGGCGGGAGGGACGTCCGATCAGCCGCCAATAGCTGAACGTCTCGCCCGGACGCAGCACCACGCCGTCGAGACGCGCCGCGGCCAGCCGGAGATTGGTGATCTTGTTGTATTGGTACTGCATGTCGACGTCCTTCAGCCTGCGCAGCAAGGGCGTCCGGTGCCGGAAGTGCGAATAGTCGCAGCTCGGAGAGCCGGATTTACGGGCGAAACGCAGGCCGCCGAAGTACCACAACCCGTAACGCAGGCAGGTGTACCAGAGACGTCCGCACCACAGACGGAAGCGGCTGCGGCGCCGAGGTTCGGCACTTGGTCGGTCCACGGTCAGCCCAGTTTGGCCATGAACTTCTCGCAGTCCACGACATAGCGGATATGCACGCCCTCGCCGATCATCCCCCCGGCGTCGCGCGCGCCGACGTTGAAAGTCAGCTTGCGTCCCTCGACTTCGGTCAGCACGGCCGTCGCGGTGATTTCGGCGCCCAGCCCCGAAGGTTTGATATGGGTGACGTTCATCTCCGCGCCCACGGTCGTCGAGCCGGCAGGCAATGCGGCCGCCGCGGCTGTCATGGCGGCGTTTTCCATCAGCGCCACCATCGAAGGCGTGGCGAATACGGGCAGGTCGCCCGATCCCATCGCGGCGGCCGTATTTTCGTTCGTTACCGTAGTGCGGCTCTGGGCCGACAATCCTTTTTCGAGCATAATATCGTTCTGGCGTATGACGTTTAACCGATAAATAATTACCTTCGCAAAGGTAACAATTTTTTACGGACATGAAAAAGTGGCTTCTGCTTCTGATAACGCTGGCCGCCGCACTCCCCGGAGCGCAGGCGCAGGGAGGCCGCGGCTTCTGGCATCAGGAGTGGTGCGTGGAAAAGGGCGACTCCGTGCCGCTGGTGCACATTCTTCCGGTTTACGTATTTAGCCGCCCGGTGGACCTGCGCCGCTACCGCAAGCTGGTCGATGCCGTGAAGAAGGTCTACCCCATCGCCCGGATCGCCAAAGCCAAGATGGCGGCCATGGAGGAGGAGTTGTGCCGCCTGCCGACGAAGAAGGCGCAGAAAGCCTATATCAGGCAGGTTTACAACCAAATCAAGGAGGAGTATACGCCGGTGCTGAAGCACATGACCCGCACGCAGGGCAAAGTGTTGCTGAAACTGATCGACCGCGAAACGGAATACACCGCCTACGAGGTGCTGAAGGAGTTCCGGGGCGGCTTTGTGGCGGGATTCTGGCAGGGCGTGTCGCGCATCTTCGGACAGAACCTCAAGTCGGAATACGACAAGCAGAACGAAGACCGGATGATCGAACAGATCGTAATTTATTACGAAGCCGGACTGCTGCGGTAAGCGACCGGCTGGGGCAACCGGGCTGCGACGGCTGGGCAACCGGATTGCGACGGCTGGGCAACCGGATTGCGGCGACCCGGCAATCCGGTCAGAAGTTGAACGACAGGCCGACGCCGACGCCCATATAGGAGCGGGTCGGACGGAAGTCTCCGTATCGGAATCCGAAATTATCCGTAATATAACAATGGTAGGTGAAATCTCCGTAGAGATTGAACCGCCAGATGGGAATAATCAGCCGCGCGCCGACATCGAAAGTACAGCTGAAGCGGTGTCTGACGAGAAATCCCCCGTCATAGGGCGGAAGGCTCAGCGGCCCGAACATCATGCCCGGTGTGAAACCCGTATGCACTTCGAACGCCGAGGGGAGAATCGAGAACAGCGTGGTGAGGAACGCACTGCCCCAGTCGGGTTTGCTCTCCCCGTAATACCCGTAATAATCGTTGCCATAAGGGTCGTTGTTCGGATAGCCTTCGTCCCTGCTTCTGCGCCATGCCGACACCATACGTCCCGTCCGCCATGTAAACTGCATCGGGATGGAATAGTAGTCGAAGACGTCGGAGTCCAGAAAGACGTTCAGACCCGTGCGGAAGCCGATGTTGTAGTAGTTGTAGCGGGCATAGTCGATGCTGAACGCCTGCAGGTCGGGCGAAAGCCGGCCGCCGTTGCCGAGCTGGATCTGGGCGCCGTAGCGGATGCCGATTTCGTTGCCGTAGGGCAGGCCCTTCGGGGGCTGCCATTCGTCGGGAGTCTGGGCCGCCCCGCTGACGCAACACAGAAGCGCGAGGAGTACCGCAAAAGCTGTTTTTTTCATAATGCATAGTTTGCTTCGGTCACAAAGGTAGCACAATAGGCCGGACTGCCAAACATTTACGCCGAAAAGTGCGGTCGGCGGCGGCAGCGGCGCCGAAAATTGCCGCGGCCCTTGCTCTTTGTGAATTATTCGTTATCTTTGTGGGCAAAATTTCGCAGACCTATGTTTGAAAATTTAACGGATAAACTCGAACGGTCGTTCAAAATCCTCAAAGGCGAGGGCCGCATCACGGAGATCAACATCGCCGAAACCCTCAAGGAGATTCGCCGTGCGCTGATCGACGCCGACGTCAACTACAAGGTAGCCAAGTCGTTCACCGACGAAGTGAAGCAGAAGGCGCTGGGGCAGGACGTATTGAAGGCGGTGAAGCCCGGCCAGATGATGACCAAGATCGTACGCGACGAGCTGGCCCTGTTGATGGGCGGCACGGCGACGGACATCCGGCTGGAGGGCAATCCCGCCGTGATTCTGATCGCGGGTCTTCAGGGTTCGGGTAAAACCACTTTCTCAGGCAAGCTGGCTTCGTTCATCAAGAGCAAGAAAGGCCGGCAGGTACTGCTGGTCGCCGGCGACGTTTACCGTCCGGCAGCCATCGACCAGCTGAAGGTGCTCGGAGGGCAGATCGGCGTCGAGGTATATACCGAAGAGGGCAGCAAAGACCCGGTGCAGATCGCCGAAAACGCCATAAAATACGCACGCCAGCACGCGTTCAACGTCGTGATCGTCGATACCGCCGGACGTCTGGCCGTAGACGAGGCGATGATGCAGGAGATCACGGCCATCAAAACCGCCGTGAAACCCTCGGAAACGCTCTTCGTCGTGGACGCCATGACGGGTCAGGACGCCGTGAACACGGCACGGGAGTTCAACGACCGGCTCGACTTCGACGGCGTGGTGCTCACCAAACTCGACGGCGACACCCGCGGCGGCGCCGCGATCTCGATCCGTTCGGTCGTCAACAAACCGCTGAAATTCATTTCGAGCGGCGAGAAGATGGACGCCCTGCAGGTCTTCCACCCCGAACGTATGGCCGACCGTATTCTGGGCATGGGCGACGTGGTGTCGCTCGTGGAGCGCGCGCAGGAGCAGTTCGACGAGGAGGAGGCCCGCAAGCTGAAAAAGAAGCTGGTCAAGAACCAGTTCAATTTCAACGACTTCATCGGCCAGATCCAGCAGATCAAGAAGATGGGCAACCTGAAAGACCTTGCGTCGATGCTTCCCGGCATGGGCAAGATGCTCAAGAACGTGGACATTCCGGACGACGTCTTCAAGCAGACCGAGGCGATCATCTCGTCGATGACCCCCGCCGAGCGCGAACGCCCCGAAATCATCAATGCCCGCCGCCGCGAACGCATCGCTAAAGGCAGCGGCACGACGATGGCCGACGTGAACCGTCTGATGAAGCAGTTCGAGGACACCCGCAAGATGATGAAGGCCGTGGCCGGAGGCGGTATGAAGATGCCGAAGATGCCCGGCATGCGGCGGTAATTCAGACGACAAGCCGTCCCGCCGTCCCGGAAAATCCGAAGTTTCCGAAACAAAATCAGAAAATCCCTGCACGACCGATTCGGTGCAGGGATTTTTAAATTCGGACCGGGCTACTCCGTCCAGCCGTTATAACGGATGTTGTCCGGATTCCATTTCTGTTTAGGCTCCGGGGTCTCGGCCGGATACCCGATCGGAATCACGTTCAGCGGTACGACGGACCCCGGCAGTCCCAGAATACTGCGAACGGCCTTCACCCGCTCGCTGCGGGGATATACGCCCGTCCACACCGCCCCCAGCCCCACGGCATGCGCTGCGAGAAGCAGGTTCTCGGAAGCGGCCGAAGCGTCCATCACCCACCAGTCGCCGGAAGCGCCCGGATTGCGGGTGAGGTCCGCGCAGACGACGACCGCCAGCGGCGCCGATGCCGCCATCTTGGCGTATTGCAGGGAGTCGGCAAATTTTTGGAGCAGCGCCTTGTCGTCCACGACCACGAAGACCCACGGCTGGCGGTTCATGGCCGAAGGCGCGGCCATCGCCGCACGCAGCAGCAGTTCGACCGTATCGGCCCCTACCGGACAGTCCCGGTAGGCGCGAACGCTCGTGCGCGTCGCAATCACGTCGAGGGCGCTCCGCTCCCCCGCGGCCGGCAGTCCGGCGGCAGAGATTCCCGCAGCTGGCATTCCAACGGCGGAGGTGCCGGCGGCGGCCTGTTTGTCGCCGGCCAGCCACCACGTCAGCAGGGCCGCCAGCAGGGCGCCGAGCAGGAAAAAGAGAGTTTTCGAGGTTTTCATAGGCGGTTGCATCGGGATTTCACTTACGGCAAATATAAACGAAAAAATCGGGAAATGCGGCAGGACGGGTCCAATCGGGAAAAATGCCGGGTAAATTAATCGTTCCCGTGTTTGGAGGGGGTGCATTTTATCGTTACCTTTGTCCGGATCATATCCCAGAAAGAAAATGCACAAATCGGGCTTTGTAAATATCATCGGAAATCCCAATGTCGGAAAATCGACACTGATGAACGCTCTGGTCGGCGAAAAACTGTCGATCATCACCTCCAAGGCGCAGACCACGCGCCACCGCATCATGGGCATCGTCTCCGGCGAAGATTTCCAGATCGTCTACTCCGACACGCCGGGCATCCTCAAACCCAGTTACAAACTGCAGGAGTCGATGATGAAATTCGTGACCGGCGCCGTGACCGACGCCGACGTCATCCTCTACGTCACCGACACCGTGGAGCAGGGCGACCGTTCGGCCGAAATCATCGGCCGCATCCGGGAAAGCGGCATTCCGACCGTCGTGGTGATCAACAAGATCGACCTCTCGACGCCCGAAGCGCTCGACGCGCTGGTGGACAAGTGGCGACAGGAGCTGCCCGAAGCGCAGATCGTACCCGCATCGGCCAAGGAAAACTTCAATATCGAGGGGTTGTTCAAAACCATCCTCGCCCTGCTGCCCGAAGGTCCGGCGTTCTACCCGAAAGAGACGCTGACGGACAAGACGCTGCGTTTCTTCGCATCGGAAATCATCCGCGAAAAGATCCTCAAATTCTACGACAAGGAGATCCCCTACTGCTGCGAAATCGAGATCGACAGCTACAGGGAGGAACCGACGATCGACCGCATCGCCGCGACGATCTACGTCGCCCGCGACTCGCAGAAAGGCATACTGATCGGCCACAAGGGCGAAAAGCTCAAGCGTGTGGGACAGACCGCACGCGAGGACATGGAGGAGTTCCTCGGCAAGAAGGTCTTCCTGCAGCTTTTCGTCAAGGTAAGCGACGACTGGCGCAACAACGAGCGCCAGCTGCGCCGTTTCGGATATGAATTGGAATAAACCGGAATAATAAACAGCCCGAAAAGAACGTTAGAGGGACAAGTGAGTCGGAAAATGCGTAAATATATCTTGGGAATCGCCCTTGCCGCCGCGCTGATGTGCGGGACGAAATCGTATGCACAATACAACCGGGAATATTTTTTCTGGGTCGGACGTTCGTGCATGATGAACAACGATTACCAAGAGGCCATCCGCACGCTCAACACCCTGCTGCGTTTCGACGAAAACGCCTTCGAAGGCTATTTCCTGCGCGGCATCGCCAAATACAACCTCGACGACCTGCTGGGCGCCGAAGCCGATTTCTCGACCGCGATCCGCATGAATCCGGTCTACACGCAGGCCTACACCTACCGCGCCATCACCCGCTCGCGGCTGGGCAACTACGACGACGCGCTGCAGGACTTCCGCGAAGCCATCGAGCTGCGTCCCGACCTGCCGGGACCCTATTACAGCCGCGGCGTCACGCGTCTTTTGAACCAGCAGTTCACCGAGGCCATCGACGATTTCGACAAGTTCATCCGTCAGGAGAACAAGGTCGCCGACGCCTTTATCTGCCGCGGCCTGAGTTACCTGCATCTCAAGGACACGGTCCGCGCCTACGACAATTTCAACACCGCCATCCGCACCAACCGCGA
Source organism: Alistipes sp. DJF_B185 (assembly GCF_964250025.1). Taxonomy (NCBI): domain Bacteria; kingdom Pseudomonadati; phylum Bacteroidota; class Bacteroidia; order Bacteroidales; family Rikenellaceae; genus Alistipes; species Alistipes sp. DJF_B185. The sequence continues at coordinate 198,643 of NZ_CAXUDY010000002.1, forward strand.
GAACCCCAACGGTTACAACCGCCGGGGCGGTCTCTACATGGAGCAGAAGCGTTATCCCGAAGCCGAAGCCGACTTCAACAAGGCGATCGAGTGCGACTCGACCTACCTGCTGTCATACTTCAACCGGGCACTGGTCTACTCGAACACCAACCGCCCGATGCTGGCCTTGTCGGACTTCGACAAGGTGATCCAGCTCGATTCGACCAACTCGCTGACCTACTTCAACCGCGCCATGCTGCGCACGCAGATCGGCGACTACAACCGCGCACTGGAGGATTACGACAAAGTGGCGCTCTATTCGCCCAACAACGTGCTGGTATACTACAACCGCGCGGGCGTATACGCCCAGCTGGGCGAGATCGAAAAAGCCGCCGAGGACTATACCTCGGCCATCAAGCTCTATCCCGACTTCGCCAACGCCTATATCTACCGCGGCCGCCTGCGCGAGCTGCTGCGCGACCCGCAGGGCGCCAAGAAGGACCGCGACACGGCGCAGAAGAAAATCGCGGAATACCGCTCGCGCCTGAGCGACAGCACCTATTCGATATTCGCCGATACGACGCAGCGCTTCGACCGCCTGCTGTCATTCGACAGCAAATTCTCAGGCGGCAGTTTCGACCGCGTGACGGGCCACAACGGCGGACGCGAAGAGATGCGCCTGCTGCCGCTGTTCAAATTCACGCTGATGCGCCCCGACACCGTGCCGGCCGTGGAGCGTTACCACGTGCAGCGCGTCGAAGACTTCAAGAAACGCGTGGACAACGAATTCCTGACGCTTTCGTGGCGCGAAACCAACATTGCGCCCGACACGCTCGTGATGCTCGACAAGCAGTATGTCGAGGAGCTGAAAGCGGCGGAAACCTCGTGGACGGTGCTCTTCGAGCGCGGCGTCTCGCAGGCGCTCATCAAGCAGTACACCAATGCCGTCAATACCTTCTCGTCGGCCATCGAGCTGAATCCGAGCAACCCGTTCCTCTACCTGAACCGCTCGACCACGCGCGCCGAGATGATCGACTTCATCTCGTCGATCGACAACTCCTACCAGCGCATCACCATCGACTCGGACCCGGCGAACCGGCTGAACAACAACAGCAAACGCACGTACAGCTACGACGAGGCGGTAGCCGACCTGAACAAGGCCATCAAGCTCTTCCCCGATCTGGCCTACAGCTACTACAACCGCGCGAACCTGCGGGCCTTGTCGGGAAGCCTGCCCGAAGCGTTCGAAGACTACACGAAGGCCATCGAACTCAACCCCAATTTCGCCGAGGCGTATTACAACCGCGGCATCATACAGATATTCATGAAGGACACGCGCAAAGGGTGTCTCGACATTTCGAAGGCCGGCGAACTGGGTATCGTCGAGGCTTACGAGGTGCTGAAACGTTACGCGCCGACGGAGAAGTAAGCTAACTCAAATCAAATAACTATGACGGAAATTATCCAACGAAAACTCAACGATTCGGCATTCGTCCGCTGGACGGCGCTGATTCTGATCGCGCTGACGATGTTCTTCGGCTACATGTTCGTAGACATGATGTCGCCGCTGCAGAGCATGATCGAGGCCCAGCGCGGCTGGACGCCCGACGTCTTCGGCATGTACGGAAGCTCGGAGTTCATTTTCAACGTCTTCGGATTCCTGATTCTGGCGGGCATCATCCTCGACAAGATGGGCATACGCTTCACGGGAGTGCTCTCGGCGTCCCTGATGTTCATCGGCGCCAGCATCAAGTATTACGGAGTGAGCGACGCCTTCATCGGTTCGGGCATCGAAACGTGGCTCAACAGCTGGTGGGTATCGTTTCCGGGCAGCGCCAAACTCGCATCGCTGGGATTCATGATCTTCGGCTGCGGCATGGAGATGGCCGGCATCACCGTATCGAAGACCATCGCCAAATGGTTCGAAGGCAAGGAGATGGCACTGGCCATGGGACTCGAAATGGCCATCGCCCGCGTGGGCGTATTCGCCGTGTTCACCATCTCGCCGTGGCTGGCCAACATGGCGCCGGCAACGGTCGTACGTCCGGTGGCGTTCTGCACCCTGCTGCTGCTGATCGGCCTGCTGACCTACGTGGTCTTTACGTTCATGGACCGCAAGCTGGACAAACAGCTGGGACTCGACGCCAAAGGCAACAACAGCTCGGAAGAGGAGTTCCGCGTCAGCGACCTCGGCAAAATATTCGGCAGCAAGGTCTTCTGGATCGTCGCCATGCTCTGCGTGCTCTACTACTCGGCGATCTTCCCCTTCCAGCGTTTCGCCACGAACATGCTGGAGAGCAACCTCGGCGTCTCGGCCCAGACGGCCGCCGACATCTTCCGCTGGTTCCCGATGGGCGCCGCGGCCATCACGCCACTGCTCGGCAGCTACCTCGACCATAAGGGCAAGGGCGCTACGATGCTGATCTTCGGTGCAATTCTGATGACGGTCTGCCACCTGATCTTCGCCTTCGTACTTCCGGCCTATCCGAGCACGCTGATCGCCTACGGCGCGATCATCATTCTCGGCATCTCGTTCTCGCTGGTTCCCGCGGCCCTCTGGCCCTCGGTTCCCAAGATCATGGAGACCCGCTATCTGGGTTCGGCATACTCGCTGATCTTCTGGATTCAGAACATCGGGCTGTGCCTCTTCCCGGCCGTGATCGGCTATGCGCTCAAATTCAGCAACCCCGGCCATATCGACGGTACAGCCTACAACTATACGCTTCCGATGGTGATCTTCGCAAGCTGCGGCGTCGTCGCCATGCTGCTCGGCATATGGCTCAAAGCCGAGGACCGCAGGAAACATTACGGGCTTGAACTGCCCAATATCAAGAAGTAGCCAAACTACGATAAGTAAATGAAGAGGAAGGGCTGTCGTGCGATGCACGGCGGCCCTTTATAATTTACTGCTACATAGCCCGTTAATCGTACAGTGCCGAAGCGGCGGCACCGCATCGAGGGAGAGAAAAACAGCCGAAGGTTGCTATTAGTAATATTTTTTACTATATTTACAACCAAGTTGTTAGGTTAAAACAGACAGGATAAAACGTAAAAATCAGCGTAACGAACTTACAGTTTGTTACTTCAGACTTCGCACCCGGCGGAAGCGGGGCGGATACGGTTTGTTCGATTAAAACGAAAAAACAATGTGTGATCCCATCAAATCAATCGCCAACCGCCTGCGCGAATTGCGCGAAGTGCTCGAACTCTCGGCGCAGGAGGTGGCGGAGAGCTGTCATCTCCGGGTCGAAGAGTATATGGCGCTGGAGAGCGGCGAAAGCGACATCTCGGTAAACGTCCTGCAGACCATAGCCCGCCGTTACGGAATCAGTCTGGACGTGCTCATGTTCGGCGAAGAGCCCAAGATGAACGCCTATTTCATCACCCGTGCGGGTGCGGGCGTGTCGGTCGAACGGCGCAAAGCCTACAAGTACGAAGCGCTGGCGTCGGGATTCCGCGACCGGAAAGCCGATCCCTTCATCGTGACGGTAGAACCCGCTCCGGCCGACGCCCCGATGCACCTGAACAGTCACGAAGGGCAGGAGATGAACTACGTGCTCGAAGGGCGTCTGCTGCTGAGTCTGAACGGGAAAGAATTGGTGTTGAACGTCGGTGACAGTCTCTATTTCGATTCCAGCCTGCCGCACGGAATGAAGGCGCTCGACGGGCGGCCGGTCCGCTTTCTGGCGATAATCATGTAAGCTATGGTAGAGAGATTCTTACAGCAAACGGCCTTCCGCTCGCAGGAGGATTACAGAAAGAACCTGCATATCCGCGTCCCGGAGAATTTCAACTTCGCGTATGACGTGGTGGACGCCTACGCGGAGGAACAGCCCGACCGGAAAGCGCTGCTCTGGACGAACGATCAGGGTGCGGAGATTCAGTTCACGTTCGCCGACATGAAGCGGGAGACCGACCGCACGGCCTCCTATTTCCAGAGTCTCGGCATCGGAAAGGGCGACGTGGTGATGCTGATTCTCAAACGGAGATACGAATTCTGGTTTTCGATCCTCGCCCTGCACAAGCTGGGGGCGGTCGTGATTCCGGCGACTCACCTGCTGACCAAGAAAGACGTCGTGTACCGGTGCAACACGGCCGGAATCAAGGCGATCGTCGCGGCGGGCGAACGGGTGATCGCCGACCACGTGGCGGCGGCCATGCCGGAAAGCCCGACGACCGAGCTGCTGATAAGCGTCGGGCCGGAAATTCCCGAAGGATTCCTCGATTTCCACGCGGGAATCGCAAACGCCGCCCCTTTCGTGCGTCCGCAGCGGGTGAACGCCAACGACGATATCATGATGATGTACTTCACATCGGGGACCACGGGCGAACCTAAAATGGTGGCGCACGACTTCACCTATCCGCTGGGGCATATCAGCACGGGGTGTTTTTGGCACAACCTGCACGACGGGAGCCTGCACCTGACGATCGCCGACACGGGATGGGCGAAGGCCGCTTGGGGCAAGCTGTACGGGCAATGGCTGGCCGGAGCCAATATTTTCGTCTACGACCACGAGAAATTTACGCCGGCGGACATCCTGCACAAGATCGAACAGTACCGCATCACCTCGCTGTGCGCCCCACCCACTATCTACCGCTTTCTGATCCGCGAAGACCTCTCGAAATACGACCTCTCGTCGCTCGAATACTGCACCACGGCCGGAGAAGCATTGAACGGGGCCGTCTACGACACCTTCAAGCAGCTGACGGGCGTCCGGCTGATGGAGGGTTTCGGGCAGACCGAAACGACGCTCACGCTCGCCACTTTCCCGTGGATGGAGCCGAAGCCCGGCAGCATGGGCGTGCCCAACCCCCAGTACGAAATCGACCTGCTGACGCCCGACGGACGTTCGGCCGAGGACGGCGAACAGGGGCAGATCGTGATCCGCACCGACAAGGGAAAACCGCTGGGGCTGTTCAAGGAGTACTACCTGAACGACGAACTCACGCGCGAGGTCTGGCACGACGGAGTTTATTACACGGGCGACGTGGCATGGCGCGACGAGGACGGCTATTTCTGGTTCGTGGGGCGTGCCGACGACGTGATCAAGAGTTCGGGCTACCGCATCGGCCCCTTCGAGGTGGAGAGCGCGCTGATGACCCACCCCGCCGTGGTGGAGTGCGCCATTACGGGCGTGCCCGACGAAATCCGCGGACAGGTGGTCAAGGCGACGATCATCCTCGGCGAAAAGTACAGGGCGCAGGCCGGGGAAGCGCTGATCAAAGAGCTGCAGAACCACGTGAAGCGGATCACGGCGCCTTACAAGTATCCGCGCATCATCGAATTCGTGGAGGAGCTGCCCAAGACGATCAGCGGCAAAATCCGCCGCAAGGAGATTCGCAACGGGGATGAAAAACGGTAATCCCCGCCGGGGCGGACCTATCCGCCGGCAGATTTCCGGAGCCAGCCGGATACCAGAACCTTGCTGAATTGCCCGGAATCTGCAGGGTTGCCCGGAATCTGCAGGGTTGCCCGGAGTTTTCGGGTTACCCGGAGTTTTCGGGCTGCAGTTCGGGAACTTGGCCGGGCGCTGTTCCTGCGACCGAGGTCCGGCTCCGCCGCGAGATACACCCCTCTTTCTATTCCGATCGCCTGAAACAAATGTTTCGGGCGATCGTGTTTTTTTGGGTTCGGAGGGCAGCTACGATTAAGGCACGCCCGCGCCAGCATCTCGATACGCTCCGCAACGACTCGATGCGGCCCGCATCCCAATGCCCCGCGGGATCAGCGTACTCGCAGGATCAGCGGACCTGCCGATCAGCGGACCTGCCGATCAGCGGACCCGTTCGTACAGCTCCGTAATGCGGCTGCACATCTCTTCCCACGAAAAACGCTTGCGCTCCTCGATGCAGTTCAGTCGGAAACGCTCGATCGCGTCACCCTCGTACATCTTCGCAACGGCTTCGGCGACGCCCTGCGCCGTCGGTTCGCACACATACCCTACCCGTCCGTCGGGCACGATTTCGGCCAGCCCCCCGACATCGGTGACGACCATCGGAACGCAAAACTGATAGGCGATCTGCGTCACGCCGCTCTGCGTGGCCGTTTTATAGGGCTGCACGACGAAATCGGCGGCCGAAAAATAGTATTTCACCTGCTCGTCGGGAATAAAGCGGTCGTGAAGAATCACGTCGTCCTGCAAGCCGTTGTCGGCGATCTGACGCAGGTAACGCTCCTTCGGGGTGTAGAATTCGCCGGCGACGATGAGTTTGCGCCCTTCGGCGCGCCCCGCGCGTTTCAATTCGGCCCACGCATCGAGCAGCAGATCGAGTCCCTTATAATCGCGGATCAGGCCGAAAAACAGCGCGTAACCCACCGCAGGATCGAGCCCCAGCCGGACGCACGCTTCGGAGCGCGCCACCCGCTCGCCGAAATTTTCGAACAGCGGATGCGGCGAGAAGAGTGCCGGAGCCTTGCTGTAGGCTTCCAGTTCGCGGTGCACCTGCTCGGACATATAGACGAAGCCGTCCACGGCCCGCAGGTAGTAACGGTTGAAGGGCTTATCGGTCAGGAGGCGTTCATGCGGCTCGACATTGTCGATCTGGCAGAGGACCTTCGTATGGCCGTTGCCGCGCGCGATGCGCGCGATGGTGCCGAAGCAGGGCGCCATGAAGGGCGTCCAGTACTTCATCAGCACGAAGTCGGGCCGCTCCCGGCGGATGCGGCGGCCCACGCGGAGCCAGTTGAAGGGATTGACCGTATTGACGCACCGGCAGATGTCGAGGTCGGCGGGAGGCGGCGTATCGACGGTCTGGCTCTTGCCGGGGAAGAGCAGCGACGGATATTGCAGCGTAAAGGTTTTGATATCGACCTCATTGCCCCGCAGCCGGAACGTGCGGGCCATGATCTCCATGATCGAAGCCAATCCCCCGCGGTAGGGGTGCGCAGGTCCTAAAATTGTAATTTTCATAGTACAAATATAGGAAAATATGCGACATGGCAACCGTTTTCCCGCTCTTTATCGCCGACGCAGAGGGCGCATCGGCGGATCGGCCGCCCGCAGGCACGGAAAATCCCCGCCGAAGCGGGGACTTCCCGTGCCGCAGAGGGCAGAAACGCATATACGATTAAAAAACGGGATCCGGCCCGGAAGGCATCCGCGGTGCCGGTCCGGCAGGACGGACTATTCTCCGTCGCCGGGGTGTCCGAAGCTCTTGGCGGCGTGCTTGCTTCCCGCGGCGGATTGCAGCGCGAGGTACTCCTCGCCGTAGTCGAGTACGTTTTGCAGTTCGGTGCGGAAGGTGTCGAGGTGCTGCTCCTCCTCGGCGATGATGTCCTGAAACATCTTGTGCGTAACGGCATCCTTGTGCTCGGAAGCGATGCGCGAAGCCTCGTTGTAGGAATCTATGGTGCTCTGCTCCAGCTGCAGCGCCAAACGGAGCATGTCCTTGACGTCGGTCACCTGCCGGGTGCGGAACGAAGCGTTCATATCGACGTCGCCCTGCAGGAAGAGGATGCGGTCGGAGAACTCTTCGATATGGCGCATCTCGGCGATCGAGATTTCGCGCATGATCTTCGAAAGGTACTGATAGCGGTCATCCTCGAAATGGGTGTGGAAATACATGTACTGGAGTGAAGTGGCGATTTCCTTGCCCACGGCATCGTTCAGCAGGTCGATGCTCACCTGATACTTGTTTTGTGTTTTAACTGCGTTTTCCATAATGAAAAAGGTTTTGCAGCCGTAACTGCAAAACCCGTTCCACGAAGCAGATGCGGGACACGCCCCGCAGGCTTATTTCCACTCGATAGAGGCGCGCACGGCCGGAGTGCCCTCGTCGCTGCGTATCTCGAAAAGCGCCGTGCGGCCACGCTGCTCGTAACCGACGCTAAGCGTCTGGCCGTAACGGCATTCGCGCAGGAAATGGATGTCGAAGCGCACCGGCGTCTCCTGCATGAGCAGTTCGACGGGCAGCATGTCGATCATCATTTCGATATAGCGCATCGTATTGACGTGGCGGTTGAAGTCGATGTCGCTGTAGACCACCTTGTGTTCGACCGTCTGCGCAGGATTCACCTCGCGGATCTTGCGGGGCTTGTCGGTCGGCGACGGAGCGTCGACGATGGCGTCGGCGTGGGCGTCGCCCACCCACGACAGGTCGAGCGCCGAACGGCTCCGAAGGTCGATCATCGCCCACTGCGTCACGGCACGGCCGAATTCGGTCCCCGCGGCATCGGTCAGCGTGAAGTTACGCGTGGAGAGCACCCGGCCGTATTCGTTGATCCACGTGGCGATGGTGTAATCGGTATACTGCGTGGGCTGGCTGTCAAATTCGACAGCCATGCGCGAGAGGACCCACGAGTGGTTGTCGGCATTCAGCGCGTCCACGCCGAAGCCCTTGCCGTGGGCGTCGACGCCCGCCGTATTGAGGATGGCCGAACCGAGCGAGGGAATCGTAGCCCTCAGCGTGAAATCCACGTCCTGCGGTTCGACACGGTAATTATAATGCGATTTTTCTGCCATATTGCTGATTTTTAACGTTGCGTCCCGACAAAGATACGTTTTTTGCAGATATTTTCGTATATTTGTTTGACTATTAACCCTTATTAAAAATCGTTAGTTATGGAAATGAAAAAACTCGACTTCGCGGAAACGCTGAAGGATTCGATCGCCATCGGCGTGAAAAACGCCCCGTCGGTGGTCGTAGCAGTGGCCTTGTGGCTCGTGACGATCTGGATACCCTATATCAATATAGGGACGACCATCGCCATCAGCCTGCTGCCTGTCGAACTGGCCAAAGGCAGCGTAATCAACCCGCTCGGAATTTTCGACAGCAAATACCGCCGCTACATGGGCGAGTACCTCATCACGGCCGGCCTGATGGTGATTCCGATCTACATCGCCTTCGTATTCATGATCGTGCCGGGCATCGTGCTGTCCCTGTCATGGGCGCTTTCGTTCTATTTCCTGCTCGGCAAGGGCAAAAATCCGATGCAGGCCATCAAGGCGTCGAACGACGCGACGTACGGCAGCAAGTGGACGATGTTCCCCGTGACGCTGGTATTCGGCATCATGGTGGGCATCGTATTCGGCATCTTGTTCGCCATTTGTCTGGCCATCAACGTCGGCTTCATCACCTTCCTCGTCATGTTCGTCCTGATCGTGCTCGCGGCTTCGGTCCGGATGGCGATCGACGCATCGTTCTGGAAACAGCTGAAAGACAACGTGGAATAAGTTTACGGCACTATTTCCCAAAGACGGCCTGCGGGTCGTCTTTTTTTGTCTAGGACCAAATATTTTATCGAAAAACGATAAATATTATTTGTTTTTCGAAAGTAAATGCTAAATTTGCACTATCGAAACTTAAAAACCGAAGGTATGCAGAACAAAAAGAGACTGCACAAACATTTGCTGATGATCTACATCATCTACTTCGCGGCGCTGATCGTCGGCTTCGCCGCGAGTTTCGTGCCCGACTTTTCGCGGGGATGGCGCAACGCGCAGAATACGCTGGAGATGGAAATTCCGCAGGGAGGCATACGCTCCTACTACGTTTCGGCTCCGGTCATCCGCTCCGCCGGCGAACCTATAGGCATCGACAACCTGCCGGAGAACATCACCCCGACGATCAGCCGTCTCGACCTGAAGGTGACCGTGGACGAAGCCTACACGCTGGGCAACGCATTCAAGGTGATGGGCAACAACAGCTTCTGCTACCTGCTGATGGTCATCACGGGCCTTTCGTACCTGACGATCCTCGTACTGATCGCACTGATCATCAACTCGCTCCGCATGTCGATCCGCGACGAGCAGCCGCTACGCCACAGCAACATCCTGCGCACGCGCGCCATCGGCATCCTAATTCTCGTGGGCGAGTTGAGCGAAGCCTTCATGAAGTACCTCAACAACAACGAGGCCGTCCGCCTGCTCGAAGGAACCTCCTTCGAAGTCGTGCAGACATTTCCGCTGAGTTACTGGAACGTGATCGTCGGCATTCTGTTCCTCTTCATGGCCGAAGTGCTCTCACTCGGCACGCAGCTCAGCGAAGAGCAGAAACTGACTATCTAAAAACAACGTAATTACCATGATAACGACAGGAACGACAAATAACGGGGGGGGGACGACATTATGGCTATAATCATCAACATAGACGTCATGATGGCAAAGCGCAAGATGTCGCTCGGCGAACTCGCCGAACGCGTGGACATCACGCCCGCCAACCTCTCGATCCTCAAAAACGGGAAAGCGAAAGCCATCCGGTTCTCGACGCTCGAAGCGATCTGCCGCGAGCTGGACTGCCAGCCGGGAGACATCATCGAATACCGCCCGGACCAGCCGTCGGAAGAGTAACAAAAACCCCTTTATACGATCAATTATGAGAAAAATCACCATGCTCGTCATCGCGGCATTCGCAGTGACAAGCGCAGCGGCCCAGTTCAATCCGCAGCAGCCGATTCCGGCGGACAAGGACGTCCGCACGGGCAAGCTCGAAAACGGAATGACCTACTACATCCGCCACAACGAAAAGCCGAAAGGACAGGCCGACTTCTACATTCTGCACGACGTCGGCGCCATTCAGGAGAACGATTCCCAGCAGGGTCTCGCCCACTTCCTCGAACACATGGCCTTCAACGGCACCAAGAACCTCCCCGGCAAGATGCTGACGGAGTATCTCGAAAAAGTAGGCGTGAAATTCGGCGCCAACCTCAATGCCGGCACCGGCTGGGACCAGACGACCTACATGATGAAGGACGTCCCCACTTCGCGCGAAGGCATCATTGACAGCGCACTGCTGATCCTGCACGACTGGTCGCACTTCATCGCGCTCGAACCTGAGGAGATCGACTCCGAGCGCGGCGTCATCATGGAGGAGCTGCGCACCCGCGACGGTGCGTCGTGGCGTTCGACCATGAAGATGCTTCAGGCGCTCGGTAAGGACACAAAATACGAGCACCGCAACCTGATCGGCTACCTCGACGGACTGAAGGGCTTCCACCACAAGGAGCTGGAGGACTTCTACAACCAGTGGTACCGCCCCGATTATCAGGCGGTCGTCGTGGTCGGTGACATCGACGTGGATGCCGTAGAAAACAAGATCAAGACGCTCATGAGCGACATTCCGGTTCCCGCGGCCGACGCCGCCCGGAAGGAGACGATCACCGTTCCCGACAATGAGGACCCGATCATCAGCATCTACACCGATCCCGAAATGCAGGGTTCCAAAATCCAGCTCTTCGTGAAGCGTCCGGCGCTTCCCGAACAGATGAACAACCTGATATACGGCGAAATGTTCGACGTCATACAGGCCTACATGACCACCATGGAAAACGCACGTCTGCAGGAGATTTCGATGAAACCCGACGCACCGTTCCTCGGCGCAGGCATGGGTTCGGGCGAAATCGGCGTGATTCCGACGCTCAACGCGACGACGTTCGTGGCCATGACGCAGGACGGCAAACTGGCCGAAGGTTTCGAAGCCATCTACACCGAAATGGAGAAAGTCCGCCGCTACGGCTTTACGCAGGGCGAATTCGAACGCGCCCAGAACGACCTGATGCGCCGCGCCGAACGCGCCTACGCCAACCGCAACGACCGCCGCAACGGCGAGTTCGTACAGACCTATCTGAACAACTACTCGAAGAACACCCCGATGCCCGACGCCGAGACCGAGTGGCAGCTGGACAGCATGCTGATCAAGATGATCAACGTCGAGGCGGTCAACGGATTCGCCCAGCAGGTCATATATCCCCGCAATCAGGTGATCGTCGTCACGGCGCCCGAAAAGGAAGGCATCGTGAATCCGACGGCCGAGGAGCTGCTCGCCATCCGCGAGAAAGTCGCCAACGCCGAAATCGAGGCGTATGAGGACAACACCGTCAAGGAGCCGCTGATCCCGGAAGGCACCGTACTGAAAGGTTCGCCCGTAAAGAAAACGGCACAGGACGCCACGCTCGGCACGACCGAGTGGACGCTCGCCAACGGCGTGAAGGTAGTCGTGAAGCCCACGACCTACAAGGCCGACGAGGTGCGCATGAGCGCCGTGGCCAAAGGCGGACTGTCGATCCTCTCGGACGAGGAGTTCTACATGGGCGAGATGATGCCTGCATTCAACTCGATGTCGGGCGTCGGCAAATTCTCGGCGACGGATCTCAAGAAACAGCTTTCGGGCAAGTCGGCTTCGGTTCAGCCCTCGGTGGAGAACTATGCCAGCGCCGTGAACGGCTACTGCTCGCCCAAAGACCTCGAAACGATGATGCAGTTGCTCTACCTGAATTTCACGCAGCCGCGCTTCGACCAGAACGACTACAACACGCTGATGAAGATGCTGCGCTCGCAGCTCGACAACGTGAAGTCGAATCCCGACTACCTGATGGAGGAGAAATTCATCGACGTGGCCTACGGCAACAACCCGCGCCGCCAGATGATTTCGACCGAGATCATCGACAAGTTCAGCTTCGAAGCCCTGCCGGCGATCTACAGGAAGCTCTATCCGGACGCCAACAGCTTTACGTTCACCATCGTGGGCAATGTGGACCTCGACGCGCTGAAACCGCTCGTGGAGAAGTACATCGGTTCGATTCCCGTGTCGAAGAAGGCCATGACGTTCGCTGACGACAAGTGCGCCCCCGTCAAGGGCGACGTGACGGAGGAGTTCACGGCGCCGATGCAGCAGCCGAAAGTCTCGGTACACTACATGTTCTCCGGCAAGATGCCCTACACGCTCAAGGACAAAGCAGCCCTGACGTTCCTCACGCAGGCGCTCAACTCGCGCTACCTGATTTCGATCCGCGAGGAGAAGGGCGGCACGTACGGCGTGCAGGTTTCGGGTTCGACCGAGTATATCCCCGACGAGACCTACAAGCTGGATATCCGCTTCGACACGAACGAAGAGATGGCCGACGAGCTGCGCGAGATCGTGATGAAGGAGATCCGGGAGATCGCCGAGAACGGCCCCAAGACCGAGGACATCGAGAAGAACCGCGAATTCATGCTCAAGAGCTGGAAAAACAGTCTGGAGCAGAACGCCGGCTGGATGAACTACATTCAGGCCAAATACGGTCCGGGACTTGAATACCTGAAAGATTACGAGCAGGTGATCAGGTCGCTCACCAACGCCGACGTACAGGCCATGGCCAAGAAGGTCCTCGGTGACAACAACCTCGTGAAGGTCGTCATGCGCCCCGCGAAGGAAAAGGCCGAATAACAGACCTGAATCCGCTGAAAAAGCCAGCCGCCGCAACGGCTGGCTTTTTATTTGTCAGCCCGGCGAAAAACATTAACTTTGCAGACAATTAAAACAATCAGTTATCACCTATGCGCCAAAGTCTTCGGCTGGTTTCCGGCCTGTATCTCAAACTTAGCCTGCTCACAATCGCTGTAGGCTTCCTGTTACGCATCGTACTGCTCTTCAACGAGCAAACCACCGACCTCGGTTTCTCATTCGGCGAATGGCTGCAGGTTTTCCTGCTGGGCGCCGTGAACGACCTCTGCGCCGCGACGATCGGATTCGCGTTCCTATGGCTCTTCTCGATGAGCGTCTCCGAAACCAAGTACGGCAAACCGTGGGGCTACATCATCCTCGGAATTCTCGTTGCGGCATTCTGCTACGTGACCTTCTGCAACACGATCTTCGACGAATACGGCAGCGTCGCGCCGCAAATCGCCTCCGCCGTTTTGGGCTATTGGGCCGGCACGTTCGCCCTGCGTCTCTTTTTCAAGGGTTTCCGCAGCTACTGGACCACGGTATGGTTCGCGCTCATCATCACGCTCTACGTGGGCGCCATCCTCTTCAACGGACTCAGCGAATATTTCTTCTGGAGCGAATTCGGCGTACGCTACAACTTCATTGCGGTAGACTACCTCGTCTACACCAACGAGGTGGTCGGCAACATCATGGAGTCCTACCCCATCGTGCCGATGACGCTGGGGCTGATCCTCGTGACGCTGGTCGTGACATGGTATCTCTTCCGCCGCGATCTGGCCCTCGCCGACCGGCTGAAAGGCTGGCGCTGGAAAGCGGTCGCAGGACCGGCGTACATCGCCGCCGTGCTCCTCGCCGTCTGGCTGCTGAACTTCAACACCCGGTTTCAGGACAGCCAGAACGTCTATGTAAACGAGCTGCAGGCCAACGGACTCTACAAATTCTACGACGCATTCGTCAAGAACGAACTCAACTACAAGCAATTCTACATCACCGAACCCGAAGAGCAGGCCGAAGCCTTCGTCCATGGGATTTACGGCAGCACGGGCGACAACCTGCACGCCGTACGCTGCGAAGGACCCGAAATCCGCCGCAATATCGTGCTGATTACGATCGAGAGCATGAGTGCTTCGTTCATGGAGCGTTTCGGCAACACGAACCGTCTGACGCCCGTACTCGACTCGCTTTACAAGCAGGGACTCGCCTTCGACCGCGTATACGCGACAGGCAACCGCACGGTGCGCGGACTGGAAGCCGTAACCCTCTCGCTGCCGCCCTGCCCCGGCCAGAGCATCATCAAGCGGCCGAACAATGCCGGCATGCACTCCACGGGTGCGCTGCTGCGCGAAAAGGGCTATAACGTCAAGTATTTCTACGGCGGCAACAGCTACTTCGACAACATGGAGACCTTCTTTTCGGGCAACGGCTACGACATCGTGGACCAGCGGCAGTATGCGCCCGAAGAGATCACTTTCGCCAACATCTGGGGCGTATGCGACGAAGACGCCTACCGCAAGGTCATCCGCACGCTCAACGAAGACGCGCAGAGCGGCAAGCCCTTCTTCGCCCACGTCATGACGGTCAGCAACCACCGCCCCTTCACCTACCCGGCCGGAAAGATCAGCATTCCCCACGACTCGAAGTCCCGCAACGGCGGCGTGATGTATACCGACTACGCCCTCGGTGAGTTCTTCGCGGAAGCTTCGCGGCAGCCGTGGTTCGACAACACGATTTTCCTCGTCACGGCGGACCACTGCGCATCGAGCGCCGGCCGCACCGAGATTCCGCTGAACAAGTACCACATTCCGGCCCTGATCTACGCTCCGGGCTTCGTGGAGCCGCAGTGCGTCGACGGCATCGTCTCGCAGATCGACCTGATGCCTACGCTCCTCTCGCTGCTCAACATGAGCTACGATTCGCATTTCTTCGGCCGCAGCATATACGACAAGCAGTACGTCAACCGCGCATTCATCGCCACCTATCAGGATCTGGGCTACCTCGAAGGCGACGTGTTCACCATCCTCTCGCCCGTGCGGCGGTTCGAGCAATACCGCGTCGTTCCGACGGCGGAGAATCCCCACAACCTCGAACCGATGGAAGAGAAGAACCGGGAGCTGGTAACCCGCGCCGTCGGCTATTACCAGACTTCGGGCGAATGGAACAAACGCTGAGAAACGGACAAAAAGAGAGACCCGTCGTTGCAAATTGCAACGACGGGTCTCTCTTTTACGGTCGGATCCGCTACTTCTCGACGACGGTAACGTCCCTGTCCGTATTCAGCGTCAGCTGATAGGTCCCATAATTACCCGAACCGTTCGTGAACTTGGTGTAGATCGCCGTAAGGTTCACCACCCAGCCGTCTTCGGGAATCTTGTTGTCGCGGAACTGGCTGTAACCGCTCGTACGCACCACGTAGTTGCCCGGAGCCGCATTGGTACCGGAGCCGGTCGCCGCCGCGTCGTAGGTAAACCATGCCGAGCCGTAGAAATAGGTCTCCGCATTAGCGCCTTCCAGCCTGCGTTTCGTAGCCCAAGTCGCCCACTCGTTGATGTCCGACCAGCCGGGAGAGTTCACGTCGTACGACGTCGAATTCGCAAAATAGTTGGGGAAGGTATTCTTGTATCCCCACGGCGCCGTGCCGAACTTGCTTTCCAGCCCTTCGAAACGCACCAGACGGCCCAGATCGGCATCCGAAATCGCCGTCTTGTAGTTATCCTTGGTAACGACCAGCGTATCCGACTTCAGCATCTGCTGCTGTTCGCCGGAGAAAATGTACTCGTCCTGCATGATCTTGCTCTCGATGTTGTCATTCGAATAGCTGGCGTTGGAGGAGGTCGTACCGATGCTGGTCATACCGCGGTAGTTGCCGAGCACCAGCCCCTGCAGCTTGACGAAAACGATCTGTCCCGCGGGGTGGAAAAGGTAGTTGCCCGTATTGAGCTTAAGCTCGATCGCCGATTCGGACTCCGCATCGTAGAGGTAGACCGATTTATAGACATTGCCGTAACGGTCGGTGGAGATGACCTTGCCGGAGGTGAAAATCGGCTCATCCACCGTCCACGAAGCGACCGTCCCGTCGTTCATGCCGGGATTCTCGGCTTTGAACTGCGCCTTCAGGTCCTTGATCGATATATATTTCAGCCCCTCTTTCTCGAAATCGGCGCGGGTATATATCTTGGCCGCCTTCGGGTTCCTGTAATCGTTGTAACAGCCAACGAAGAACAGCCCTGCCGCGGCGATCAGAAACAGTTTAGATACTTTGTTCATAATATTCGTGTTTTATTCGTTAGCCGTCAGAAACGGAAGTAGAGATTGAGGTAATAGGTCGTACCGAACATGTAGAAATACTTCGAGTCGAAGGCCTGATAGGTAGTCACCGTCGTCTCGGTGTTCTTCGTCAGACGGGTCTGTTCGTAACCGCCGGTGCGAATGTCCTGATTGTTCAGGATATTCTTGACTTCGAGGCTGAAGCCCAGCGTATACTGGCGGTGGATATACCAGTTCTTGCCGATGCTGGCGTTGAGCGTATAAGCCGAATCGAACTTCTCCTGACGGCGCAGGTGAGCGATGTCCTCGGCGGTCATGCCGGTGGTAATCACCGCATCGGTACGATAGATCGGACTCATCGACAGATACATGTTGTTGTAATAGTTGAAATCGGCCGACAGGAAGATGTTGTTGTTGCTGCGGTACGAAAGACCGACATTGGCGGCCAGCTGCGGGGTGCTCTCGACGCGGAAGTTCTTCCAGTAAACATAGCCGTCGGAGACGATATCGCCGCTGTTGTCCTGCGTCTGCAGGTAATAGGGATTCGAATCGTAGGTGTACTGGCCCCAGCTCACGGCTCCGTTCAGGGCAAGGCTGCGGTACAGGGGAATCGAAACGGCCGCTTCGAGACCGAAGTGGAGCTTGTCGATGCCGCTCATGGCGAAGTTCGTGAAGGTCGCGGCCACGTCGTCGTAGTACGAAATCACTTTCGACTGATCGTAAATGCGGGTATAGTAACCGGAAACGCGCGCTTTCAGGTCGCCGACACGCAGGTTATACGACGCATCCACACCGAAGACACGTTCGGCGGAAAGCCCCGGAGTCGTGGTGTTGCGCGTACGGGGCGACACGAACGAAGCTTGGAATTCGGGGGCGTCCTGCAGGTAAACGACATTCGCTTCGACGGTATGAGCCGCGGAGAAGCGGTAGCTGAAGTTGCCTTTGGCCTTGTAGGTCAGGTAGTCGAGTTTCTTGGAATCGCCCTTCGAATTGTCGGGGAACAAGCCTTTGCGCCAAAGACCCTCGCGCCATTGCGAAGCATACCCCACTTCGCCGCCGACGGTTACGCCTAGACCGCCGACATTGAAATTATAGGCAGCCCATGCCTTCGTCCGGAGGACGTGCGCATAGTAGTCATAGCCGTATTTGTCGCCGACTTTGGCTGCGTGCGCATGACCGTGGCGATAGTAATAGTCGAGGTTGTTCTGATATGCGATGGCGTTCGAGCCGAAGTCGCGCTCGGCGAATTTGTCGATGTCGGCCCAATAGTCGCCGCCAAGCAGGTCTTTGACCTCCGAATAGTACTCCGTACGGTTCCGTCGCAGCGAAAGGCCCCCGTAGATTTTGGAGTTATTGCGGAAGATATGCGAGAAGTTGGCGACCAGATTCCAGTCCAGCTGATCGGTGTGACGCTCTTCGACCATATAGTTAGAACGACGGCCCGGACCGTACTGCGCCTCATCGACCGGATCGTTCTGGATATAGTTCGTCTGATACATCTTATCCCAGTCGAAATGGCGGATATTCTGGTAGTTGGCCTGCCAGTAAACCTGCTGCCAAGCCGCACCCAGCATATTCTTGTCGAGCGCGAAGTAGCTCGGCAGATAACGGTAATAGTCGGGGCGCGGGTCGGGACCGTTCTGCCACGTCAGCGCCGAGTAACCGTTCATGCCGAAGCGCAGCGAGGTGGCCAGATCGAGTTTCGAACGGTCCGAAATGTCGAACGTATAGTTCAGCATCACGACGGGTTCGTGGTTGTTGCGCACACGGGCGTTACGTTTCTTGCCGTCCTGCCAGCCCCAGTTGGGGTTGTAATAGTTATTGCCGACCAGATCGTAAGCTTCCTGCGTCGCCGCCTGCTGCGCACCGCGTTCGGTAGGAGCGCCCAGCAGGGTCAGCGCCAGACGATGACGCTGACCGAACTGCTTCTCGACAGCGGCAAAATAACCGAAAGCGTTGTAATAGACGCCATTGACATAGGAGTTGCCGCCCTGACGGGTCGAGACCGAAAAGGCATACGACCACCCGTTGTCCTGATGGCCCGAAGCATAGGTGACCATCGCGCGGAAACGGTACATCGAGTTGCCGTTTACGAGGCTCGCACGCAGGCCTTGACGCATCTGCGAAGGACTCGTCACGATATTGGTCGTACCGCCGATGCCGCCCAGACCGGCGTCCGACGCCACGATGCCCGACGTAACTTCCTGATTGCGGGTAGCGTCGTTCAGACCGCTCCACAACGACCACGGCGTATAGCCCGTCATGGCGTCGTTGAGCTGAATGCCGTTCATATACACGTCCTGATACTGCGAATCGTAACCGCGGACGTTGAAACGCATTTCGCTGAACTTGTAGGACGCGATGTTATTGAAGAGGTCTTTCGAAGCCGAGAGCGACGTGGGCAAAGCCTGCGCGTCGTCGGTGGTTTCGGTGTCGAACTCCGCGAAGACCGCGTCGTCGATCATCTGACGCTGCGTATCGGGCACGAGGATCACCGCATTGATGTCGCGCATCTGCGAACCGACACGTACGGCGATATTCGAAGTCTCGAATTCGGGAGTTTCGAACTGCAGCGAATATTCGCCCGCAGGAATATTTTCGAAAACGAAGTTACCCTGCGCATCCGAAACCGTTGTCGTACCGCCCGGCGTCATCGTAATCTTCACGTCGCCGAGTGCAATGCGTCCCGCACGCGAAACGACCCTGCCCTTGATGCCGCCGTCCTGTCCAAAGGCGGTCAGCGTCACAAGCGACAGCACTAAAATTAGTAGACTCTTGATTTTCATAGACTATGTAAGTAATTTATTTGGCAAAATAGATATACACCGGGAAGTGGTCGCTGTAACCGCCCTGAAAGTTATTTCCCACGTACGTACGCAGGGGATATCCCTTATACTGTCCCTCTTTCTGCAGCATGTAGTACCGCTTGAAGATATTGCCGTAGAACTTCGATCCGGGAGCCTTCTGCAAACGAAGTCTGCCTTCGGAACCCGTAGCCAGATTCTCCGTGACCACGATATTGTCGAAGAGATTCCATGCGTCGCCGTAAGCCAGCGTTCCGAGTCCCGCCTTGAGCATATCGGCAAAGGGATTGTAGAAATCGCCCGGCTTGAGATCCGTCATCTTGGCTTTGGCACCCAAACCCTCGGCAATGCTCTCGTCCGTAGGATCGTCGTTGAAGTCGCCCATGGCTACGACCTTGGTCGCCGGGTTGATCTTCAGCACGGAATCCGCAATGCGGCGCATCTGCTCCCCGACGGCAATGCGCTTGAATTCCGAAGCGTCCTTGCCGCCCAGCCGCGAAGGCCAGTGCGCAACCATAAAGAAGAAGGGTTCGTTCTCGATGGTTCCCCACATCGTCAGGATGTCACGGGTCTTGAAGTTGGGAAGCTGCGGCACGACGGTTTTCACCGGGAAACTGCCCTCCAGTTTGAACACATCGGGACGATACATGAAGGCCACATCGACGCCGCGGGCTTCGGGCGAATCGTAATGCACGATACGGTAGTTGCCGGGGGCCAATTTGGGCGTCGCCACAATGTCCTCCAGCACCGAGCGCGTCTCGACTTCCGAGACGCCGATAACAGCCGGATAATTCTTGTCTGCGGCAGCAATGTCGAAAAGCACCCGCTCGATATTGCCGAGCTTCTTGAAATACTTGGCGGAATTCCACTTCTTGGGACCTTCCGGCGTGAACTCGTCGTCATGCACCTCCGGATCGTTGATGGTGTCGAAAAAGTTCTCCAAGTTATAGAACATCACCTTGCAGGGCTTCTGCGCAAAGCACATTACGACGAACGCCGCCAAGAACAAAGTGAATATCAGTCGTTTTTTCATCGTTCTGAAATTTTAAGGTTTTACAATCCCCAAGAGGCGGCATCCTTCTGCGTCTTGACCTCGGCAGGCAGCGTGGGGAAGAATTCGAACTTGGTCAGCTCTTCGATCTCCTTGACGCTCTTCACCCAGCTTTTGGCCTCACCCTGACCTCCTTCGTTGGCCACCCAGAATCCGATGGACTTGAGCTGGCCGGCCGGAAGATTGCCCAGCCGGTCGCCGGGCTGCCGGATATTTCCCTTCACCGTACGCACCACCACTTTAAAATAATGGCTGGGCAGCGGGCACACCTGTCCGGCCTTGTCGGTCGTCGATGCCGTGCTGCCGGGCTTCCAATAGGCGCCCGTCACTACATAAAGCGTATCGGAGCAGACCCAGTCGCGCACCTTGCCTTCCAGACGCATCCATCCCTGCTGATTGAGCGTACCATACTGAGGCGTAGCGTTGGAGTTGTAGAATGTCTGGTACTGCATGGCCATATTGGCATTGCGGTCTGCATTCGGAATCTGGTGACCACGGTCATAAGATCCGGTATAACTGCCCCGACCCAGATCGGCCTGAAATAACGACGAAATCTTGGGATCGAAGGCCCACGGGTCTTTGGAAGGACGCCCCGAACCGATATACACGTCGTGCAGGGGATATGCCACCCACCACGCACCGCGCTTCGTCTTATCGAAACACAACGTGTAATTACGCATATTCCGGTTGTTAAGCTGAGCGAAATGCGACACATAAATATAGTTGCCGTCCTCCTTCTTCGCCGGAATTTCGGGCCAGACCAGATTATGGCCGGTCTCGTATACATCATCGTCCGACGAAGTGCTGAACTGGACGAGTTCAAGCTCGACGGGCATCTCGCCTTCGAACTCGAACCTGATCAGGGCATGCCGCTCGTCCTTGGTGTTGTTCGGCCAATAATAGACATACTGATTCTTGTCGGACAAACTCGTTCCGACCTTTCCCGTCTTGACAGTCTGGCCTCCCGGCGCTGTCCGGTTAAACGAAATCCATTCGGCTCCCGAAATGATTTCAGCCGTCCACGGCGTCCCCGTATCTCCGGTCACGAGCAGCACGGCAGCGCCCTCCTGATCGGGATGCACGGTCTTGGCAGGGTCCCACTCCACCGAGTTGGCGCCCCCGCCTCCCTTATTGTCGGAATCCTTACCGCACCCCGTAAAGGCGACAGCTATCAGCACCATCGCCGCAAGGGAAGCGGCAAACATCCGCGAACTATATTTATATATCAACGTCATTCAATTAAAAACTAAGTGCGAAAATACGCATTTTAAGACAACCTTCCCCCGGCAGGATGTTCCTGCCGGGAGAGGGAGTGTCGATATTCGGTTATTCTGCCGGGTTGATAGCAACAGACTTAATATAAAAAGCCTTACCGCTTCCTGCTACACTAGTTGCATTATCCCATGTTAAAACAATGTCACCTTCAACAGCTACTGCATTTTCAAATGTATATTCGGCAGCCAAAGACGTCAAATCAGCAGTGCTATTTCCATCACAAACAAATGTCGTAGATCCGACCTGCACCTTCAAAGTTACATTAGCACTAGCAGCTCCACTGCTATTAACAACAATCTTTTTCACCCCACCAGTATATGCCGTGGATTTCAATACAAATTGGCTGGCCGGTTGATTCTTAGATCCAACCTGAACACCTTTATTATTGTCGTTTCCAAAGTAGAACGATGATCCCGACCAAGTAGGACTCGTAATCCATTCCAACTCTGGCGTACCTTTAACGATGGTCACACCATCGGCTTTCGAACCTAAATCACCATTTACAAGGCTCCAAACATATGCAACACCGGGAGTTACTTCACCACCCGACGATTTTTTCAACTGCGTCAAAGCAACTGTAGCATCGTTTCCTCCGGTAGCCGTAATAGTCAGAGTCTCTTTAATGTCCGTATCGCCCGTATTGGCGGTTTTAGGCGAAATCTTCACGGTCGTTCCCTCGACCGACGCGTTGAAGGAAGTCAGCGAAGATAACGTAAATCCATTGAAATTCACACCTTCGATCGTCACAGTCTTTTCAGCCGTATCATCCGACGCCCACGATAACGAAGAAGGAGTTACATCGATAATCATAGGGGCCGTAGACTTAAAGTTCTTCACGTCGTCGAGATTACGGGGAAGAATTTGGTTCTGACCGGAATACACCGCACCGATACCCGTAATTTCGGCAGTCGTTGCGATATAAGGCTGATCTTTGAAAGTTGTCCAAGCATTTTTATTGAGGTATACGGCTAAGTTAGCTCCTCCGGCCGTCAGCGTACGGGTCGTATTCGCTCCGCTGTCCATCCACATGCCGGCAGCACTCGTCGTAGCTTCGATCGTGACGGGCATATTGAAATAATTCGAAATATCGGCGACCGAATTCACCTTGATAGGAGTTACTGCATTACCGCTCGACTGCACGATCACTTCACCGGTCCCGATTTCCGAAACCTGAGGAATCGAATTGCGGATCTGACCTTTTGCGACACCTGCCGTTAGCGTGACGAGCACTTTATCGCCCAGTTTATAGTCACCTTCACTCCAAAATACCGAGTTGTAAAGCGAAATACCGTTTCCACCGGTCGTAGCTCCGGGAGTCATCACGTAAAGCGTACCGAAAGAAGCATTGCCAGCTTTGGGATCACCGCAAATTACACCTTCGAAGGTATAAGTCACATTTTCGTCGATCACCTCGGCAGCAGAAGTCGCCGTGATCTTGGCCAAGAGTTCGGGAATCGTAATTGTTGTCGCACCGCCGCTTCCGCCGGTCGTTACGAACGTCTTATGATCGCCGTAAAGAATATCACCGGTGTTGGGAGTCGCGTAGGCGCGGAAAGCGTACTGCGTCTCCTTCGTCAGGCCGGTAACGTCTACGGTCCATGTCGCAGCCTTCGTTGCGGCCGGAACTTTCACGGAGCCTGTCCAATCGGGCGTATTTCCCGTGGCGAAGACCACATACTCCACGCCGACGGCCGAATAGTCGGCCAGATCGGCATTGGCGATCGAGCCGCCCAGCGTCACCGTCGTCTCGGCTACATTCGAAGCGTTGGCCGTCGTAACCGCAGGCGTAGCGGCACCGCCGCCCAAATCGATCTCTGTCCCACCCGTGCCAACGAAAATACGGACATCATCAACACGAGTTCCGGTCGCACCACTCGGATATTCAATTTTCAAAGAAAGACGTGAAACAGTATTTTTCAGCGTAATATCAGCCGATGCCCATTTCCAAGCCGGAGTTGCATCTACATTTTCCAGATTATACGCTATTTCAGTCCAATTTTCGGCATCTGACGAAAGATAGAGTTTAATGACATCCTTTTGGGGATCGAAAGCATCAGTATTACCATACAATCCAAAACGGATTGACAGATTCTTTTCAGTTGTAAGAACAAGATCCTGCACCGTAAAATATGCATTCTTACCTGCCTGCAACCACATCAAGCCTTTACCTGAAAAGCCCGCGCTTGTCGGAGAAGCCGTTGTTGCCGTCCAACGGTTCGAAGCGTAAGCTGTTTTATAGTCTGACGTACCGGAAACATAGCCGAATCCGCTGCGAATCACATACGGACTTTCATTGATATAAGGCCACTTGTCGAGTTTCTGTTCCAAATCACCGAACGATTCATAGAATATGTCGTTCGACACCCCCTTCTGTGATACCGCTATCGTCTTGGTGCCAAAGTCATTGCTGACGACTATCGAACCCAGATTTTTTATTTCCGAAGAAGCATTGGCCTCAGAAGCAGTTACGGTAATCGAAGTGTCGGAAGCCGTACCCGTAGTTTTGTCGATCGAGAAGCCTGAACCGGAAACAGTCGCTTTCCAGTCACCGGTAGACGTAACCGTAATTTTTGCCGTCGCTCCGGCTGCATCACCGAGAGAAATGGCCGTAGGATCGACAACAAGCGATCCGGTAGCTCCCCCATTGAACGAGACATCATCCAATCGATAGGTGTTGTTATGCCCTACATAACGGAAAGCTACATATACTTTATCAGAAGCGGCATAAGCCGAAAGATCGGCAGACTCGTCAAAGTACACGTTGATCTCATTTACCCCCTCTTTATACTCGATTGTCTTAACAACAGTCCATACACTGGGATCGGTAATCGTTTCGTTTGTTACCGTAGTAGAAGCTACGATCTCAATCTTGCTGTCGTCAGCTGCACTTGCCGTTGCATTGAAATACCATGCCAGTTTGAACGTCAACACTTTATTATCCGCAGCTTTCACATTAAACGGAGTCATTATAGCATAAGCCGTAACGGTCTTCTGCGTTGAGCTGTAAGGAGCACACTGAAGATAGAACGTGTCTCCAAATACACTGCCGAACCATCCCAATTTAGGATTGGCCGGATACCCAGCATCACTCGAAGTAAACGCCCAATTGGGAGAATCGTAAACAACACCACTAATAACATCGTTGAAACTGTCGCCAAACTGCGTCACAACAGTAGTCGGAAGCTCTACATCACCGACAGGCGGTGTCACGGAGCCATTATCCAAATCGACCTGCTGTCCACCGGCACTCGTCACCAAAGTAACATCGTCAATACGATAGTTGCCGTCAGGCTTCTTAGTGGATAAGAATTTAATATACAGATGTTCCGAGAATTCCTTCAACGTAAAGTTCAACGTTGCAAGATTCCAGTTTTTCTCAGCCACAAAGTTTTCGAAAGTATAGGGAATGGCATTGGTCCATTTTTCGCCGTCTTTACTAAATTGAACGGTCAGCTGATCGTAGATCTCAATATTGGGAGCATTGAAATAACTTGCGCCGAAAGTCAATGTATATCCGGTTTGGCCCTGAGGAAGCGTAATATCCTGAACCGTAAAATAAGTGTTTCCGGTGCCAAACATCAAATTAGAACCACCGGAACCTTCATAGGCACTTCCGTTGCCGACACTGGAAAGATTACTGCGAATATCAACCCCTTCACCGGCATAAGTTACGGTCGAAGAGCCTTCACCGGTCTTATCCCAGCCATCGTATGAAGCAACCGGAGTTTTATCTCCCGTCGTTCCGAAAGTTTCTTTATAAACAAGTTTTTCGGGAACGACTTCACCCTGATTAATGGTAACCGTCTTGGTGAAATAGGCGCCGTAGGAGTTCTTGAGCTGGAAACTCAGCGTTGCCGTACGGCTCTCGTTGCTTGCGGGGATCGAGAATTCGACCTCGGTCGTACCGGCTTTTCCATCAGTCGCGGAAGGAGTCACCCAGTCTGCGCCCGATTCGAAAGCGAGCGTCCACGGACGATTGCTTTTCACCGTAACGGCAGACGCACCTTCGGCCACGCCCTCGGCGGAAAAGGTCAATGCTTCGGGAGCAACCTCAAGATAAGGCATCCCGTCGTCATCGTTATCATCCACACACGATGTAAACGCCGTCGCGGCGATCAGGAACATCGCACCGAACAATAACCTCAAAAGGTTTAACTTTTTCATAGAAGAGTTGTTTAAAATTGATTAAAAACTTTTATTTTATTTCTAAAAAAACTTACGATTCCTTACATAATGGTAATATTATGCCTCAAATCTAACATTATTTTCCGGACCGACAAAAGCCTAAACGCCTTTTTTATATTACGATTAGGTTAATTAGCGGACATCGGCGTCCAATGCGGACACAATCGGAGACAAAAGCCCCGGAATACGCACGTTTCTGCATATTCCGGGGCTAATAGTCTTTCGGGATCAACGGATGCGGTCGGCCGCGCGCACCATCAGTTCGTCGCGGAAAACCGCACGTGCGGCGAGGTATGCGAAAAGCAGGCAAACCAGCGGCAGCACGACGGCAGGTTTCAGCACCTGCGTATGGAACGTCTGTTCCGCAAACACCCGGTAGCTGAGAAAGTAGTACACGCCTTCCATAACGGCGGAGCCGACGAGCAGCACCATTTCAACCACGCAGAGCCGGAGCTGGAGCAGGCGGCGCTTGAACAGGAAAATCGTAATAAACGGCAGCACGCAGGCCAGCGCCAGCACGACGCCCATATAAACCGTCGGCTGCACGGCTTCGCCGGCAGCGGTTTTCAAAGAAAAGGCATACAGCCCGAACTCTCCGGCCTCGCCGGCGAACCACGCAAGCGGAGCGAAAAGCGTAACGGCCATAAGCGCCGTGACAATCAGCATGTAAAGCGTTTGGATTCGTTGTATCATAGGGTCATAAAGTTTTATCTATCAAATATTTGTTCCTGTCGGAGGAGCCGCGGTTGATAAGCTCGCCCAAAAATCCCGCCAAAAACAGCTGGACTCCGAGGATAATCGCCAGAATCGCCAAATAGAAAAGCGGCTGATCGGTAACCGCCCTCAGCGGCAGTTCGTGGACCTGCTTCCAGATTTTGGCGGCGATGATCCAGACCGTCGTGCCGCCGCCGATAAGGAACATCAGCGTCCCCAGACTGCCGAAGAAATACATCGGCGAGCGGCCGAAGTGCGACATGAAGAGTACGGAAATCAGGTCGAGATAACCTTTCAGCATACGTTCGAGACCGAATTTCGAACGACCGTATTTGCGGGCGCGGTGCTCCACCGGCTTCTCGCCGATGCGGCGGAAACCGGCTTGCTTGGCCAGTATCGGAATGAAACGGTGCATCTCGCCGTAGACTTCGATCGCCTTGACGACCTTGCGGCGGTAGGCTTTCAAGCCGCAGTTGAAGTCGTGAAGCCCGATTCCCGACACGGTGCGGGCCGTCCAGTTGAAAAACTTGCTGGGCCAGCGTTTGCCGATCGGATCGTAGCGCTTCTTCTTCCAGCCCGAAACCAGATCGTATCCCTCTTCGAGGATCATCCTGCGCAATTCGGGAATCTCGTCGGGCGAATCCTGCAGGTCGGCGTCCATCGTGACGACGACCTCCCCTTCCGCAGCCGCAAAACCGCAGTACAAGGCCGCGGATTTGCCGTAGTTACGGGCGAACCCGATGCCCCGCACCGCCGGATACTGCTTTTTGAGGGATTCGACGACGCTCCACGAATCGTCGGACGAACCGTCGTCCACCAAGATAACTTCGTAGGTATAGCCGTGCTCCGCCGCCACGCGGTCGATCCATGCGACCAGTTCGGGCAGCGATTCCGCCTCGTTGTAGAGCGGCACTACAACCGATATGTCGAGTTTATTCATCTTCTGCTTTACAGTTCTTACTCACCGGCCTGCGTATCGAACGGCCGCGGAGCGCGCGAAAGCACACCTGCAATGATAAGGCCGAAAACAGCGCCGAAGAGCAGGCTTACCCAGATACCGCCCCAGACGGTCGCAAGCACCGAGGGGGCAGGCGCGGTCTGAATCTGCTCCAGCGACTGGGCCATCACCGACTCCATCGACGCCGGCACGCCGCCGCCCAACGCCATCATGTCGGTCAGCGCTTCGACCAGCCGGGAGGTGTAATTCGAATAACCCATGATCAGGTGCAGGTAGATATATTGCACGCCTCCGACGATGACGCCAGCAAAGGCCGACACCGCCAGCACGAAGAGATATCCCTGTCCGAAGGAGAATCCCTCCTCGGCCGAATAGAGTTTCGAACGGTTTCGCGTGAAGCGGTGCAGCAGGTAATAGTGCAGGACGACGACTCCGATCCATTCGACCGTCATCAGGGCATAGTACTTCATGCTGCCCGAAAGTGTCATCATCGTCTCCAAGACCATCGAAACGGCCAGTATGGCCCCGATAATCGCCCCGCATTTCGCGGCATCGTTCCAGAAATTTTGCTTTTCCATTATATCATTCAGAATTATCAGTTCCCAATCATTGCAGCTCGCCTTTGCCCTCGCGCAGGATTTCGGGTTCGTCGCCCGTGAGATCCACGACCGTCGTCGGCACATTGTCGCCGACGCCGCCGTCGATCACCAGCGCCACATCGCGGCCGTACCGCTCGTGGATCAGTTCGGGATCCATGGTGTATTCGACCACTTCGTCGTCGTCCTTCACCGAGGTGGTGATAAGCGGACATCCCAGCGCCGCGACGATAGCCCGCGGAACGGCGTTGCCGGGAATACGGATTCCGATCGTACGCCGCTTTTCGAGCGCCTTGTCGGGCATGCCCGACGATGCCGTCAATACGAACGTGAAAGGCCCCGGCAGGTTGCGCTTCAGGATGCGGAACGCCGCATTATCCACCCGGCAGTACTCGGCCGCCTGAGCCAGATTTTCGAAAACCACCGTAAAGGCCTCGGCGTCCTTGCCCTTCATGCGGCGCAGCCGCTCGATGGCCTTGGGCGAACGCAGCGAGCAACCGAAAGCATAGACACTGTCGGTCGGATAGATGATGATTCCGCCGTCCTCCAACGCATCGACCACTTTCCGCAACTCCCTTTCGGAGGGGTTCTGTTCGTATATTTTCGTCAGCATGAATACAAATGTACGAAAAATTATTTAATCTTGCGCCGGTTCAGCTCCCTGCTGTACGCCTGAGCATTGGCGTTGTGCTCGCGCAGGGTCTTCGCAAAATTGTGGTAGCCGTCGAACGTCTCCCGTGCGCAGAAGAAAATATAGTCGTGTTTTTCGTAATTCAGCACCGCGTCAATGGCATTGATGCCCGGCATGCAGATAGGCGACGGCGGCAGGCCCTTGTTCAGATAGGTGTTATACGGAGATTCGTATTTCAGATGCTTGTACAGGATGCGGCGCAGGCCGAAATCCTGCATCGCGTATTTGATCGTCGGGTCGGCCTGCAGGGGCATTCCCTTTTTCAGCCGGTTGACGTATACGCCGGCGACGCGGGGCATCTCGTCGGTCTTGCGCGTCTCTTCATAGACGATCGACGCAAGGGTCATGACTTCGAACCGGCTCAGGCCGCTGCGTTTGCGCAGCGCGTCCCGCTCCGGCGTCCAGAAACGGTCGTATTCGCGTTTCATCCGCTCCACGAACTCTTCGGGCGTCACCGTCCAATAGAATTCATAGGTGTTGGGAATGAACATCGAAAAAAGGGTCAGGCTGTTGAAACCCGCTTTTCGGGCGACTTCGTCCGAAGTCAGCGCCCGCATGATCGCGGCGGAGTCGGCGTCGATCTGACCGGCGAGTTTCTGCGCCAGCTGGGCGGGAATCCGCACGTTGTTGATCGTCACCCGCACGGGGGTCTGCATGCCCAGTTTGAGCATCCGGGCCACCCGGATGACGCTCATGCCCCGTTCGAGGAGATAGTGTCCGGGCTTGAAGGTCTCGGCCAGATTGATGCGCCGGGCATAGACTCCGAACGCCCAATGGTGTTTCAACTCCGGCAGCAGGGAATCGACGAGCGCACGGTAATCGGCCCGGCTGCTGACAAAGAGTTCGCGTTCCGTCTTCACGGCATTGCCGTAGAACTGCTGACGAAGGACGAATCCCGCGATCAGCAGAACAGACAGGCCCGCAAAAAAGATATAGAGCAAAGTTTTTTTACGCATCTGGTCGAAAATTTTTGCAAAGATATAAAAAATTCCTACTTTTGTGCCGGGTGAGTCTTATACGACCAGCTCCTACAGAATCCCCCAGGCGAGGAATCGAGCAAGGGTATGTGGTTGTAGCGGTGCGATATAATCAGCTCACCCAACCATATATGGCGCTGTAAATTCCGGTTTGCAGCTCCATATTTTTTTTATGGCCGTCCATCGTCGGGCCGAAACGAAAAACGGAACCCGGCAGGGGTTCCGCATAGCGTCGGACGGCACTCCGCCCTATTTGGTGTATTCGATCAGCAATTGGTTGACCACACTCACGAAGACATAGCAGATCACAAAAACGACGATGCTTTTCCATCCTTTCATATTGGCCGAAACGAGATAGGCGAAACAGCCCCAGACCATCGACCAGACCATCGAAACCGACAGGACGATCACGATCAGATTGTAGGCTGCCTGCTTCAAGACCTCGCAGGCGCTGCGGGGTTCGCAGACAATGCTCCCCAGCCACATGGAACAAAGACTCAGCACTCCCAGAATAACGATCGTCGGCAGCATCGCGAACAGGTTGGAGGCAAAGATATCCACGGCCCGGATGCGGGAGGGCGAGAGCACCAGCGCCATCACGTACAACAGCAGCGAGAGGGGCAGCCACAACAGCAAATTCGACGACAGAATCGTGATAATCTTGGAAACATCGCCCTCGACGGGCCAACTCACCGCGGTCAGCAGGCAGATGGAGAAGAGCGTTCCCGCGAGGCCCCAACCGAGCGCTTTCCCTGTAGACAGGTATTCGAACGGGTTAAGAATCTTGTTCATCGCTTTCGAATTTATTTAGTTGAGAGATAATATCGTCCAGTCTGTTGCGCACGGTCGGATAACTCAATCCCAACTTATGGGCCATCTCCTTCAGCGAACCGCTGCTCTTCACGAAATCGAGTACGAACTGCTGGTCGGGTGCTGACAGCTGCATCATCACGGGAAGACTGTAATTGCCTTCGATATGTGTTTGGCATCCGTTGCAATGCATCGCGTGCACGCTCAAACGTTTACCGCAGGAGGGACATATTTTGGGGAGGTTCTTCAGTGTAGCCATAAATATTATTAAAGAAATATTGCGTTTAAATTAGTGTATGATTGACAAAATCAATATTATTTCCCCAAAATAGCAAATTTACCTCCATGAATACTCTTCACAGACAATTTATATGCGCCCAACCGGCATGGAGAGGAAATCTTTTTAAAAGT
This sequence comes from Alistipes sp. DJF_B185, assembly GCF_964250025.1. Classification (NCBI taxonomy): domain Bacteria; kingdom Pseudomonadati; phylum Bacteroidota; class Bacteroidia; order Bacteroidales; family Rikenellaceae; genus Alistipes; species Alistipes sp. DJF_B185. Next base: position 229,501 of record NZ_CAXUDY010000002.1, read on the forward strand.
TCGCCTTCACGCCGACCGTAAAGTTAGCCCCGTATTCGGGGTAGAACGGATATTCGTACAGGCGGCGGTTGATCAGGTTGCGGCCCTCGGCGAAGAGCGTCACGCGGCCCGAAACTTTCCAGTCGAAATTGACGCGCAAATCGACGGCGAAGGGCGCTTCGAAAGTATCGTACTGCATCACAGGTTCACCGGGCGCAGTTTCCGTCCCCGTATTTTCGAAAACCGCACTCCACTTCCGGGCACTCTGCAAGTAGACTCCCGCGCCGAACGAAATCTTGCGGCCGTCGTAGTGCGCCGACAGACTGCCGTCGAAGGACGGCGCGCCGTTGTGCAATTTGGTTTCGTCGTCGTTGTAGATATATCCGTGTACGCCCAATTCCGTCCGGAAACTGCTCACCGGACGCCACGTCACTTCGCCGTTGAAGGAAAGTACGGTCTGACGGGCCAGTGCCGGGCGCATGGCTCCGGCGACGGCCGTTTTTTCCCTGTCGATCGCATAATTGTCGGAAACATACCAATAGGGATGGTTGTCCCGGACCGAAAATCCGGCATACACCCTGTAGTCGAACTTTCCGCGCCAGATACTGCCGCCGATACCGAAACGGCCGTTGTAATCGACCGAACTCTTGGTCTGCCAGAACGCTGCGGCGACGTAAGGATTCTGCCGGGTCAGCGAGCGGAAGCCGTTGTCGTCCACACTGCCGTCCATCTCGAAAAAGGGACAAAGTCCGTCCGTTCCGAGGTTCAGGTTCAGCCGGACGAAAGGAATGATGTAATTCTCCGCGTCGACGGTCTTGACCTTGTCGTGGTAATAGTCGGCGCCCGCTTCGAGACGCACTACCCCGCCCTCGATACCGTAACGCAGGGCGGCATGGATCAGCTGCTGATTATAAAGGCCGATCGCTTTCTGTCCGGCCAGCCGCGTATAACCGAACTCCGCCGCAAGCTGGTGGCGGCCGAATCCGCGGGCGATCTTCGCATGGGTCTCCAGCGTGGTCTGACGCGCTTTGTCGTTGTAATCCGGCCACTCGGAGTGGTCGAAAAACAGCCCGCCGCGAATCGCGATTTCGAAATTCACACGGCTCAGGTCCTGAAAATCATCGCCGAAACGCACCGCGATATTCGCATCGCCGTAATCGGCCATTGCGCCGGGGGTCATGTCCGACGTGACGTCCGACGCGACATACATCCCGTAACGGTGATACATACGGTTTTCATACGAGAGATCGCCCTCCAGAATGTGTTTGCCGAAATACTTGCCGGCCGCGGCGCCGATGCGGTTGAGCATCCGCGTCGAGTTGTTTCTGATGCCGAAGTCGTTTTTGATCTTCGCATAGCGGCCCTCGTGGTTCACGTACCCCACAACATAACCCGTACCGGGGTTCTGGCTCGAAGCGTAGAAATCCAGCACCGAATTGAGCGGATAGCCCGCCCCGGCCTTCAGGTAGAACGGCAGCGGACGGTTGAATTCCCAATAGGTCACCGTCGCCGGACGGATAGGCCGCGTGGCGAGTGTCGTCTGCAGCGACAGCGGCGTGATCGTATAGTCGATTTCGGGCCGCATCTTCACCGTATCGGTCATATCGGGCACGACGGCCAGCTTCGCGGCGCTTTCGACGCTCGGAACATAGGCTTTGGTCACTTCGACCCGTTTTTCCACCTGCGCGCTCACGCTACAGGGAAGCGCCGCCAGCAGCGCGGCGGCAAACAATATGCGTTTCATCATCAGTTCAGTTTTGCGATCCGTTCTTTCGCTTCGGCCACAATGCCGTCGTCGGCAGGCGAATAGCCGTCGGCAACGCTCTGGTAGGTCGCCCTAGCTTGGAAATTGTCGCCCTTGCGGACATAGACGTCGCCCAGCAGGATAAAGGCCTTGGCTAACCAGTACGCCTGCGGCTCACGCTCCGAATAGGCGAATATCACCTTCTCGGCCTTGTCCATATCGCCGCCCGCGAAAACATCTTCGAGTACGTAATAAGCGGCCGCAGAGCCCTCCTTTGTACGGACGTCGGACGCCAGTTCCTTATACAGTTTCACGGCATCGGCGCGGCGGTCCTGCCGACGCAGCAGCTCGGCCCATGCGAATTTCGACTCGCGCAGCGCGACGGCCCCGGCGTCGGGATGCGCCGCGACATCGGCGGCCATCGCTTCGATCTTCGCCGCATCGCCCCCGGCCAGCGTCGCACGCACATAGCCCTTCATGGCGTCCTCACGCCCGGCGACCGTCGTCGTAACGTCGTACAACTGGCGGTAAGCGGCGGCAGCTTCGTCGTAACGCTTGTCCTCGAAGGTCATATCCGAGAGTTTTTCGAGCACCGTGACCGTATATTGGTTCGTTCCCTGCCCGGCCAGCGTCGTCAGGGTTTCGATGGCGTCGTCGCGCTGATCGGAGCGGAGGTAGCAGTCGCTCAGGAAATAGAGCGCATCGTTCACGTAATAGCCCTTGGGATAGCTCTTGACGTAACTGCGCAGCGATTTGGCGGCGGCATCGGTCTGGCCCGCAAGGTAAAGTTTCTGCGCGGAGGCGAACGACAGCGAATCGCGCGACACGGCGGTCAGATCGCTCTCCAGCCCCGCCTTCTGCGCATAGTCGAAGTAGTCGTCCACCCGGCCCTCCGAAACGTAAATCTCGCGGATGCCTTCCATCGCGCCCTTGGCTTCGGACGACTGCGGAGCCGTCTCGACGACCATGTCGTAATAGCGGAGCGATTTCTCCTTGTCGCCCAGATTGAGGTATGCAAGGCCCAGATCGGAGAGGGCCTGCGCCCGGCGCGGCGACGAAGGATAGTCGGCCACGAATTTCTCCAGCTGCGCGGCGCCTTCGGCGTACTGTTCCTGCGCTATGTGGGAGCGTCCCAGTTCATAGGAGGCCTCGTCGGCATAATCGCCCTCCCCCGCGGTGATGATCTGCCGCAGCGCCTGCTGCTTCTGCTCCGTGCGGCCCAGAATGCCGAGCGTCACGGCGCGCTTGTACTGCGCATAATACTTTTCGGGACCGCCCAAGGCCGCAGCCCGGTCGTACTCGGCTACCGCCGCTTCGAACTCCCGGTCGGAGTAGCGGATGTCGCCCAGACGGTTGCAGGCGTCGGCGCGGTAACGGTCACGTGCGGGATAGACGGCGAGGAATTTCTCGAACGAGCCGCGCGCCTGCGCCATGTCCATACGCGAGAAGGCGCAGTAGCCGAGGTTGTACAGCGCCATGGCATACTCCTTTTCGCTGCGGGGCGCACGCTTCAGGTAGGCGTTGTATTTGGCCGCCGCAACCGTATAGTCGCCCTGCGCAAAGGCGATTTCACCCTGCCAGAAGGAGTTGAGGGCCGAATATTTGGGGCTGACGTTGATCGCCGCAGACTCGGCAAGATAGCGCTGCGCCGCGCGCATGTCGCCGGCATTATAGGCTTCCAGTCCGCGGAAATAGGTGATTTTCTGCAACGCGGCGCGGATGTCGGCATCCTGCGTCGGAAAGGATTTGATGGCCCGGTAGGCCGCGTCGTAATCGTTCGAATTGTAGTAGGCGGCGATCAGCAGCGTGCGGGCTTCGCCCACGCGCGGCGACGCGGGATACTGCTCCACATAGCGCGTCAGCACGTTGATCGCGCCGTTGAAGGCTCCGCCGCCCAGCTCATACTGCAGTTTGCCGTAATTGAACAGCGCATCCTCGGCGATCGTCGCGTCGAAGCGGTCGTCCGCGGCCATGGCGAAAGCGTGCATGGCGGCCCGCTTGTCGCCCGCCCGAAGGTAACAGTCGGCCAGATGGTACGAGGCATTCTGCGTCAGCGCATCCTCGGCGCCGCACGCTCGGCGCAGGTATTCCGCCGCTTCGGGATAGTGGGCCGTGCGGTAGAGCGAGAAGCCCATCAGGTAACTGCCGTCGCGGTCCAGCTCGCCGCCGGCCGCAGCAAAAGCGTCCAGATGTTCGATCGTCTTGTTGAAATCGCCCAGCCGGAACCACGACTCGGCAATGACGCGCTCCAACTCCTTGCGCCGTTCGGGAACGGCCCGCTGCACCAGTTTGCCGCCGTTCTCGACGACATAGCGGTAGTTGCCCTCGTGAAATTCGATCTGCAGCAGGTAGTACGGCACCACGTCGCGGTAAGCGTCGCTGCGCTGCAAAGCCGTGAAGCCCTGCTTGGCACGGCCGTAACGGCCTTCGGCATAGTCGATATAGGATTTGTAATAAAGCGCGTGGTCGGCATATTCGCTCTGCGGGCCGATGCGGTCGAAATAGCCGAACGCCTTGTCGTAATCGCCGTCGGTGAATTCGACATAGCCCATGCGAACGTCGTACTGCTCCTTGCGCGCCCGGCCGAGAGCTTTGTAATCGGTCTTTTCGAAAGCTTCGCGGGCGCGTTTCATATCGCCCTCGGCGCAATAGTAGGAGCCCAGCGAGAACCGCACGTCGTTGGCATAGACCGATCCGGGGTAACGCGCTTCGAATCGGCGGAGCGCGGCCTCGGCGTCACGGCTGCCCAACTCGACGGCACAGGCCGCCAGATAGAAGTCGACCGTCTGCGCCGCCTCGCGGTCGGCGGGCGAAAGCGTCTCCCGCGCCTGCAGGAACTCATGCCGGGCGTCGGTCCAGCGACCGAAGTCGAACAGGGACCTGCCGCGGTCGATAAAGGCAGCAGATTCGGGGGTTCCGGCCTGCACTCCGGGCGCGCACAACGCACACACGGCAAAGGCCAGCAATAAATTCAGATTTTTCCGCATACGACACTTAGATTCTTACAAAGGGCAAATATACGAAAATTTACCTTTTTTCCATATAGGGAAACGAAATATATGCCGCGGCCGGATTCTCCGCAAACCGCCGCTTTTGCATCTGTCGAAAATTATCCCTACCTTGCGGCGTCACTGATTCGCTAAACCTCCACTCGATGAAATCGCGTCTTTTTCATCACAAGGACCCGCGCGCAGCCTCCCGCACCGGCGCCCAGTCCGAGACAGACACGCTGAGCATGCTGTCCGTCGGCGCCGTCACGCTCACTCCGGAAGGGGAAATTACGGAAATCAACGCACGGGCATGCGACGAACTCCGCATCCGCGGGGGGGGGATTTTGCACATCCGCTGAACATCTCCGACATCCTCTCGGTCTGTCACGACCGGCAGGACCTTCTGCCCGGCATTTTCGCCCGGCTCAGGGAACGGCACCGCTACGGAGACCTGCCGCCATGGAGCTATATCCGGCTTCGGGACTCCAACCTGAAATTCTACATCGAAGGCCGTTTCGTCGGCCGTTACGACCGGCGGCGGCAGCTGCGCCGGATCGTCTTTCTGTTCCGCAACACCGAGGAGGAGATCACCCGCAAATTCATCCTCGGCATGGCCCTGTCGCAGACGAAAATATTCCCGTGGTTTTTCGACCTCGGCCACAACAGGATGGTCATCGACGAGCGCTGGTTCGCCCACTTGGGTCTTCCGGCGGGCGACGGCACGATCGGCACCGAAGATTTCTTCAGGCTCGTGCATCCCGAAGACCGCGGCAGGCTGGCCGACGCCTTCGCAAAACAACTCGCAGGAGAGATGAATCCCGACACGTTCACGTACCGGCTCCGGCGCGGTGACGGTACGTGGGAGTGGTTCGAGGAGCAGTCCGTATACCTCGGACAGACCGGCGACGGATCGCCCTACCGCATCGTGGGGATATGCCAGAGCATCCACGACCACAAGACCTCCGAAGACGGACTGCGCGCAGCCCGCGACAAGGCGAGGGAGAGCGACCGTCTGAAAAGCGCGTTTCTGGCCAACATGAGCCACGAGATACGCACGCCCCTCAACGCCATCATCGGCTTCGCCAACCTGCTCACCAGCGAAGACATCCCGTTCAGCGAGGCGGAGAAGCAGGAGTACAGCCGGCTCATAACGAGCAACGGAGACCAGCTGCTGCGCCTGATTTCGGACATCCTCGACCTTTCGAAGATCGAATCGAACACCATGGAATTCCATTTCGGGGAGCACTCGCTGCACGCCCTGCTGACGGATATTTATCAGGCCCAGCGGCTCTGCATGCCGGAAGGCGTCCGTTTGCGGCTCGACATGCCGCAGGCAGACACACCGATAGTCACCGACGCATCGCGGCTCAAGCAGGTCGTCAACAACCTCATCAACAACGCCGCGAAATTCACGGACGACGGCAGCATCACCTTCGGCTTCCGCTCCCCGCAGGGGTGCGAACAGGTCGAACTGTTCGTCCACGACACCGGAAAGGGCATCGCACAGGAGCATCTGGACCGGATTTTCGAACGGTTCTACAAGGCCGACTCGTTCGTCAAAGGCGTCGGGCTCGGACTGTCGATCTGCCGCACGATCACCGAATATCTGGGCGGCGCCATTTCGGTCGAGTCCGAATCCGGCAAAGGCACCCGGTTCACGATTCAGCACCCGCTGAGCAGGCCCGAAGCGGCTCCGCGGCGGGAGCCTGCGGGGACGGCCGGAATGCGGCAGTAAGGTACGATTCTTGCCCGAAGAGCGTTGTTCAATAAAAATTCAGCCATATGATTGAAAAAGTAACGTTGCAGCTGACCGGGGATTCGAAACTCGTGCCCGAAAACGGTCCCGACTGCGGGGAGATGAATCCCAAGACCCTGCTGCTCTATGCCGCAGCCAAATGTTCGGGAATGACGGCCCTGATGATTATGGAGAAGGAGCGCCTGCGTCCCAAGCGCTTCGAGATAAGCGTATCGGGCGAACTTTCGACCGAAGAGGTCCGGTCCGAAAGCGTATTCAAGTCGTTCCACGTCGTCTACAACATCGAATGCGACACCGAGGGCGATCAGGCCAAGGTGAGCCGGGCGGCGACGCTGACGCACGAAAAATACTGCGGCATCATGCGCATGTTCCGCATGATCGCCCCGGTATCTCACGAAATCGCGGTGGTCAGCACCGAACCGGCGAAAGCCTGACACCGCAAACCGGCGAAAAAATCGGAGGGTCCGACGGACCCTCCGATTTTTTATTTCCGGGCTACTGCTGCGCCGTAATCCGCCGGTAATCAGACACCGCCACGGCATAATTGTAATGCGCCTTGATGGCGTTGGTATAGAGCTGAATCCAGCTCAGCTGGGCCTGCAGCACGTCGAGAATCGTCGCCAGCCCCTCGCCGTAGGAATAGGTGCTGATGTCGAGGTTCTCGCCGGCGATGCGCAGGCTCTGCTCCATGGCTTCGACCTGCGCACGGCTGTTCTCCAGCGCCGTCCAGCCGTTCATCTCTTCGCGCACGATATCGTCATAGAGTTGCGCGGCGTCCCATTCGCTCTGCCGCTGTACGGCACGGGCGACGCCCGTCGCGCGGCGGCGTTCGCCCCAGTGGAATATCGGCAGCGAGAGTTTCACGAACGCCGAGCCGTCCACCGTCGTAGCGCCCGTGCGGTTGGGATAATAGGGCTGCCACGATCCCCCGATGCCGACGCTCAGCTGCGGATTGAAGGCCGCACGGGCCGCGCGGATGCCGGCTTCGGCCCGGTCGCTGCGCAGCTGCGCGGCGGCATAGTCGGGTCTGAATGCCGCCGCTTCGGCGGCGGGCACCCGCACGGGCTGCGGAAGCGAATCGCGGATGCCCTGCGCCAGCGTTACGCCGAGTGCAGGATCGGCGCCCCGCAGGATGTTGAAATTATGCAGCGCCACGGTGTAATTCCGCTCGGCGGAGATCAGTTCGTACTGCGCTTCGCTCAGGCGCGTGTCGATCATCAGCACGTCGCCCTTGGCGATATACCCCTCGGCAAACCGGCGGTCCACCACCTCCTTGAGCGAACGGATGATGCTGACATACTGCCGCATCGAAGCGGCATAGAGCGCCATGGCCGAAAGGTTCCAGTAGGTATACTCGGCCGTATAGCGGACGTCGAGCCGGGTGAACTCCTCGTCGCAGAGGGCGATGTCGTATCCCAGTTCGGCCTGCCGGTAAGCCGCACGCACGGCTCCGCCGCCGTAGACGACCTGCACCAGCTGGGGCAGCACGCTGAAGTTCCAACGTTCGACGCCGTCGTAATGATGGACGGTGGCCGTGAAGTTCCCGTCGAGCGACAGCCGCGGCAGGTAGCCCGTCCGCGCCTGCCCCACGGTTTCGGCGGCGGCATCGCTCCCGGCGACGGCGACTTTTAGCCGGCGGCTGTACTCGGTCACGTCGCGGCGGTAATCGTCGAGCGTGGTCTGAGCGTGCGTCGGCGGCAGGCAAAAAAACAGAATGACTGACAGCAGAAACGGTTTCATGATTCACGGATATTATAGAAAATGGCGTAGACGACCGGCAGGACGCAGACGGTCAGCAGCGTGGCGACCAGCAGTCCGCCCATGATCGTCGCGGCCATCGCCCCGAACATCGAGTCGAACAGCAGGGGCAGCATGCCGAGAATCGTGGTCCCCGAAGCCATCGCAACGGGCACGATACGGCTGCGCGTGGCGGAGACCAGCGCATCGTAAGGCCCTTTGCCCTCGGCCCGCAGGACGCCGATCTGCTCGACCAGCACCACGGCGTTCTTGATATTCATTCCCACAAGCCCCAGCAGTCCCAGCAGCGAAAAGAAGTTGAACACCTTGCCCGTAACGGCCAACCCCAGCACCACGCCGATAAAGATCAGGGGGATCATCAGCAAGATGATGACCGGTTCGCGGTAGTTGCGGAAGAGCAGGAGCAGGACGATGAAGATCAGGATCATCGTCAGAGGCATGTACTCGGCCAGCGCCGAATTGGACTCCTGCTGGCTCTCCTGCTCGCCGAAAACCTTCATCGAATAGCCTTCGGGCAGCGGCACGGCGCGGGTCACCGAATCGCGCAGGGCGGCGAACAGCTCCATCGTATTGACCCCGCGCGCCGGGTCGCACTGCGCCTTCATCACCCGCTGGCGGTTGTAACGCTTCACCACCCCGCCGCGGTATTCGAAGCGGAAACCGTCGGTCGCCTGTTCGATGGAGTAGACCTTGCCCGCAGGCGTGAAGATCGGCAGCGCCTGCAGGTTGGTCAGATTATAGGCGTCGATATTCTCGTCCTTGAGCAGGATCGGCATGAACTGGTCGCCCTCGCGGTACTCGCCGAGCCGGTAGCCCTGCGTGGCGATGGTAATGCCCTGCGCCATCTGACTGCGGGTGACGCCGATGCGCTGGCCCTTCATCTGCGAGTAGAGCGGCAGCCACGTCGGAACGCGGTTGCCCCAGCTGTTGCGGATATTCGCCGTGCCGGGCGTACGCCACATGATGTCCTCGGCCGCCTGCGTCAGCCGGCGGAGCGTGTCGATATCGTCGCCGATGAACCCGAATTCGATCGCGGCGTCGGGCACGGGCGAGAGCTTGAAAAGCGACGAGCGCAGCCACACGTCGGGACAGTTCGCCACGACGTAGGCATTGAAACGGTTTTCGACCTCCTCGGTCTGTTTCCGGTCGTGCAGTTCGATCAGGATATTGCCGAAATTGGGCCGCAGCGAAATGCTGCTGCTGGCCAGATAATAGCGCGGCGGCGTGGAGCCCATCGTCACCGACACGGTCTTCACTTCGGGCTGCTCATGGAGCCACTCCTCCATCAGACGCAGGTTGCGCTCCGTATCGCGGATGTTATACCCTTCGGGCAGCAGCACGTCGGCCCGGAAATAGGGCTTGTCCAGCGACGGGAAGAAATTCTGCGGCATGAGACCCATTACCGCCAGCGAAAGGGCGAAGAGCGCGACGACGCCCGCCACGACACCCCACCGCCAGCGCAGCAGCCCGGCCAGCAGACGGTCAAACTTCCGGTAGAACTTCGTATCGTAGGGATCGTGCGCCGTAGGTTTGACACGGAGCATGAAATCGCCGAAAAGCGGCGTCTGCGTAAGGGCCAGCCCCCAGCTCAGCAGCAGCGAAAGCCCCAGCACGACGAACAGCGGCTTGACGATCTCGGCAACGGACGAAGGGGCCAGATAAAGCGGCAGGAACGAGAAAATGGCGATCAGCGTCGCTCCCAGCAGGCTCCAGCGCGGAGCATTGGCCCCGTCGATGACGGCCTGCCGCCGCGCGACGCCCCGCAGCATGGCCTGCTGCGCATTGTCGGTCACCACGATGGCATTGTCCACCAGCATGCCCATCGCGATGATGAACCCCGCCAGCGAGGTGCGGTTGAGACCTTCGCCCAGAAACTGCATCAGCAGAAGCGTACCGCCTATGGAGAACAGCAGCGAACTGCCGATCAGCACCCCGGCGCGGAATCCCATGACGAGCATGATGATAAGGATGACGATCGCCACCGATTCGGCGAGGTTCAGGATAAAGGTGGAATTCGCCTCGCGGGCAATGCGGTCTTCGGGATAAAGCACCGTGAGGTCCATGCCCACGGGCATCTGGCGCGTAAGGCCGCCGAGCACCCGGCCGATCTTCTCCCCGGCCTTCACCACGTCCACGTCGGCCTCGGTCGAGATGCCGATGCCCACCGCCCTGCGGCCGTTCACGCGCATCAGCGTCTGCGGCGGATCGGCGTATCCCCGCTCCACGCGGGCGATGTCGCCCAGCCGGTACTGCTTGCCCGAAGAGGAGATGAGCAGCTGGTTGGAGATGTCGCCGAGGTCCTTATAGGCCCCGTCCTCCAAAATCTGTATTTCGAGCGCCCCGGCCTGCTTCTCGCCGCTGTTGACGATCGTGTTCTGCTGGCCGATGGTCCTCACGATCGATTCGGGGCGGATCGAGAAGTTGGCGAGCGCCGCAAGGCTGACATAGACGTTCACCACAGGCGTCTGCTCGCCGAAGAGCGTCACCTTCTGCACGCCGTCCACGGTCACCAGCGCCGTCTTGATCCGCTGCGCCCATTCGCGCAGTTCGGACCATGTGAATCCGCCGTCGACCGAAAGGCCGTAATAGATGCCGTACACGTCGCCGAAATCGTCGGCCACGGTAACGGGCGAAGCCCCGGCCGGCAGCCGGGACTGGATGTTGAGCACCTTGCGCCGCAGCTCGTCCCACAACTGCGGAATCTCCGCGGCACCGGTCGCAGGATCGAGTTCGACCATGATCTTCGAAAGTCCGTAATAGGACTCGGAGGTGATTTTATGCACCAGCCGCATCGACTGCACCTCGCGTTCGATCGGCTCGGAAATGAGCTGTTCGACCTCCAGCGGCGTGGCTCCGGGATAGGTGCAGACCAGCGACGCACTTTTGATGACGAACGTCGAATCCTCCTTTTTGCCCAGCGTGACGAAGCCGAGGACGCCGCCAGCAAGCAGGACGAAAAGGAAAAACCAGACGACTTTTTTATTTTTCAGCGAATATTCGGGCAGACTCATGACCGTATCACTTTAGGATTCGCACCCGCTCGCCCTGCCGCAGCTGATAAACGCCCGCCGTGACGACGCGCTCGCCCGGCTCCACGCCGCTGTCCACCACGACGCGGTCGCGGCCGTACAGCTCGCCCAGCGTCACCTCGCGGCGCACGACATGGCCGTCGCCGGTCACGATCCAGACGTAGGTGCCGCCTTCGGCCGGAGCGAAGATCGCCGACACGGGCAGCGACACGGCGTCGGGAACCGGGTCGGCGCTCTGCATGGTAATCGTACACGACATGCCCGGAGAGACGGGATAACGCCCCGGATCGGCATTGGTCAGGCGAAGCGATACGGGAAATCCCGACGCATCGGACGAAGTCTTGGCGTAATCTTTCAGCACGGCCGGAAACTTCACGCCCCGGTAGTTGTCGAATTCCACCTCGAAGCGCGTGGATTGGGAGGCCAGCAGCGGCAGAGCGCTTTCGGGCAGGGTGAACTGCACCTGCGTCGTCACGGGATTCACGACGCGCACGATGGTCTGTCCGGCCTGCACCCGTTCGTAATTATCGACGTATTTGCGTTCGACGACGCTGGCGAAAGGCGCCCGGAGCTTGGTCTCCTTGAGCATATCGAGGGAGTTGTCATAAGCAGAGCGGGCCTGCGCATAGCGGGTTCGGGAAGCTTCGAATTCCTGCTGCGAGACGGCTTCGTGCTCCAACAGCCGCTGCATGCGCTGCAGCTGCGAGCGGGCCTCTTCGTATGCGGAGCGGTCGGCGGAGACCTGCAGCTGGATGTCGCGGGGGTCGAGCTCGGCCAGCAGCGCCCCCTTCTTCACGCTCTCGCCCTGCGACACCGGAACGTCCAGCACCTGTCCGGAAAGCTTGAACGCCAGATTCACGGCGTCGTCGGGCGTAGCCATGCCCGCGAAATCCTTGTCGATGACCCCGGCGCCCGACGCCGTGACGACCTTCACCGGGCGGACCGTCTCAGGCGCCGGCTGACGGCGGCCGCAGCCGCACAGCGCGAGAAGAATGAATAAAGTTTGGAAAGTTCGCATAATAAGAAAGTTGACTCCGTTTCCGGGGTCAACTTTCATACCACTCGCCGCAAAAAGTCCCTATGGACGAATATCGCGACAATTCTTTTTAGCGCGGATCACGCCCTCTTCGAGCAACACCATGCCGTTGTTGGCGCGAAGCATGGTCTTCATGGTCGAAGCGTCTATGTTATAGCACCGTACTTCGCCCGATCCGAAATCGTGGCGGGTGACGCCGTACAGCGGCTGGGGCGTGAGGCAGACGGCACGTGCGCCTTCGGTCTCTGCACGCTGTATGAGTCTGGCAAACCGTTTGGCGCAGGCGCGCGGCAGGCGGTCGAACGAGGTGACGCAAAGCATATACACGCGTCCGGGAGCGGTCAGTATCTCCTCCGTGGCGTCCCCCTCGGCATCGCGCAGGGCGAATTCGCTCATAAGCGGGCGTATGGCGGGCATCTCCTCGGTAGTCCGGGTATCGACCCACTCCCACTTCCCGGCGTCCTGCCATGCGGTGTCTTCGAGCGAAAATTCGTGCAGTTTGCCCGTTTCGAGATTGCGGTAAACGAGCACGGTCTCCGTCTCGCCGGGTTCGACGGCCGGAGCGTGCATGCCCTCCCAGATATTGACCCCGACCTTGTAGGGCAGGAAGTCGATCAGCGGCAGATGGCGGTAACAGTAGTACCCCAGATACATCGAAAGGAAGAAGAAGGTGACCGTCAGCACGATTTCCAGCGCGTTGAAGGCGAAAATCTTGTCGGGACGGTAGCGCCACCAGACCACGAAGGCCATGGGCAGCAGGGCCAGATTCTTGAAGAAAGTCTGCCACGGCGTCAGTTTCAGCGCCTCGCCGAAACAGCCGCAGTCCTCGACGGGAATCAGCGTGGCGCTCAGCAATGTCAGCGCCGTGAAGAACAGCATCGACAGCACGGCGAAGATCGAAATCAGACGGATGCGGACCTTGAACAGCAGCATGCACCCCATCATCAACTCGGCGCCGCACAACCAGATCGAAAAAGCCATGCTCGCAGGCTGCAGCGACTCGACGCCGTAGATCGAGAGGTACTCGTTGACCTTCATCGCCGTGCCCCACGGGTCGATAACCTTCGTGAAACCCGAAAGAATAAAAGTGCAGGCGAGGATCAACCGGCAGATATTGGCTATCAGTTTGAATACCAGTGTTTTACGCATCTGCTCCAAGTATTGGGATTAGTTCCTCACGGATTTTGGCGAAGATGCCTTCGGGCGACTCCATCGCGCCCGAAGCGTCGCTGCAATCGACGACCCGCAGCGACGGGTCCTTGGCCGCCGAAGCGAGGTAGACGCTGCGCACGTCCTGCTGCAGCTGCAACGACGCCTCGTGGATATCCTGTCCGCCCTGCAGATAGTCGCGGTCGTCGCCTTCGCGCGCTTCGGAGAGCTTGCGCTCGGTGAAGGCGAACGGTACGTCGAGGAACAGCGAGAGGTCGGGACGGGGAAGCGCGTTATAGCCGAATTCGAGGTTCACGATCCAGTCGGCCAGCCGGTCGCGCTCCTCGCCGGCGGGAAGTTTGGCGCACTGGAAACCCACGTTCGAGTAGACGTAACGGTCCAGCACCACCGCTTTTCCTTCGGCGAGCCACTGCCGTATCTGCGGCGCGGCGTCGGCGCGGTCGCCCGCGAAAATCAGCGCCACGAGGTAGGGATCGACCTCCTGCACGCCGCCGAATTCGCCGCGCAGGAACCGGGCGATCAGCTGGCCGTATACGGGCGAATCGAAGCGCGGGAAATGCACATACTCGCTCTCGACGCCCCTGTCGGCAAACAGCTGGCGCAGCATGCGTATCTGGGTCGATTTGCCCGCTCCGTCCAATCCTTCGAGTACAATGAACATAGGTTGCCTGTTTTATTTCCGTTTGTGGTAGTTATGGTAGTTTCCTCTTCTCAGCGCAGCATCCGCACGGCCCGTTCGACCCCGTCGGCCAGCGCGTCGGCTTCGGCCTGCGTGTTGTAAAGCGCGAACGAAGCGCGGCACATGCCCGTCGTCGCGTAATGGTCCATCACCGGCTCGGCGCAGTGCTGTCCGGTACGGACGGCGATGCCGAGCTTGTCGAGAATCATCCCCATATCGTAAGGATGCACGCCCTCGACGTTGAACGACACGATGGCGCATTTGCCGGACGCCGTGCCGTAAATCCGCAGGCCGTCGATCGCCGCGAGACGTTCGGTCGCGCGGCGCAGCAGCGCCTGCTCGTGCCGCTCGACCTCTTCGGGATCGAAGCGCTGGACGAATTTCACCGCTTCGCCGAGCGCGATGGCGCCCGAAAAGTTGGCCGTTCCCGCCTCGAACTTGAGCGGAACGGGCGCATAGGTCGTCTTTGCAAACGTCACCGTATCGACCATGTCCCCGCCGCCCAGAAACGGCGGCATCTCCTCCAGCAGCGCGCGTTTGCCGTACAGCACGCCGATACCCGTCGGAGCGAAGAGCTTATGCCCCGAAAATGCGTAGAAATCGCAATCCAACTCCTGCATGTCTGCCCCCCCGTGCACGACGCCCTGACATCCGTCCACGACGGCGATCGCCCCCACGGCATGCGCCGCGTCGATAATCCCGCGCAGTTCGGGCCGCGTGCCGAGCGTATTCGACGCCTGCGTCACGGCGACGGCGCGCGTGCGCCCGTCGAGCAGCGACGGCAGCAGCTCGGCGCGCAGACGCCCTTCGTCGTCGAAGGGCAGCACCCGGATCTCGGCTCCTTTGCGTTCGCACAGCATCTGCCACGGAACGATATTGGAGTGGTGTTCCATTTCGCTGACGACGATGTTGTCGCCCGCACGGACGAATTTCTCGCCCCACGCATAGGCCACCGTATTGAGCGAAGCCGTCGCGCCGGCCGTGAAAATCACCTCTTCCTTCTCCGCCGCCCCGATAAAGGCGCGGATGCGCTCGCGCGACGCTTCGTAGAGCGTCGTGGCCTCCTCCGAAAGGTAATGCACCCCGCGGTGGATATTGGCGTTGAGCTCCCGGTTGAGGTAATCGATCGTCTCGATCACCGCCAGCGGCTTCTGGGCCGTGGCCCCGTTGTCGAGGTAGACCAGCGGCTTGCCGTAAACCTCGCGTCCGAGAATCGGGAACTCCCCGCGTATTTTTTCAACGTCGAACATGGTCACAATTTTTCCATTTTGGCCCTAACGGCCTCCATCATCGTCTCGCACAACGGCTCCACACCGCAGCGGCGTACGACGTCGCCCACGAACCCTTCGATCTGCAGCCGGCGGGCCTGCACCTCGCTCAGGCCGCGCTGGCGCATATACAGCACGGCTTCCGAGTCCATCTGCCCCACCGTCGCGCCGTGCGAGCACTTCACGTCGTCGGCATATATCTCCAGCTGGGGTTGGGTGGCGATATGCGCCGTCTCGCTCAACAGGATGTTGCGGTTCTGCTGCTGCGCGTCGGTATGCTGCGCATCGGGCGCCACATAGACCAGTCCGCAGAACTCGCCGCGAGCCGAACCGCCGGCAACACCTTTGATATAGGAATTGCTGCGGCAGTCGGGCACGTTGTGGTTCGTGCGCAGTTTGACGACGCAGTGTTCTTCACCGCCGGCAAGGAACACCCCGCCCAGCATGTTCTCGGCATCGCGGCCGTCGAGATCGATCGTATAGGAGACGTTGGCGCTCGTAAGCTGCACGGCCGTCAGGCGGCACAGGCTGCGTGCGGACTGCTTCACCGCAACCTCCGCGAAAGCTTCGGCGAGGAACACCTCTGTTATTTCGAGACGGGCGTCCTCCGCCGCGACGACTTCCAGCGACGACATGTCGGGCGCGGTATGCACCACCACGATGCGTCCCGACGCGCCCGCGGCGGCCTCGATGCGCATGCGCCGGGGATCGACCGCCGCATAAGGCCCGTCCTGCGTCCCTTCGATCCGGAACACTTCGCCCTGCGCCGTGCGGAAATCACGGATTATATCGAGTATCGCCGTCATTCCCTGTAATCGTTAATCAGCCAGTCGTAGCCCTCCTTTTCGAGTTTGAGAGCCAGCGTCTTGTCGCCCGTATGGATAATGCGTCCCCGGTAGAGCACATGCACCACGTCGGGCACGATGTAATCCAGCAATCGCTGGTAATGCGTAATGACCACCGTCGCGTTTTCGGGCGTATGCAGTTTCGTAACGCCCGTGGCGACGATGCGCAAGGCGTCGATGTCGAGTCCCGAATCGGTCTCGTCCAGAATGGCCAGCTTCGGATCGAGCATCGCCATCTGGAAAATCTCGTTCTTCTTCTTCTCACCGCCCGAAAAGCCTTCGTTCACGGCGCGCGAGGTGAGTTTCGAATCCAGCTCCACGACGGCGCTCTTCTCGCGCATCAGTTTCAGGAATTCGGCGGCCGTCAGCGGCTCCTCGCCGCGGAACTTGCGCTGCTCGTTCACGGCCAGCTTCATGAAGTTGGCCATCGTGACGCCCGGAATCTCGACCGGATACTGAAAACCCAGAAACAGCCCCAGACGCGCCCGGTCCTCGATCGGCATCTCCAGCAGGTCCCGTCCGAGGAACGTGGCCGAGCCTTCGGTCACCGTGAATTTCTCATTGCCCGCGAGCACCGCCGCGAGCGTCGATTTGCCAGAGCCGTTAGGCCCCATGACGGCATGCACCTCGCCGGCTTTCACTTCGAGGTCGATGCCCCGCAGAATCTCTTTGCCGTCGACCGACGCATGCAGATTTTTTACGCTTAACATATCTTTCTTGCCAGTTTTTTACATTTTTCAATCTCCGCCGTGCGGATCTCCTCCGCGACGCGGTGCGCATCGTCTTCGGGCAGCGCGCAACGGAGTTTCGAGCGGCAGCTCATACACCCCGTGCAGGGTCTTACGGTCAGGTCGTGCACGAAAATACGCTCGACGTCGCACGTCTCCGGCAAACTGCCGGCAATATGTTCCAGCATCTGCGAGACCAGACCGTTGCCCCGCGGACTGCCGTTGAGCACCAGCACTTTCATCTTTCCCGCCCGTTATCCGACCGAGCCTTCGAGGCTGATCGAAAGCAGTTTCTGCGCCTCGACGGCGAATTCCATCGGCAGTTTGGCCAGCACCTCGCGGGCATAGCCGTTCACGATCAGCCCCACGGCGTCCTCGGTCGAAAGGCCCCGCTGGTTGCAGTAGAAGAGCTGGTCGTCCGAAATCTTCGAGGTCGTGGCTTCGTGTTCGACCACAGCCGTGCGGTTGCGGCTGTCGATCACGGGGAAGGTATGCGCCCCGCATTTGTCGCCGATCAGCAGCGAATCGCACTGCGAATAGTTGCGGGCGTTCTCAGCCCCCTTCGCCATGCGGACCAGACCGCGGTAGGAGTTTTCGCTCCGCCCGGCCGAAATGCCTTTCGACACGATGCGGCTGCGGGTGTTGCGCCCTATGTGGATCATCTTCGTACCGGTATCGGCCTGCTGGAAATTGTTGGTCATGGCCACCGAGTAGAACTCGCCCACCGAATTGTCGCCGGCGAGAATGCAGCTCGGATATTTCCACGTGATCGCCGACCCGGTCTCGACCTGCGTCCATGACAGACGGGCGTTCTCGCGGCAGATACCGCGCTTGGTGACGAAATTATAGATGCCGCCCCGGCCCTCCCTGTCGCCCGGATACCAGTTCTGCACCGTCGAATATTTGACCTCGGCGTCTTTCTCGACGATGATCTCCACCACGGCGGCATGCAGCTGGTTTTCGTCGCGGCGAGGGGCTGTACACCCCTCCAGATAGCTCACGTAAGCACCTTCGTCGGCTACGATCAGCGTACGTTCGAACTGCCCCGTTCCCGCGGCGTTGATGCGGAAATAGGTCGAAAGCTCCATCGGACAGCGGACGCCTTTCGGAATGTAGCAGAACGAACCGTCGGAAAAGACCGCGGCGTTGAGCGCGGCGTAGAAATTGTCGGTATAGGGCACGACGCTGCCGAGATACTTCTTCACGAGATCCGGGTAGTCGCGCAGCGCTTCGGAAATCGAACAGAAGATGATGCCTTTCTCGGCCAGCACCTCCTTGAAGGTAGTCTTGACCGACACCGAGTCCATCACGGCATCGACCGCCACGCCCGCCAGCGCCATCTGCTCTTCGAGGGGAATGCCCAGTTTGTCGAACGTCCGCTTGAGTTCGGGGTCGACTTCGTCCATCGAATCGAGTTTTTTCTGCTGCTTGGGGGCGGCATAATAGATGATGTCCTGAAAATCTATTTCGGGAATCGTCAGGTGGGCCCACGTCGGCGGTTCCATCGTCAGCCAGTGGCGGTAGGCCGCCACGCGCCGCTCGGTCATCCATGCGGGTTCGCCCTTCTTGGCGGAGATCAGCCGCACGACATCCTCGCTCAGTCCTTTGCCGATGGTTTCGGTCTCGATATCCGAGGTGAAGCCGTACTTGTATTCCTGCTCTCCGATATTCTCCAGTATGTCTTTATCTTTCTCTGCCATTATGCGCGAAATATCGTACAAAGGTACAAAATCAAATCACATTTTCATAACGCAGCAGAGCAAATCTGGGTCCAGAGCGGGCAAAACGGCAAAAAAGCGGGATGAACGGGGAGCGGGAAATGACAACGGGCGTTTCCGCGCCAATGGATTTTCGATATCTTCGACTTGTCATCCCCATTTTCAGGACTAAAAAAATAAAGACGGCCGTGAGGTCGTCTTTATTTCAGGCTGTCGGCACGACACCCTTTCTCGGCGGAGAGTGGGGGATTCGAACCCCCGGTACAGTAATCCCGTACGTCAGTTTAGCAAACTGGTGGTTTCAGCCACTCACCCAACTCTCCGGTCGCCGTTCCGGGCCTTTATCCTGAAACGGGTGTGCAAATATAGAATCTTTTTGACGAAATACAAAGAAATGCAGTCAAAATTTCATTTTTCCATCGCACCGGATTCGCCTTCGCGTTGATAATCTGCGCCCTGCCCCATTGCCGCACCAAGACGGCGTGCAACCGTGAGCCGACCGGTCCCAAGGTCTGCATGCGCCGGACACGCAGGGCCGGCACCCGTTCGTTCTATTGCGCCGGGACATGCACCGCGCCCCTGTTACGGACCGCAGCGGCCGTATTTTTATTTCGCTATAAGATAAAACATTGAACCTGACCGGAAAAAGTTCATCCATTTCTGGCAGATCATTTGCACGCATATGCTACGACGGCGCCTTTTCAGGGTGCCATTCTTTTCAAGGTGAAACCGGGTCGCAACACCTTTACCCGGTCGCTTTCGGGACAATAAAAGATGAGAAAATGAATAAGGTTTATTTCATGCTGGCACTCCTGCTGGCGTCGGTAAATACATCCCATGCTCAGAAATGGGCTGTAAAGAGCAACCTGCTCTACGATGCCACGGCTACGATCAACTTGGGCGTCGAAGCGGCGCTCGGCCGCCGCGTGACGCTGGACGTATCGGGCAATTACAACCCGTGGAAATTCGGCGACGCCCGGTGGAAACACTGGCTCGTACAACCCGAAGTGCGCTACTGGCTCTGCGAGAGTTTCAACGGCCATTTCTTCGGACTTCACGCCCACTACGCCGAATACAATGCCGGAGGAATCGATTTCAGCACCGCCTTCCGCCACAACCGTTATCAGGGGCACCTCTACGGCGCGGGATTGTCCTACGGGTATCAGTGGCTGATCGGGAAACGCTGGAATCTCGAAGCCACGGTCGGCGTCGGGTATGCCCGTCTATGGGACCGGAAATATCCGATCGCCGAATGCGGCGAGGTGATCCGCACCCGGTCGCGCAACTATTTCGGACCGACAAAAATCGGCCTGACACTCATCTTCATCATCAAATAAAGCAGCAAGATATGAAACGCCATACGCTACACCGCATAACCGGCCTGCTGGCCGCATGTCTGATCACTGCCGCAGCGGCTTACGGCCGCGAAGGCAATCCCGCCGCTTACAGAGACGGCGACCGGCTCTGCATAAAGCTGCCGATCGCCGCCGGCATGGACCTCCCGGCCAACGGACAATTGACCGTCACGCCGGTCGTCACCGACGGCGAACACCGCATGCAACTGGCTCCCGTCGTTTTCACGGGACGCATCCGGGAGAAAGTCAACGAACGCCGGGAGCGGCTTTACGGCACGCCGGCCGCCTCCGAGAATGTTTTCAGCAACACGGTCATCCGGTACGGCCGGAAAAACACGTCGGGGAATGCGGTTCTCTTCGAAGGCGAGATACCCTACCAGCCGTGGATGGCGGGCGGGCGCGTCGTCCTTTACCGCGATCTGGAGGGGTGCGCCGGGCGCAGGACCGCCCTGCCGCCGCTGATCGCCGCAGAAATCGCGGCTCCCGTACAACCTCGGCTGTCGTTCCTCGTCCCCGCGGACGCGCCCAAACGGCGCAGCGAACGGATCACCGCCGTCGTGCATTTCCCGCAGGGCCGTTCGGTACTGCTGCGCGGATTCGCCGACAACGGCCGCCAGCTGGCGCGCATTGACAGCCTTACGGCCTGCCTGACGGGGAACGACACGCTCCGGGTCGAGAACATCTACCTGAAAGGATATGCCTCACCCGAAGATACATACGCATTCAACACCCGTCTTTCAGCAAACCGGGTACGGTCGATCCGCAATTACCTGCAGGAGAACTTCGGACTGGAAGAGGCCGAGTTCACCACCGCGACCGAACCGGAGGACTGGGACAGCCTGCGGCGCTGGGTCGTCCTCTCCGACCTGCCCGCAAGAGACGAGGTGCTGGCCGTAATCGACACGGTCGCGGATCCCGACGCCCGCGACGCCGGCATCTGGAAAACGGACGGCGGCAAAACTTATCTCATGCTGCTGCACGAAGTTTATCCGCAGCTGCGGCGCGTGGATTACCGCATCGGATATACGCTGCCCCCGTTCACCGTGGAGCAGTGCCGCGAACTGATCGGCTCGCACCCCGAATGGCTGAGCCTCGGCGAAATGTGCCGGCTGGCCGAAAGCTACGGCGTCGATTCGCCCGAAAGGGCCTATGTCTGCGCGGTCGCACTGGAGTTTTACCCCGACGATCCCTGCGCCTGCAGCAACATGGCGGCGCTGGCCCTGCGACGCGGCGATGTCCAGACGGCCCGCCAATGTCTGGCCCGCTGCGACGGAGCTTCCTGCGCATGGAACAACCTCGGCATTCTGTGCCTGATCGACGGCGATACGCAGAAGGCGCAGCATTGCTTCTCGCTCGCCGCGGAGCAAGGTTCGGACGATGCGGCATACAATCTGGCCCATTTCGCAGAACTGAGCTGCGATTGGTAACACCCGGTTTCGGATTCCAAATCACCTAAAAAAATAAGACATGAAAAAAATTTACAATCTGTTCGTATTTGCGGCTTTCGCCGTTGCCGCCGCATGCTCCGACGAGGGAGAAAAAACGGGAGTTACCGATCCGGCGGCCGGCAACCTGCAATTCGTCACCCGAACGCCGCAGGCGGCGTCGGGGCGCGGCCCGGTTTACGACACCGGCGGATTCCGCATTCTGGCGTTCAGAAACACCGGCTCGGACTATGTCTACATGCAGGACGTCCCGCTCGGCGCGATGAGCTTCGACGGTTCGGCGCTCTCCGGCACGGTACAGTTTCCCGCCGGCGACTACAAGTTCCTGCCCTCCTACGGACTGGCGGCGCCGGGCAACTACACGTGGCCGGCCCTCACGGACGCCGTGCTTTCCGACGCGCTCTGCGTAACACATACCCAAGAGAGTTTTCCTGCGGCCTTCATGCTCAACGCACCGCTCGATGCGGTTCCGTCCTGCACCGTATCGCTCGACGGCCCGAAACAAACCGTGAGCGCCACGCTCCGCCGCGCCGTTTCGCGCGTGGACGTACTCTTCATCCGGGCGGAGAAGGACGCGGCGACAGGCGTCTATACCGAAAAACCGGGCGACGACATCTTCGGCCCCGAAAAACTGGCCGGGGTGAAGCTCTCGTACACCGGGGCCAACAGCCGGCTGGGCCTTTCGGGCGAGAAGGCCGAGGGGCTTTTCGACGTGTCGCACACCATTGCCGTTCCTGCGGACGCGGTAACGACGGGTACGGGCGTCTCGACGGTCGTCGGAGCAGACAAATACGATTTCGAGAACGTACAGCCCGCCGACATCATCTCCGGTTCGGCGCACCTGAAAGGCACATACCTGATCCCCAACCCCGACAATACGCCCGCCACCGGATTCTCGATGCTGCTCACCTCAGGCAAGGGATCGACGCGCACCATAGCCCTGACGGACAAAATTCCGGTCGAGCGCAACAAAGCGACATTGATCCGGATCTACGTACTGGGCGACAATGTCTTTACCACGGGTGTCGATTTCGACGTCGAGGTCGATACGGTCTGGGACGGATCGAACTTCGTGGACGGAGAGATAGACTGACGAAAACAGACTCACCATGAAACACTGCAAACTAACGGCGCTCATTCTGGCGGCAGCCGTCTGCGCTGCCTGTTCGGAGCCGGAGAGGGCGGACGGAGGTCCGAATCCGCAAACGACGCGCGTCACGCTGCGGCGAGAAGGAGCCGCGGACGTTGCGGTCTATGCCTTCCGCCGGCAGGGCGACCGGTTCCTCTTCGACACGCTCTTCCGCGAAGGATGGACCTCCGACGGCAGGATGTCGGTGCGCATGCCGAACGGGCAGTACAAATTCCTCTTCGCAAGCGGAGCGGCCGACCGGCTCGTCCTCGCACCCGAACCGCTCACACGGCAGACGGCATGGGAGGAGGTGCACTTCGCCCTGCGCGAGAATGCGGAGGCACCCGGCACCTGCTGTCCGGCCGACGAGCTGTTCCTGCAATACCCGGCTTCGGACGCCGACGCGATCCATACGGTCGGCGGTGCGGACCTGACCGTCGCGGCAACGCTCCGGCGCGCCGTCTGCCGGATCGAAGTCTCGGTCAAGCGCGGATACCATGACGGCACGCAGTACGTGGAGGTTCCCTATGCGGAACCGCAATCGGTACTCGGCGAGATCGACCGCATCGAACTTTCGGCCGGAGCCGCGGGACTGCGGGTAACCCCGGCCGGAAGCAGCGGGACGGCCACCGTGGCGGCGACACTCGCGGCGGCGGATTATGCGGAGCTGACCGACGGCGGATTCATCCGGCTCGAAGGGCCTTTCATCATTCCGCCCGCCGACGGCGGAGAGGTAGGTCTCGACATTTCGGTCGTTCCCGCCGCGGGGGCCGCCCTGCAACCGGCGCGACTGCATCTGACGGGCCGGGCGGAACGCAACAAACGGCTCGACGTCACGCTCTGGATCACCTCCGGATATCCCGCCGTCGGGGTCGAAATAAAAACCGCCCCGATCGAACGGGAACAGGACGGAGATACGGGCATTTGGGAATAAAAAACAATCGTGATGAAAAGAAATATCCTATACAGAATCTGCGGAACGCTGTTTTCGCTCTCGGCGCTGGCGGCCTGCGGGCTGGAACCACAGGAGGAGTGTCTCCCCTGCAACGGCAAACTCCGCTACACCGAAGTGCATATGGAAGGCGCGCCTTCGGCAGCGGGATTCGCAACCCCGCTCTACGTTTTCCGCCGGGCGGCGGGAACGCAGGACGGATACCTCTTCGACCGCAGTTACACTTCGGTCGCCGACGGGGAAACGCTCAGGCTACCGCTCACCGAGCTGAGAAGTTCCGACTACCGTTTTCTGATGATCGCCCAGCCCGACGGCGGGGAGTGGCTCACGCTGAACACGGCGGCCGGCACCACGCTCGTCACCGGAGCGGCTTGGGAAGACCTGCGGCTGGAATGCGCTGCCGGTGCAGCGGCGCCGGACGGGTACGGCGGCTTTACCGACCTGAGCGGCGAAGCCATTCTGCGCGACGGAAGCATCCGTCTCACGCTGACGCGTATCGCCGGACAGGTGCTTTTCGACATCTTCCGTACGGGCGGCTCGCTGTCACAGCCCGAAAGCATCGTTTCGCCCGACACGGAGTCGGTGATCGACCGGGTATCCCGGATCGAAATCACCTATGAGAATCCGACGACGGCGCTGCGTTTCGACGAAAACGGGACGCTGGTTCCTGCGGCATATGCCGCGGAACCGCTGACACGAAGCATCGAGCCTCAAGCAACCGACTTCAGGGTCGCGCTTCCCCAAGCGGACAGAGGACTCGGCGTATACGATGCCGGTCTGCGCGGCAGTCTGCGCATGGAAGGGGCATTCCTGCTGCCGTCCGACTCGCACCTCCGCATCAAACTGCTCTTCACCTACTACGACACGACGCCCGTCTGCGGCAACGGCCACGCGGACGCCCACACCCCGGCATGTTTCCAGCAGCGTCAGGTAACGCTCGCCCTTCCGGCGGCCGAGGCCGGCACGGGACTTCCGGTGGCTGCGGACTGCTACACGGTCAACCGGGTGGGACTGCGCTGCGACCGGATCATCGACGTTCCGGTCGGAGGAGGTGTCGAAACGAATTTCGACTGGCTGTAAAACGGAAAATCGTACGGTTATGAAAAAATTTCCATTCTTGATGATATGTGCGGCGCTGCTGACGGGCGGGTGTTCGGACACCGCCCCCACAGGAGGACCGTCGGCGGACGAAGAGTCACGTGTCGAAGTCGGCTTCCGGCTGGAAGCCCCCGACACGGACACATCGCTCGAACCCATGACGCGGGCCTCCTCCTACAAGGAGTGGTTCGGCAACGCCTGCCGCCTGCTGATCCTGAAAAAGACCGGAGCACGCTGGATCGTGGATGCGACGCAAACCGTTCTGCTGGATGCCGATTCGGGTCCGTGGGCCGAACTGAAACTCGCGGACGCCCTGCCGCCGTGCTCGTTCGGCTGCGAACTGCGGCCCGGCGATTACCGGATCGTTGCCGCGATCAACTGGCAGTCGTGCGACTGGAATACGGAGCTTGTCCCCGGAAAAGTGGTCGCCGACGACGCCGACGATGCGCTGCTCACGCCGCCGCTGATTACCTATCCGATTTCGACACACTGGATGAACAGCGGCTACCGGCAGCTGACCCGCGAGGTTTTCATTGCCGTCGCCGACTTCACGGTGCCCAAAAGCGGCGATCTCCACTCGGCCGGCATGCCGGCAGTGACGCTGCGGGCCGAGCGGCGCGTGGCGAAATTCCGCGTCCTGCTCAAGGACAAGCCTTCGCCCGTCAACGCATTCACGTTCGAAACGACGGCCCATACCGTTCAGGCGCTCTTCACGTCGCAAACGAAGCCCTTTGCCGAAGGAATCGATGCGCTCGGAAATATGTACTACGGCGCTTCCGGAATATACGAGCTGCCGTGGTGCATGTCGACGATGGGAGATTTCCACACATCGGGAGCGGGCAGATATCAAATGTGTCAGACCAATTCGACGGTCTTTTCGCCCTTCCTTTTCGCCGGACCGGAAGCCGGAGAGATCCCGGTGAAGATAACGGACATCCGGATTTCGGGCAAAAGCGGCGGATTCAGCTACAAAACGGATGAAGTCTACACCCGCAGTCTGGCCTGCAGCACGATCGCCGGCATCGTTTTCGAAGCCACCGACATCTACGACGACACCTCGTCGCAGCTCCTGATAGACGTGGTCGAGGCTGCGGACGACGCAGGCACCCCCGAAAACGCGGTAACGCTCTTCGATCCGTTCTACGAGTGGAACGCCATGTCCTATTAAAAACACGAAGCCATGAAAAATTTATCCTGCATACCGTTCGTATTTTCGTGCCTGCTGCTGTCGGCATCGTGCATCGAGGAGAAGCTCGACGCCTGCCCGCCCCAAGGCGGAAACGTTGCGGTGACACTCCGGGTCGAAAGATTCCAGACCCGGCCGCCCTATCGTCCGTCGGACTTGGAGCCGGAATTCGCCGAACGCATCCATTCGCTCGACTACCTGCTCTATGCCGAAGGGAGGCTGATCGGACAGGGCCGGGCGGACGACATACGGGCCGCCGACGGAAACAGCTACCTCTTCCGTCTCGACACGCTTCCGTTCGGGAACTACCGGCTGGCGTTCGCCGCCAACGCCGCACCGCGCATGATGGCCGGAACCACCGATGCACCGGAGCTGCGTTACATCGTCTATCAGGGGGAAAAGGGCGCCGACGACCATTTCCGGGCGGATCTCCCCTTCGAGGTGACATGCCCCTGCCGCAACGAGTTCGAAGCCGTGCTTCGGCGCGTATACGGCGTGACACGTTTCCGCTTCGAAAACCTGCCTGCAGAGATCGCATCCGTGGAGGTTTCGCTCGACAACGTAGGCGAGCGCATGCCGCTCTGCGGCGATCCCGACCGCCCGTGCGAGGTAGCCAGACGCATTCCCGTGACCGACATGGGCACACGCGCCGACGGCACATATACGCTCGGAACGTTCTGCACCCTGCCGGGCATGAAGACCGCGTGGCGGCTGAAGCTCTACAGCGACAACGGCCCATCGCCCGTTTACGACCGGATGGTAACGGATACGCTGAACATCGAATGCAACCAGCTGACCGAACTTACGGCGCGTTTCAAGGAGGGCGGTCTTCGGGAAGAGATCGAATTTTCAGTCGATGTCGACACGACGTGGGACGGCTCGAACGAAGGCGGCGGGGAAGTTGTGCTGAAATAACCTTCCGACACAATACCGCTACATTGTTTCATTATATATTAAAAGACCGTAATACTCCAAGCCGTCGCCGCCGAAATTGATTGCCGGCTGCTTAGTGCAAAACGAACCCTCCGCATCAAGATGCGGAGGGTTCGTTTTGCGTTGCAGGAGTTTAGAAAATAAACTTCTCCAGTTTCATTTCACCCAACTGATGCAAACGCGGCACCAGCGTCGTGAAATGCGACGCCTGTTCGTGTGCAGCCAGCGCCTTGGCGTCGCTCCACGTCTCGCAGATCATCAGCACGTCCGGACGCGTCGCACTCTCGAAAATATCGTACGCAATGCAACCTTCGTCCTTGAGTGAAGCGGTCACCAGTTCTTTTGCCACGGAAAGTATTTCCGCACGGTTGGATTCGGTCGTGCGGATAAAAACATTCAGTCTTATCATGATCGTATCTATTTAGGTCGGTTAGTTAGCTTTCACGGCTTCGACGGCCTTGTCGTAGTCAGGCTCCTCGGTAATCTCCGGCACCAGCTCGGTGTACACCACCCTGCCCGCCTTGTCGATCACCACGACGGCACGCGCCAGCAGGCCGGCCAGCGGTCCGTCGGCCATCAGCACGCCGTAAGCCCCGTCGAATCCCGACGCACGGAAATCCGATGCGGGCACGACATTCTCGATGCCCTCGGTCGTGCAGAAACGGGCATGCGCGAAAGGCAGGTCCTTCGACACGGCCACAACGACGGTATCGGGCAGCGAAGCGGCCAGCTTGTTGAATTTGCGCACCGAAGTCGCGCATACGCTCGTATCGAGACTTGGGAAGATGTTCAGCACGACGCGCTTGCCTTTCAGGTCGCTCAAGCGCAGGGGCGAAAGGTCGCTCTTAACCAGTTCGAAAGCGGGAGCTTCGGCGCCCGCCGTTATGAATTCGCCGGCGACAAGCACGGGCGAACCTTTGAATTTTGTCTTCGACATGACTGTTTACTTTAACGGTTCCATTATTAAACGTCCCCGGCCGGGGTTTATTGTTTTTCGGCCGGACGGCCGGGAGTCCTCCGAATCAGTCCGATCCCCCGTCCGCTCCAGCAAATTTAATTCCTTTCCGGCAGGATTCCAAAGTCTGTTTCATATTCTTTTCAGGTTTACATGCCAACTTTGCAGCAAATTAACCGGGAAGGCGCATATTTTTTGTAGTTTTGCGGGGAACCGGACGAACGAAAACAAACAGACAAGACAGAAATGAAAAAAACACTCCTCCTGCTCCTGCTGACCGGCTGCTGCTCGCTCGCCGCAGCACAAGAGCGCTCGCCGCTCAGGCGCACCGAAGTCATTACCGCCGATTCGCTCGACAACGACGCCGAACTGCTGGAACGTCTGCGCAACATGCCCAACCTCGAAGTGGGCAAGGGCATCACGTTCCGTCCCAAAAGCAACTGGTTTTCGCTGACCATGCGCTTCCGCATGCAGAACATGGT
This sequence comes from Alistipes sp. DJF_B185, assembly GCF_964250025.1. Taxonomy (NCBI): domain Bacteria; kingdom Pseudomonadati; phylum Bacteroidota; class Bacteroidia; order Bacteroidales; family Rikenellaceae; genus Alistipes; species Alistipes sp. DJF_B185. The sequence goes on from NZ_CAXUDY010000002.1 coordinate 257,736, forward strand.
GGGACTGTCGTTCGACAAGGATTTTACGCTCACCAAAACCGATGCGCAGGTAAAACGCCTGCGACTGCGTTTCGACGGACACATCTACTCCCCGAAACTGGTTTACTCCATACAGCTGGGCTTCACCTCCTACGATACCGAACCGCTGCCCAACGGCAACATGAACATCGTCCGCGACGCCATCGTCTACTATGTGCCCAGTCCCAAATGGAACATCGGGTTCGGCCAGACCAAGATCAAGGCCAACCGGGCGCGCACCAACTCGTCGAGCGCCCTGCAGTTCGTCGACCGGAGCATCGTCAACAGCGAATTCAACCTCGACCGCGACTTCGGATTCTTCGGCGAATACAACATGCGTCAGGGCGACGGATTCAACCTCTCGGCCAAAGGCTCCGTAACGCTGGGCGAAGGCCGCAACTGGGGCAGTTCGTCGAACGGAGGACTGGCCTACACGGGGCGTCTGGAACTCTATCCGCTGGGGCGGTTCAAATCGAAGGGCGACGTGCTCGAAGGTGACTTCGAAGGCGAAGAACGGGTCAGGATCCTGCTGGCGGGAGCCTACTCCTACAATCACAAGGCTTCGCGCCTGAAGGGCCAGCGCGGCGCCGTCATGCCCGACGACGCGACCCGCAATCTGGGCGCCTACTTCGCCGACTTCATCCTCAAATACCGGGGATTCGCATTCTATACCGACTTCATGGGCCGCAGCTGCGACGAACCGCTGTTCGATCCCCGGAGCAACGCCTTCGTATACAGCGGGCAGGGTCTCAACGTGCAGACCAGCTACCTGTTCGACAAGAAATGGGAGATCGCCCTGCGCAACTCGACGCTCTTCCCCCAGAGCGAAGTGCAGCCTTTCGCCGGATACAAACGCTGGAACCAGACCACCGTCGGCGTCACCCGCTACATCATCGGACACAGCCTGAAAGTGCAGGCCGACATGTCCTACAACCACCGCAGCGAGTCGATCGACCCCAATTACAACCGCTGGGAGATCCGGTTCCAGCTGGAACTGGGACTCTGATACGAAATACTTCCTTTCAAATGAAATGCACCCCAAAACGAGATAACTTTGGGGTGCATTTCAATAGAACCGTATGCTTTTACAGGATTTTGAGCGCGATCCGGGCGCAGGCTTCGGCATCGGCCAGAGCGTGGTGATGGTTCGCCAAGTCGAAACCGCAGGCGGCCGAAACGGTATGCAGCTGATGATTGGGCAGCCGCGTGCCGAACGTCCGCCGCGAAGCCCGGCAGGTACAGTAGAACCGATAACCGGGATAAGGCATGCCGTAAAGTTCGAAGACGGCGCGCAGGCACCCTTCGTCGAAGGGCGAATTGTGGGCCACGAGCGGCAGACCCTCGATGCGCGGGGCGATCTGTTTCCACACCGTTTCGAAATCGGGCGCTTCGGCCGTATCGTCATAGGTCAGGCCGTGGATGGCCGTGGTGAAGCGGCTGTAAAAATTGGGCCGAGGGCGGATCAGGCTGTAAAACGAATCGGTCACCTCGCCGCCGCGTACGACCACCACGCCCACCGAGCAGACGCTCGTGCGCTTGCCGTTGGCCGTTTCGAAATCTATCGCTGCAAAATCTTTCATATCGCTTTCCGGGACTTGTCGCCGCCGCAAATATAGGCATTTTCCGCGGCGGCCGCACCCTGCAAACGCAAAAAAATCCCGTTCATTGCGAACGGGAGGGGTGAAGTTTTCAGGATCGGTCAATAGATTCGCCGTCGGCGGGAATCCGGAGAGCGGTTTTCTTTCGACACCGCAAAACTACGCTCCCCCTGTTTCGCCGTTGCGACGCCCCGATGACAATACGAAGAGAGGAACGTTTCAAATATGTTACAACGCTCCGGCGGCCAGCGCCGGGAACCGCCGGCATATCGCCCGCCTGACAATCAGAACGCCCGCAACCATACCGTCGCGGCGGGCTTGGTCTGGAAAAATTTTAGCTGGCCGAATATCGTCCGATTATATCCGATTATAATTATACTATCTTTGTATTCCTGAATACCAAAACAACACTACCTATTATGAAACACCTACCCCTGCTTCTGCTGCTCGGTGGCCTGCTTTCCGCATCGGCAGCCCGCTCCGCAGACCCCGTCCGCTACGTGGACGCCGCGACGCTGACCGTCATCGGCAAGGCGCTTCCCACCGAACAGCCCTACAACCGCATCGACACCACCCGCTTCCGGGTGCCCGCAAAGACCCCCGGCTACTGCTACCACCCGACGGGACTGGCCGTCGTGTTCCGCACCGACAGCCGCACGATCCGCGCCCGCTGGGAGACGTCGGGCAAAAATCCGAGCGACAACATGGCCGCCGTCGCACAAAAAGGGCTGGACCTCTACATCCGCAACAACGGAGAGTGGGTCTTCGCCGGAGTCGGCAGACCGAAGATCAACGGCAAGAACGACCGCCACGACGCCGCAATAATCAGCAATATGGCGGAGGGCGAAAAGGAGTGCCTGCTCTATCTGCCGCTTTACGACCAGCTGAAGAAGCTCGAAATCGGCGTCGATGAAAAGAGCGTCATCGCCCCGATGGAAAATCCCTTCCGCCACAAGATCGTCGTCCACGGTTCGAGCATTACGCACGGAATCGCGGCCGGACGCGCAGGCATGGCCTATTCGTCGCGGCTCGGACGCGACACGGGACTTTACTGCATCAATCTGGGATTCAGCGGACAGTGCACCATGCAGCCCGAATTCGCATCGTATCTGTCCCGCGTCGAAGCCGACGCCTTCGTCTTCGACTGTTTCTCGAATCCCAGCGCCGAGGTCATCAACGAACGTTTCGACGCTTTCGTCGATACCATTCGCCGCACGCATCCCACCACGCCGCTGATTTTCCTGCAAACCATCCGGCGCGAAACCCGCAACTTCAGCACCCGGATCGAGAAATTCGAACGCGAAAAGCAGGCCGCCGCCGAAGCGCAGGTCCGCGACCGCATGAAGACCGACAAAAACATCTATTTCGTCGATCCGGGCGATCTGCTGGGCAGCGACCATATCGCCACGGCGGACGGAACGCATCCGACCGATCTCGGATTTACCTACATGCTCGACCGTATCGAGCCGCAGATCCGCAAGATACTCGGCAAATACGGCATACGCTAACCGCCCCGCCGCAGGGCGAAAGCAGCGCCGCCGGAGTGAGGACTCCGGCGGCGCTGCCGTTTTATAACGAAAAATCCGCTCCCCCGTTACGTATCGGGCACGTCTGAAGTGTTCTATCAATAGTGCGGCGCTGCCGCATGCACCCGCTTAAACAGATAAACCAAAACTACCGACTTCAGCCAATGAATTTCCTTACCCGTTTTTACCGCATCTCTTCACCGGTTCCCCGCCGACAACTCGATCCCGCACAAGAGCAGAAACTATACAAACGGCTCCGGCTGCAGGCATTCATCGCCGCAACGCTCGGATACAGTCTCTATTACGTGTGCAGGACGTCGCTCAACGTCATGAAGAAACCCATCCTCGACAGCGGCACGCTCGACGCCACGCAGATCGGGGTGATCAGCTCGGCCCTCCTGTTCGCATACGCCGTCGGGAAGTTCGTGAACGGATTCATCGCCGACTACTGCAACATCAAGCGCTTCATGGCCACCGGACTGATCGTATCGGCCGTGGCGAACATGCTCATGGGAGCGCTCGGCGTCGCGCACTCGGTGATTCCGACAGCCGTCATCTTCATTTCATTCGCCGTGATGTGGGGTCTGAACGGGTGGGCGCAGTCCATGGGTGCGCCGCCCGCAATCATCTCCCTCTCGCGCTGGTATCCGCTCAAGGAGCGGGGAACCTATTACGGTTTTTTCTCGGCAAGCCACAACCTCGGCGAGTTCTTCTCCTTCATCTTCGTGGGCAGCATCGTTTCGATAGCCGGCTGGCAGGCCGGATTCTTCGGGTCTGCGATTGCAGGCGCCATCGGAGTCGTCATCGTGCTGCTGATGCTCCACGACACGCCCGAATCGAAGGGACTGCCGCCCGTGGAGACGCTGGCGCACGAAGAGCCGGCAACCGGACAGGAGTTATCCGTAAAAGAGATTCAGAAGCAGGTATTGCGGACGCCTGCGGTGTGGATTCTCGCGGCCGCGAGCGCATTCATGTACATATCCCGCTATGCCATCAACGGGTGGGGCGTGTTGTTCCTGCAGGAGGCGAAAGGCTTCTCCGATGCGCAGGCCATATCCATCGTATCGATAAACGCCCTGCTGGGAATCATCGGGACCGTATTGTCCGGATGGTTTTCCGACAAGCTGTTCAAGGGGGACCGGCATATGCCCGCCCTGATATTCGGCGTACTGAATTCCGTGGCGCTGATTCTGTTCATATACGGCGGCGACGCATTATGGGTGAACGTCCTCAGCATGGTGCTGTTCGGCATTGCGATCGGCGTGCTGATCTGTTTCCTCGGCGGGCTGATGGCCGTAGACATCGTGCCGCGGAAGGCGACGGGTGCCGCGCTGGGAGTGGTAGGCGTGGCCAGCTACATCGCTGCGGGACTGCAGGACGTGGCGAGCGGATGGCTCATCGACGCGAATATTACGGTGGCGGAGAACGGCGAGAAGATATACGACTTTTCGCAGGCGGCGATCTTCTGGATCGCGGCATCCGTGATTTCGTTCCTCCTCCCGCTCCTCAACAGAAAGAAAAAGCAGGCCGCATAGCAATTCCGAATAACCGGAACCTATAGACAGACCGAAAAACGGCCCAAACACGGCCCAACAGACAAGCCGCCCGGTTCATTCGAGAACCGGGCGGCTTTATCGTCAGGGCATTTCACCTCCGATCAGGGTATTCACCCTTCACAGGCCCCTACTCCCACTCGATCGTTGCGGGCGGTTTCGAGGAGATGTCGTAGACTACGCGGTTCACCCCCTTGACCTTGTTGATGATGTCGTTCGACACATTGGCGAGAAACTCGTAGGGCAGGTGCACCCAGTCGGCGGTCATACCGTCCGTCGAAGTCACGGCGCGCAGCGCGACGCAGCTTTCGTAGGTGCGCTCGTCGCCCATGACGCCCACGCTCTTCACGGGCAGCAGAATCGCGCCCGCCTGCCACACCTTGTCGTAAAGACCCGCATCGCGCATGGCTTCGATATAAATCCTGTCCACGTTCTGCAGGATTTCGACCTTTTCGGGCGTAATATCGCCCAGAATCCGGATCGCAAGACCGGGTCCGGGGAAGGGATGACGGCCGATCAGCTGCTCGGAAATACCGAGCGAACGTCCCACGCGGCGCACTTCGTCCTTGAAGAGCAGGCGCAGCGGCTCGACGATCCGCAGGTTCATCTTCTCAGGCAGGCCGCCGACGTTGTGGTGCGACTTGATCGTAGCCGAGGGACCGTTCACCGACACCGATTCGATCACGTCGGGATAGATCGTCCCCTGCGCCAGCCAGCGCACGTCCTTGATCTGGACAGCCTCTTCGTTGAACACTTCGACGAAATCGCGGCCGATGATCTTGCGTTTGGTTTCGGGATCGCTGACGCCCGCCAGATCGCCGAGGAACTTCGCGCCGGCTTTGACACCCTTGACGTTCAGGCCCATGTTCTTGTAGGATTCGAGCACGTCCTCGAACTCGTTCTTGCGCAGCAGGCCCGAATCCACGAAAATACAATAGAGGTTCTTGCCGATGGCCTTGTGCAGCAGCACGGCCGCCACCGAGGAATCGACGCCGCCCGAAAGTCCGAGCACGACCTTGTCGTCGCCCAGCTTTTCGCGCAGTTCGCGCACGGTGGCTTCCACGAAACTCTCCGATGTCCACTCCTGCTTGCAGCCGCAGATACCTGCGACGAAGTTTTTCAGCAGCTGCGTGCCGTCGGTCGAATGGTACACTTCGGGGTGGAACTGGATGCCCCACGTCTGCTCGCCCTCGACATGGAACGCCGCGACGCACACGTCTTCCGTGCTGGCGACGATCTTATAGTTCGCCGGAACCGACGTGATCGTATCGCCGTGCGACATCCATACCTGCGTGGTTTTGGGCAGGCCGCGCATCAGCGCGTCGTCAGCATCGCCCACCGTGAGCATGGCGCGGCCATATTCGCGGCTGGGGGCGGGCTGCACCTCGCCGCCGAAGGCCGATGCGAGGAACTGCGCGCCGTAGCAGACGCCCAGCAGGGGCAGTTTGCCCTTAATGGCCGAAAGATCGGATGTCGGAGCGTTCTCGTCCCGTACGGAGAAGGGGCTGCCCGACAGAATCACACCCCGCACCGAAGCGTCGAGCGCCGGAATCTTGTTGAAGGGGTGGATTTCGCAATAGACGCTCAACTCGCGCACACGCCGCGCGATGAGCTGCGTGTACTGCGAACCGAAGTCGAGAATCAGGATTTTTTCCATAATATAACGTAAGTCCGACGAATCTGGGTTCATCAATTTCGGAAGGTTTACAAGCCATGAAACTCGTCGGACTCACGTTACGGCGTCTCAGACGCCGGTTTCATGCTTAAAATCCCTCTTGATCTCCCTTTGTCAAGGAAGACTTCGAATCCTTTAATTACTATTTCTTTACCGGACGGTTGTAGCTTCCCGAAAGGCGCATTTCCGCAGCGAAAGCCTCCTGCCCCACTTCGCGGATACGTTCGACGCATCCCCGGCGGTCGGAACGGAAAACGACCTGAAAGACCTTGGCGATAAAGTTGTCGAACTTTTTGCAGGTCTGAGGCGGCATCAGCGTACATTCGGCGCAGCTCTGCCAGCCGTGTTCGATGCAGCATGCCCGCACCTTACACCACGACGCCTTTTCGTTCGGGCGGCACCCCGGACAGCTTCCTTTGCCGAATTTGCGGCAGTTTCCGCAAAAAAGCCCGCAGGCCGCGATTTCGGGATTCATAACTAACGTTCGCTGCTGTAGTTGGGCGCTTCGCTGGTAATGGCCACATCGTGCGGATGGCTCTCGTGCATACCCGAAGAGGTGATGCGGACGAAGCGCGCGCGCTGCAGGGTCTCGATGTCCTTCGCGCCGCAGTAGAACATGCCGGCGCGAACGCCGCCGACCAACTGATAGACCGTCTCACTCAGCGTTCCCTTGAACGGCACACGGGCCGCAATGCCTTCGGGAACGAGTTTGCTGAAGTTGTTTTCGCACCCTTTCTGGAAATAACGGTCGGCCGATCCGGCCTTCATGGCGTCGATCGACCCCATGCCGCGGTAGGATTTGAATTTACGGCCATTGTAGATGATCGTTTCGCCCGGAGCCTCCTCCGTGCCGGCGAACATAGAGCCGATCATCACGCAGTCGCCGCCCGCAGCCAGTGCCTTCACCAGATCGCCCGAATAGCGCAGACCGCCGTCGGCGATGACGGGCACGCCGGTTCCGGCCGCCGCCGAAGCCGCGTCGAAGATCGCGGAAAGCTGGGGAACGCCCACGCCCGCGATGATGCGCGTCGTGCAGATCGAGCCCGGCCCGATGCCGACCTTCACACCGTCGGCCCCGTTTTCGATCAGGAACCGGGCGGCTTCGGCCGTAGCCACGTTGCCTGCGATCACCTCCAGCGAAGGATAAACCTCCTTGATCTCCCACAGCTTGCGCACCATGGCGATCGAATGCCCGTGCGCGGAGTCGAGCACCACGGCATCGACGTCTTCGGCGACCAGCGCCTTGACACGCTCCAGCGCATCGGGCGTAATGCCCACGCCGGCGGCCACGCGCAGGCGGCCCTTGGCGTCCTTGCAGGCATTGGGATGGTCTTGCACCTTGGTAATGTCCTTATAAGTAATAAGCCCCACCAGATGGCCCTTGTCGTCCACCACGGGGAGCTTTTCGATCTTGCTGTTGAGCAGCACCTCCGACGCATGCGACAATTCGGTGCTATGGGTCGTAATCAGCCGGTCGCCCGGAGTCATCACCTCTTCGATGCGGCGCATCATGTCGCGCTGGAACCGCAGGTCGCGGTTGGTGACGATGCCGATCAGGATGTTGTCGTCGTCCACGACCGGAATGCCGCCGATCTTGTTCTCACGCATCAGGTTCAGGGCGTCGCCGACAGTATTCTCCTTGGAGATGGTCACCGGATCGTAGATCATGCCGTTCTCGGCGCGTTTCACCCGGCGGACCTGCGCGGCCTGCTCGGCGATCGACATATTCTTGTGAATCACGCCGATTCCGCCTTCACGGGCCAGCGCGATAGCCAGCGGCGCTTCCGTAACGGTGTCCATGGCAGCGGACACAATGGGGATGTTGAGTTTGATATTTCGCGAGAAACGGGTCTGAATATTGACCTCTCGCGGCAACACTTCCGAATAGGCGGGTACGAGCAGCACATCGTCGAAGGTAAGTCCTTCGGGCTGAACCCTTTCATTGATAAAAGACATAATGAACGTGGATTTTTGTTGCATGCAAAAGTAATCATTTTTTTTTGAAACGGCCTAAATTCCGGGCCTTCCCTTCGATTTTTTTATCAACAATTTATGATAAACGCAACAGCCTGCCGTATCTCAACGCGATACGGACCGCAGGCATCGCCACCGCCTTTGCGGTCGGACTGCGGGCAACAGCCCGGCGATCCGCCGCTGCAAAAAACGGGGCGCCGTTCCGCGCCCCGCAATTCACTTTAAAATATCTCCTAATACTGCTCCTTCTCGCTGGGGAAGTCGCACTCCTTCACATCCTTGATATATTGCTGTACAGCCCCCGTCATCAACTCGTGCAGGTCGGCGTAGCGGCGCAGGAAACGGGGCGAAAATCCCTTGTTGATGCCCAGCATGTCGTGAATTACCAGCACCTGACCGTCGCAGGCACCGCCGGCGCCGATGCCGATCGTCGGGGTGGGAATTTCACCCGTCACGCGGGCGGCCAGCGCGGCGGGAATCTTTTCGAGCACGATGCCGAAACAGCCCGCTTCGCTCAGCAGATGGGCGTCGCGCACCAGCTTCTCGGCCTCGGCCTCCTCCTTCGCACGCACATTGTAGGTGCCGAACTTGTGGATCGACTGCGGCGTAAGTCCGAGGTGCCCCATCACCGGAATACCGGCCGAGAGGATGCGGTTGACCGATTCGAGAATCTCCTCGCCGCCCTCGATCTTCACGGCGTCGGCTTCGGTCTCCTTCATGATGCGGACGGCCGAATCGAGCGCCACCTTCGAATTGCCCTGATAAGTGCCGAACGGCAGATCGACGACCACCAGCGCGCGATTGACGGCGCGCACGACCGAGCAGGCGTGATAGATCATCATATCGAGGGTGATGGGAAGCGTCGTTTCATAACCGGCCATCACATTGGCCGCCGAATCGCCGACAAGAATCACGTCGATACCCGCGGCATCGACGATCTTCGCCATCGAATAGTCGTACGAGGTCAGCATGGCGATCTTTTCGCCGCGCTGTTTCATCTCCGTCAGCCGGTAGGTCGTAACGGCCCTGACAGTACTTTCTACAGACATAGTTCACTGCGAACCCGATGGAGCATTTAACATTTCACTCGTTCGCAAGGTTCCGACATGGAATCCATCGGATTCGTATTACGGCGCAAAAACGCCTATTCCATATCGACAATACCTCCCGGACCTCCCTTTGCAAAGGAAGACTTACTGTTATCTCCTGTAAATCGGGGCAAATATAGCGCAAGCCGGGCGCAATGCCAAATTTATTTGAACCCGGCCGTCCGCCGGCCATTCTCCCGGCCCGGTCAGCGTCCCGGCCCGATCCGGCGGAAAAAACTCCACAAAACGACGCCGCCCGAAACTGCGACGTTGATCGAATGCTTGGTCCCGGCCTGCGGGATTTCGATCGCGCCGTCGCACCGGTCCACGGCCGACTGCCCCACGCCCATCACTTCGTTGCCGAAGACCAGCGCATACTTCACGCCGGGCGCGGCGCGGAAGACATCGAGCATCACGGCGCCCTCGACCTGCTCGACGGCCAGCACCTCGTAGCCGTCGGCGTGCAGGCGGTCGATACACGCTTCGGTGGTCTCGTAATAGCTCCACGGCACGGTCAGCTCCGCGCCCAGCGCCGTTTTATGAATGTCGCGGTTGGGCGGCACGGCCGTAATCCCGCACAGGGCGATATGCTCCACGGCGAAAGCGTCCCCCGTACGGAAGAACGCCCCCACGTTCTGCAGCGAACGGACGTTGTCGAGCACGACCGTAACGGGCATTTTCTCCATCGCGGCGAACTCTCCGGCCGTGGGACGCCCCAGCTCCTCGTTGGTGATTTTTCGCATAACGTGTTCAAATAAGTGATTTCGGGGTCAAAAGTAGTCAAATAAAAAATATTTTACCTATTTTTGGGGTCCTAATCAACACAACACTATGTCTCTGAAAAAAGTCTTGACATTCGCGCTCGCTCTCTTCATTACGGGGGGAGGTCTCCAAGCGCAGAAGCTGATCGTCGGCGCCGACTTTACGACCCGTTTCGACAACCGGGAGTACGCCAACAACGATTTCAACGAATCGCAGACGCTCTTCAGCGCCCGGCTCACACCCCGGATCGGCGTGGAATGGATGGACAAAAACCGGCTGATCGTCGGCGTGGACCTCTTGCAGAACTTCGGCGACGACACCAAATTCCTGAGCAAGGCGCGCCCCTCGGCCTACTATCAGTTCAACAGCAGGAACGTGCAGGCCAACGCCGGCATCTTCGACCGCAAAGAGCTGCTGGGCGACTACTCGCTGGCGTTCTTCGGGGATTCGACGGCGTTCTACCACAACCGCCTTTCGGGTTTTCTGGGACACTACAAATCCACGGGACGCAGGAACACCTATGTGGAAATGGCCATCGACTGGGAGGGCATGTACTCCGAGGAGTCGCGCGAAATGTTCCGCATCATCTCGGCGGGCCGCTACACGCTCGACAAGGGGTTCTACTTCGGCTACGCCTTCTCGATGTTCCATTTCGCCGGAAAGATCGGCAACGAGAACGTGACGGACAACCTGCTGGTCAATCCCTATGCGGGCTGGGAGTTCAACGCCTACTTCGACTTCGACATCAAGGCGGGCTTTCTGTTCGCACCCCAGCGGGCGCGCAGCATCGAGTCGGGATGGAAAAAGCAGAAGGGCGCCCAGATCGACTTCGTCATGACCAAATGGGGCGTGAAACTCGAAAACAACCTCTATCTGGGTGAAAACCTCCAGCCGTTCCGGTACGCCTATGTCGGCGAACCGCTCTATGCCGGCGAACAGTTCTACTCGACCACCGACCATATCTACAACCGCACGTGGATCGGTTACGACCGCCGGTTCTTCAAGGGAACGATGGGCGTCGAGGCGGGCATGGTCTTCCATTACGACGGCTCAGGCATGGGCACGCAGCAGATGGTCAAGCTCTCGGTAGACATCCAGAAGCTGTTCAACATCGGCCCCAAGGCTAAAAAATAAAAATACAACAAGCGAAACATATGGCAAGCGAAACAAACGAAACACGGGAGAAGTCGCTGAACTTCCTCGAAGAGATCATCGAAGAGTCGATCGCCAAGGGCGAAACGCGCGTACAGACCCGTTTCCCACCCGAACCGAACGGCTACCTGCATATCGGACACGCCAAGAGCATCTGCATCAACTTCGGACTGGCGAAGAAATACGGCGGCAAGTGTAACCTGCGCTTCGACGACACGAACCCCGTCAAGGAGGACGTCGAATACGTCGATTCGATCAAGCGCGACATCCACTGGCTCGGCTTCGACTGGGCCGTAGAGCGCTATGCGTCGGACTATTTCGACCAGCTCTACGATTGGGCCGTGGTCCTCATCAAGAAGGGGCTGGCCTACGTGGACGACCAGACGCAGGAGCAGATCCGCGAAAACCGCGGCACGGTATCCGTTCCGGGTACGCCGTCACCGTGGCGCGACCGCTCCGTCGAGGAGAACCTCGACCTGTTCGAGCGCATGAAGAAAGGCGAATTCGCCGACGGCGAAAAGGTCCTGCGCGCCAAGATCGACATGGCCCACCCCAACATGCTGTTCCGCGACCCGATCATGTACCGCATCATCCACGCCGAGCATCACCGCACGGGCGACAAGTGGTGCATCTACCCGATGTACGACTACGCCCACGGCCAGAGCGACTCGATCGAGCAGATCACCCACTCGATCTGCACGCTCGAATTCGACGTACACCGTCCGCTCTACGACTGGTTCATCCAAGCGCTGGAGATCTTCCCCTCGCATCAGTACGAATTCGCACGTCTGAACCTCACCTATACGATGATGTCGAAGCGCAAACTGCTCAAATTAGTGCAGGAAGGCGCCGTGATGGGCTGGGACGACCCCCGCATGCCGACCATCTGCGCCCTGCGCCGCAAGGGTTACACCCCGGCTTCGGTGCGCAACTTCGCTGAAATGGTAGGCGTTGCCAAACGCGACAACGTCATCGACCTCGGCAAGCTGGAATACTGCGTCCGCGAAGACCTGAACAAGGTCGCCCAGCGTCGCATGGCCGTACTCAACCCGCTGAAAGTGGTCATCACCAACTACGACGAGAACAAGACGGAACTCTTCACGGCGATCAACAATCCTGAGGACGAAACGGCCGGAACGCGTCAGGTTCCCTTCTCGAAGGTGATCTACATCGAACGCGACGATTTCATGGAGGAGCCTCCCAAGAAGTTCTTCCGTCTCTCGCCGGGCGGCGAAGTGCGTCTGCGCTACTCGTACCTCATCAAATGCGAGGAGGTGGTTAAGGATGCCGAAGGCAACGTCACCGAACTGCGCTGCACCTACGACCCGATGTCGGGCCAAGGCTCGTCGAGCGACGGCCGCCGCGTAAAAGGCGTCATCCACTGGGTGTCGGCCAAAGACGCTGTCGAAGCCGAAATCCGCCTGTTCAACCCGCTCTTCACCAAGGAGAACCCCGACGACGTCGAGGAGGGGCAGACTTGGGAGGACAATCTCAACCCCGAATCGATGGTCCGAATCAAAGGCTATCTCGAACCGTCGCTGCGCGACGTTCCGGTCGGTCAGGCCGTTCAGTTCGAGCGCGTGGGCTACTTCTGCCCCGACACCGACTCGACGCCCGAACACCTCGTGTTCAACCGCACGGTGACGCTCAAGGATTCATGGGCGAAGATCAATAAGTAAAGGCGATCGGCTGAAAATCGAGTTGCGATACCGAACGGGGACACGCTCCCCGCGAAAAGCGGCCCGCTGAGCGGGCCGCTTTTTCGTACGACGGACCAACCACGCCTGCCGGGCGGTTGGTTCATTGCATCCGGACCGGTTTTCAGTCCGGACCGGCTTCTATTTCAGCGGAATATAAATCTCCGTTTTCAGCTTTTCCGCCGGCACCCGGTCGGGATTATTGCGGTAGCGTTCGAAACCGGGGCTGTCACGCAGTTCGCAGCCGCTTCGGGGCAGCCACTCCCGAAAGATTTTGTGATAGGCGCCGCCCAATCCGGCATAAGGACCCGTATGGACGAACATCGCATAGCGGCCTCCGGCGATCGTCTTGACGCCCACGGGGCCGACGGCCACCGGGCCTTTGGGAATCGTCAGGCATACGTCGCACCGCAGGTCGCCGGATTTCGAAATGTCGGGATCGTTGTGGTAAACGACGATGGACTCGATCCCCGCCGAGAAGAGTTTCTGCTCTTTGACGTATTGCCAGAGCCGGGCGAAACAGTCGCCGTAATCGACTTCGCCGTAATCCCCCTGAGCGCGGAGATAGGCCACGGTCTTTTCGGGAATTTCCAGCATTTTGGGTTTCGACAACCGGATTCCGGCGTCGGAGTGCATGCGTGTTGTCATGGACGGAAGGTTTTTAACGGTTCGGTACTCTTTTGGCGAGATGCCGAAAAACCGTCCGAAAGCCTTGGTCAGCGACGACGGAGCGTCGTACCCCACGCGGTAGGCGATCTCTGCGACCGTAAGATCGGAGTAAAGTAGCAGGCGTGCCGCCGTCTCGATGCGGGTGCGGGCGATGAACTCCCCCGGCGGCTCGCCCAGAAAGGCCGAAACGATGCGGTGGAAATGGCAGGGCGAAAACGACGACACCTCAGCCAGCGTACGCAGGTCGAGCGTTTCGTCCAGATGGGTCCGGATGTATTCGACGACGGTGTTGATCCGCCGCTGATAATCGGCTGTCGTGACTGGTTTGTTCTTCATCTCGGCGACAAAGGTATTCTCCGCCGGGGAAACGGACTTTTCCGATTTTGCGAATTTGCCTTACATCATCCGCCCGAAAGTCCTCCGGCCTAAAAGGTAACGCAGCACCACCGAGCCCCGGTAAATCTTCTCTTCCGCGGACCCTTTGCGGTTCTGCCGGATGGTCTTCCGCTTGCGGGACAGATCGCGGTGCCACCGCAGGAAGTCGCGGTAGGCGCGGAACACCGCCCGGAAATTGTCGCTCCGCCCCTGCACCAGATAGGACAAGGCCGCCAGCAAGTCGAGCGCAGGACGCACGACGGCAACCGTGACCCGCTGCACGGACGAAGAGCACTTGTAGAGCATCGCCAGATTATTGCGGTGGTTGTAGAAGACTTTGGTCGGCGAATCGGTCGTGAGCGTACCGCCGCCGAGGTGGTAGACCCTGCTTTGCGGCACGACCCGCACCCGGTAACCGGCCAGCTGCATGCGCCAGCAGAGGTCGATCTCCTCCATGTGGGCGAAAAAGTCGGCGTCGAAGCCGCCCAGCGCATGGAACACATCGGCCCGGCAGCAGAATGCGGCGCCGCTGACCCAGAAAACGTCGCGGGCGTCGTCGTACTGGCCCTCGTCGGTCTCGACCTGTCTGAGGATGCGCCCCCGGCAGAACGGATAGCCGAGAAAGTCGATAAATCCGCCCGAAGCACCTGCATATTCGAATTTCGTGCGGTCGGTCCATGAGATCAGTTTCGGAGAGACGACGGCTACGTCGGGTTCGCGTTCCAGCACGTCGAGGATCGGAGCGAGCCACCCTTCGGGCGTCTCTATGTCGGAATTGAGCAGCAGGTAATAGTCCGCCTCGACCTGCTTCAAAGCCCGGTTATACCCTCCGGCAAACCCGTAATTGGCTTCGAGACGCAACACCCCGACGGAAGGAAATTCCGTCGCCAGCACCCTCAGCGAATCGTCCGTCGAGCCGTTGTCGGCGACCATGACCTCCACGCCGGCTGGGGCCGCAGCGACGACACTGGGCAGAAAACGGCGCAGGTGTTCCGCGCCGTTCCAGTTGAGTATGACTATCTTAGCGACCGGCATTTGTACGTTTGTGTTTCCAGCGGCGGTGCGACCACATCCAGAGTTCCGGGTGTTCGCGGATCATCGCTTCCAGCTTCCTAACGTAACGCTCCGTAATTTCGTATTCGGCGACCTGCTCTTCACCGTCGTAAATCGGCTCGAACGACATCTGGTAGCGGCCCCGCCGCAGACGGTCCATCCTGACGAAATAGACCGGCAGTTTGCAGCGCAGCGCCAGCTTCTCCCCGCCGTCGAAAAAAATCGTATCCTGATTGAGGAAGCGGAACCAGTGGCTGTCGGGACGGCGCGGCGGATTCTGGTCGGCGATAAGCCCCATGACGAGGTTTTTGCCGTCCACGCCGCATTCCCGGTTGCGCAGGTAGAAGCGCAGCGAATCCTTCATGGCCACGGTCATCGAATTTTCATAGTTGCGCAAACGCTGGTAAAGCCGCTCCATGACCTTGCTGCGCAGGGGATGATACACCGCCACCAACATCTGCGAGCGTTCGTAAAGCCCCCAGTAGGAACAATACTCCCAACAGCCGAAATGGGCCGTCATAGCGATCCAGTCGCGGCCGTGCACGGCCTTGTAATGTTCGTCGAATCCCTTCACCGTCAGTACCGTGCGGGCCTTTTCTTCGCCCATATGGGCCATATTGACCGTATCGACGAATATCTCGGCCAGCGTCCGGTAGAAATTGCGGCGGATGACGGCCAGCTCCCCGACGCTCTTTTCCGGGAACGAATTGCGCAGGTTTTCGTTCACGACCTTCATGCGGTAACGCAGGCAGTAGTAGAGTATGAAAAAGAGCAGGTTCTCGACGACGTAATATTTGAACCAGTACGGCAGCACGGCAAAGAAACGGGCGCCGAGCCACAAAGACTCCAGCCATACCTTCTGCGCAAAATTCAGCTCAGCTCGTTTCATCCGGCAAGGCGTTAGGGTTCGACAAAAAGTTTCACGTTATCCACCTTGGTGCGTATCCTCAGCCAGCTGGCCAGCGTCGTCCGGTCGATCGAATCGGCGGGCGCCTTGGGCGTAACGACACATACGAGGGTCGTATCGAGCGGCGTACCCGCGACATCGAACGTAATGCCCTTCATCAGCGATATGGCCTTGATATTCTCCATCATGACGCCCACTTCGCGCGAAATGTCGTCCACTTCGACGTTCGTAACCCGGTAGCGTTTCAGCTGAGCCGTCATTTCGCCGATGCGCCGGTTCTTCTCCTCCAGCAGTTCGAGGTAGCTCTGCTGCAGCGACGTCACGTTTATCTCGTCGGTCTTGTTGGCCTGACGCACCACCAGTTCGGCCTTCTCCAGTCCGAAGTTGCGCATCTGCGCACGGGCATTCTCGATAATTTCGTCGCCGATGGGTTCTCCCACCAGCAGCAACTCGATCTGCGACGGGTCTTTGCCGTGCGCATAATGCTTGTTGCACTCGATCACGCGCGTATGCGGAAACCTGAAGACCTGCGCGACGTATTTGTCGGCCACGGCTTCGAACAGCGAGACGCGGACCATATGGAAACCGATGACGACGCTCGGAATGAAAGTCACGAGCGTAATAACCATCATCAGCCGCTTGACGTTGCGTTCGCGCACCTTGTCGATGAAGGCGTTCTTCTCGTACTTCAGGAAACGGACCATGAGGTAAGTCGCCAGCGCGATGAAGACCGAGTTGATGAAAAAGAGGTAGAACGCCCCGACGAAGAATTTTATCTGCCCCGTCGCCAGACCGAAGCCCGCCGTGCAGAGGGGCGGTATCAGCGCCGTGGCGATCGCCACACCGGGGATAACGGTCGAGGTGCGGTCCTGCCGCGTCTGCGCCACGATACCGGCCAGACCGCCGAACAGGGCGATCAGCACGTCGTAGGTCGTCGGCACCGTGCGGGCCAGCAGCTCGCTGCTGTTCGACGAGAGGGGCGACACGAGGAAATAGACCGTCGAGGTGATAATCGCCACGATGAACATCAGCGCATAGTTGCGCAGCGCCTTTTTGAGCAGCTCGAAATCGTTGATGCCCAGCGAAAGGCCGATGCCCATAATAGGGCCCATGATCGGCGAAATGAGCATGGCGCCGATAATTACGGCCGCCGAATTGACGTTCAGGCCGAGCGACGCGATCATCGTCGCAAAAATCAGCACCCAAAGGTTCACCCCGCGGAACACCACGCCCTTGCTGATGGCCGCCACGACCTCGTCGCGCTGCGCCTTGTCTTCGTCGAGGCTGAAGTGCCCCCGCAGGAATTCACGCATCTCCCCCACCCAGAGCGAGAAAGAGCGTTTTACATTATGCGTATCGTTCGTATTTTCCATTTCAACATGCACTATCTTTCATTTATTCCTCTTCGTCCGCCGCCGTCTCCCGCTTCGGTTTGGGTTTTCCGGCCAGCACGATCACGAACTCCCCCTTGGGGTCCGTAGTGCGGAAGTGTTCCAGCACCTCGGCGACCGTACCGCGAACGGTCTGTTCGAATTTCTTGGTCAGCTCGCGCGACACCGAAACCCTGCGTTCCAGCCCGAACACCTCGGCGAACTGTTCGAGACACTTCACCACGCGGTAGGGAGACTCGTAGAATATCATCGTGCGCTCCTCCGCGGCAAGCGACTGCAACTGTTTGGCCCGACCCTTCTTCTGGGGCAGGAAACCCTCGAAACAGAACCGGTCGCACGGAAATCCGCTCTGCACCAGCGCCGGAATCAGCGCCGTGGCTCCGGGCAGGGTCTCGACCTCGATCTCCGCTTCGACGCAGGTCCGCACCAGCAGAAAACCGGGATCGGAGATGCCGGGCGTACCCGCATCCGACACCAGCGCCGCATTGCGTCCGGCCGCGATCGACTCGGCGACCATCTTCACCGTGGCGTGTTCGTTGAATTTATGATGGGAATAGAGTTTCTTCTCGATGCCGAGATGTTTCAGCAGAAACGAGGTCGTCCGCGTATCCTCGGCGAGTATGAAATCCACGTCGCGCAGGACATTGACCGCACGCAGCGTAATGTCGTCGAGATTGCCGATCGGGGTGGGAACGATATAAAGCTTTGCCATGCAGCTATGCGAATTTACGTTCCAGCAGTTCCATCAGGAATTTGGCCCCGTCGGAATTGGCGTTCCAAGCATAATTTTCGGCGATATAAATCATGCACTCGTCGAAATCGTCGAAACCGTTGAGCGTTCCGATCGCCGCCTCGTAAGCCGCCGCATCGCCGCCGAACAAGTCGCGGATCATCAGGAACTTGTCGTTGATGCCGATGGCGCGGCGCAGGTCGGTAACGTGTTCACTGCGACGCAGCTCGGACGCCACGTCGCGCGGAGGCGCGATCGTGTCGGCCAGTGTCTGCACATTGTGGTTGATCACCTCGCCCAATACGGCGCCGGAGGTATTTTTCGCTTCGAGCGTGATCTCTTCGAAATCAGGCTCGTCGTCATCCCCGGCATTGTCGGGCGCAGTGGTTTCGGCCGCTTTCGGCTGCGGAGCGGCAACCGGAGTCCGCGATGCAAAAGCGTCCGGTCCGGGTGCAGAGGTTGTCGCGGAGCCGAGAGAGGTTGTCACAGAGCCGACAGGAGTTGTCGCGGATGCTGCGGGTTCCGTCACGGGCGCCGTAAATGGAGTTGCAGAAAGGGCGGACCCGGCAGTTGCATCGGCGGAAACGGAGACTCCGGCGGCGGCAGTTCCGGCCGATACAGAATCGGACGCTGCGGAACCGGATGACGCGGAACCGGGCACCGCCGGTTGTGCGAACGGCGCTTCGGCCGCAGGGTTCCCTCCCGCAACAGGTTTTGCGGTAGGCTCAGGGGCCGGAACGGATGCAGGCTTCGGGGCAGGCGCAGGCTTCGGGGCAGGCGCCGCAGGCTCCGTATTATATAGCGACATGATGACGCGCTGTTTATGGCGGTGACGGACAGTCTCCTCTTCCAGTTCGAACAGTGTCGGAGCTATGGGTTGAGTTCCCGGCGCGGAATGCGCTTCGGCTTTGGCAGGAGCTTCCTGCGCCGGAGTCTGTTCCGCATCGACGGACGGCGCAGGTGCGGCGGCTGATTCGGCGGCAGGCTCTGCAACCGACTCGGAATGCGACCCGAAGACGGACTCGGCAGCGGATTCTGAGACGGGGTCGGCTGGAAACTCGACGACGGACTCCGCAACGGACTCGACAACCGACTCGGCAGCGGGTTCTGAGACGGACTCCGCAACGGATTCGGAAAGCGACTCTGCGAAAGATTCGGTCGCGGATTCGACGACGGGTTCAGCAATGAATTCGGGCTTTTCGGACGCTCCCTCCGATTCTCGGACAGTTTCCGCCAGCGGCACTGACTGCTCGGCGGCAGGTTCCGCGGCATTTCCGGCAACGGGTTCTGCCGGAGCCGTCTCCTCAATGGAAAACTCGGATTCAGGCTCAGAAGCGACCGGTCCGGATTCGGTCACGGGTTCAGCGGCAGAGATTTCCGGTTCTGAAATCGGGTTCGTCCCGCCGTCGGAATCGGACTGCGCAACAAATGCTTCGGCAGAATCGGCAACAACTTCAGGTTCGGCAGCCAGTTCTTCGGCAGGTTCGGAATGCCCTGCGAAATTTACGCCCGGTTCGACGGCCTGTTCGGACCCGAACTCAGGCTTCGATTCCGGCACCGTCTCCGGTTCCGGCTCGGAAACGGATTCCGACTCGGAGACCGCACCAGCTTCGGCGACTGACTCCGACTCAAAGGACGCCCCCACCTCGGCAAAAGATTCGGACTCAAAAGCCGCACCCGCTTCGCCAACAGCGTCCCGTTTGGCGGCAGCATCCGGTTCGGCCTGCGCCTCAACCGCGAACGGGTCGAGCGGAAGTATTTCGCCGAGGTCGATGCTGACCGGAATTTCGGTCGGAGCCGTCTCAGATGCGGCCTCTTCCGCCGCATTTCCACTGCCCGCCGCAAGATCCGCATCCGCGCCGAAACGCACGGCATCGTATAACTTCCGCAGTTTTTCGAGCACCAGATCCCGTTCGAGGGTCGCAGTCTCCTGCGGGGTGTTCCAATTGTCTATGATTTCAGAGAGCTTCTGCAATTCGCTCCGCACGTATTTCAAATCCATGATCCGTACACTTTTTGCCCTCAAAGATAGGAAAAATTTACGAACTGCCCAGCGGAATCGCCCATATAATATCGCAGCCCCTCCCCGTTGCCGCCGGGAAACGGAAAAGGGGACGGCATACGCATCGTCCCCCTATTCCGTCTGCGGAAAACATGTCACTTCCCGAAGATATGTTTCGCATAATTATATCCGCAGGCGTCGTAAATCTTCGCCAGCCGGCGTACGCGGCGCAGGTAGTCGCCGTAATCCTTCCGGTCGAGACTCCACCCCACTTCGGCCAGCGCGCTCAGGCGCGGCAGCAGCATGTATTCGGCATGGGGCCACGTGGCGATGTACTCGGTCCAGAGGTTGGCCTGCACGCCCAGTATACAGCGCTGTTCGTCAGCCGTCAGCATCTCGAAAGGATCGAGCGAATAGACCTTCTCCACAGGCAGATAACCGCCGATGGCGAGCGGTTCCCCAGCCGTATCGCGCGTCTGGTAATAGTCCAGATAGCAGTGCGTCGTCGGAGCCATGATGGCGTGGTTGCCCATCTTCGCAGCCTTGATGCCGCCTTCGGCGCCCCGCCACGACATGATCGTGGCCGTCGGCGTCACTTCGCCCTCCAGTATCTCGTCCCAACCGATCAGCCTGCGTCCGTGGGCGTTGAGGAATTTCTCGACGCGGGCCGTGGCATAGTTCTGCAACCGGCGCGGCCGCTTCAGCCGCTCGGCCTTCATGCGCGCTTTGCAATGCGGGCATTTCTTCCACATCACCGTCGGGCACTCGTCGCCGCCGATATGGATATACTCCGAAGGAAACAGCTCCAACACCTCTTCGAGCACCCCCTCGATGAATTCGAACGTCGTCTCCTTGCCGATGCAGAAAACCCGGTCGTCGATGTCCCACGTCTGGCGCACTTCGTACTGCTCGCCCGTACAGCCCAGCCACGGATAGGAGGCCAGCGCCCCGACGGCATGCCCCGGAAATTCGATTTCGGGAATCACCGTGATGAAACGCTCCGCAGCGTAATTCACCACGTCGCGGATCTCATCCTGCGTATAGTAACCGCCGTAAGGCGTTTCGTCGAATTTGCAGTTCTCGTCGTACGTGCCGCCCGGATCGCGGCCGATCAGCGTACGGCTGCGTACGGAACCTATTTCGGTGAGTTTCGGATATTTCCTGATTTCGATGCGCCACCCCTGATCGTCGGTCAGATGCCAGTGGAAGACGTTGAGTTTGTGCAGGGCCATGATGTCGAGCGCCTCCTTCACCTCATCGACCGTGAAGAAGTGACGGCCGACATCGAGCATCATGCCCCGGTAACCCAGACACGGTTTGTCCTCGATCGTGACGACGGGCAGTTCGACGGCCCGCACGTCGTCGGCTTCGTACGCTGCCGCCGGAAGCAGCTGGCGCAGCGTCTGCACGGCATAGAACGCCCCCTGCGCTCCTCCGGCGACGATATCGATCCGGCAGGGAGTTACGAAAAGGCGGTAGGCCTCCGCAGGCATCGTCTCGTCGCGGGTGACGTTCACCGCATGGTCCGCGGCCTTGTCGGCATGCCTTACCCGCGGGCCGCGGCCGAACAGCGGCATCAGCACCTCGTTCAGCGCGGCAGTCACGCCGGCCAGACGCTCGTCGTCGAACAGCAGGACCACCTCGGCGTCGGAGGTCAGGCGGAAGGTGCCCTGCCCCTCCACGATATGCTCCGGGAGCGGCACGACGGCCACTTCGCCGTCGGTCGGAATCACCCTGCCGCAACTGCAACAGCCGCACAATACGGCGAACAATGCCAAAACAGGTAAAAGTCTCTTCATATCGGATCGTTTTCGTGGGTTTCGGTGCAACTTACCCGGTAAATATAACGAAAAAACGGATTTCGCCAAAGCACCGCGTCATTTATTCGCAGGCCGAAGCTCCCAGCAGTCCTACGTGGTCGATATTCGAACAGCAGATATGCAGTCCCTCGACGGTCTTGGCATAGGGGAACCGTTTCAGCTGTTCGTACATCGCTTCACGGAAAAAGCCGAACGCATGGGCGATGCTGCCGCCGAAGACGATCGCTTCGGGGTCGTACGTATAAAGCACCAGCATCACCAGCTGGCCGACATGCCCCCCGAACTCGCGCCAGAGCGCCAACGCTTCGGGATCGCCCGCCGCGGCGCGCTCGTAAGCCTCCTTGCCCGTCGTGCCGCGGTCCACGAAGAAGCGGCTGCTGCAATAGTATTCGTAATCCCGGTCCAGATACGGGATGCTTCCGATCTCCCCCGCCCCGGTATCCCGGCCGCAGTAGAGTTTCCCGCCGATCACGACTCCCGCGCCGACGCCCGTGCCTAGCGCCACACACACCACGTCGCTGAATGCGCTCGCCTCGCCGAAGCGGCAGACGCCCAGCGCAAAACAGTTGCAGTCGTTGTTGACATGCACCGGCACGCTGAAACGCTTTTCGAGCAGGTCTTTGAGGTAAACCTCGCGCCACGAAGGGATGCCCACCACATTATATACGATTCCCCGCGCGGCGTCCACCACCGACGGCACGCCGATACCGATCCGCGACACCTCAGGTCGCATAAGCTCCCCGATAAGCGATGCGATATGATCCACCACCTCCCCTTCGGGACGGTCGGCTTTGCAGGGTTCGGAAAGCAGCCGCACGATATGTCCGTCTTTCACAAGGCCGGCGCGCACGTTCGTGCCGCCCAAATCCACGCCTATTCTCATCTCTTGTCTGTTAATTGCTGTTCTTGACTTTGCTGATCCTGCCGTCGCGGAACTCCACGTGATCGACGATCCGTCCGTCGCGCTCGTGAATCCACGTCTCGAAGCCCCGTTCGCCTTCGGTCAGCACCAGCAGACGCACGCCGGGGCGCAAGTTGTTGTAGGTCGTATCGTCGCCCGAAAAACGTCCGTATCCGAGCGCTATACCCTTCTCGGCAACGACGTAGTCGATGTCGTGGTCATGCCCCACGAACACCCCCGTCACGTCGCCGCTCTCGACCATTGCCGCGAACATGCCGGGATTCAGCTCGCCCGGACACTCGTCCTCGGCGGCGCGGCCGATATGCGTATTGTCGGGATTGCGCCACGCCGCGACGTATTCGGGCAGGGCGATATGGAAAAAGGCCAGCGCCGGCAACGGTTTCCCGCCGTTGGCCCCGGTATAGGCGGCGCTCCGGTCGCGGTACCAGCGTATCTGATCCTGCGTGAACCAGCCGTAACCGTCGATACCCTCGACAGTCGAATAGTCGTGCGAATCGAGGCAGTAAAGCAACGCCGCAGGCGATTTCTTCCCGGCGATCTCCAGCACCACGTCGGCCAGTTCGCCGTCGGCGTTCAGCGTGTTGAGCGTCCCGGCATACGAAGTGACGATGCGGCCGATTCCGGCGCGCGGAATATCCTGTTCGGCGTCGTGGTTGCCCAGCACCACGCAGAACGGCAGGTTACGCTCCGCAACGGGCGCCAGCACGCGCTTCCACCCTTCGGCGGCAGGTTTTCCCGTCACCACGTCGCCCGTGAAGACGACCAGATCGGGCCGCTCCGCATCGAGGATATAACGCATCTGAGCGATCGTCTTCTCCGCCTGCGCCTGCCGGTAGGGATTCCCCAGATCGAGGTGCACGTCGGTGAACTGCGCGATCTTGAATTTCCCCTCCCCGTTGAATTCCAGAGCGGGCCTCTGCGCCTGCGCCGAGCACCACAAGGCAACGGCGCACATAAGTGTCGTTATCTTTTTCATAAGCAGGTTGGGTTGCTCAGTTCAGTTTCACGCTGCCGCTCTTCTCCACGCGGACCGTACGGCTCCGGCCGTCGCCCCACGTCACCGTCAGGTCGAAGGGCACGTTGGTCTCAACGCTCACGGAGGGCGTCTCGCCGGCCGAAGCGCGCCGTTTGACCTTCAGCCCCACGACGCCGTCCGGCCCGTAGGGATAGCGTTCGATGCCGTGGGCCTCGGTATGGTCGATGTCCCACACGATGCGGCCTTCGGAGTAATCCGACTTCACGCCGAGGATATACTCGATGAAGACGGCGATGGGCGGAAGTCCGGTCCAGCCCACGAAGTCCTTGCGTGCCATGAATCCGGGTTCGATCTTCTCCGGGGCGTAGTACTCCCAGAAGGTGCCGGTATTCTTCCACACCTCGAAGACTGCGGCGTAATGGTTCGCGGCGATCTCCCGCGCAAGGTCGTGATAGCCCTTACGGTAAAGGCCGTCGATGGTCATGTAATTCGTACCGGGCCATACACCGCCCTGCCAGTAGCGGCCCAGCGGATTGTATTTCGGATGGTCGGCCGAGAGCGACGGCACGCGGTGCGGACGGTCGAACTCGGTCGTATCGCTCAGATGCGCCACCATGCGGTCGAGCCGCTCCTTGTCCAGCGCATCGGCCTGCAAAGCCCAGAATGCGCCGATTCCCTTGGTCGTGCAGAGCGTTCCGTCGCCGTAGCGGTCGTACAGGAAAGCCGTCCGCTCGTCCCAGAGATGTTCGTTCACATAGGCGCGCAGCCGCTTCATCTCGTCCTCCATATCCTCGATCTCCTGCCAGCGTTCGATATAGAAACCGATGTTCAGCAGCGACTCGTCTACCAGCATCTGCTGCAGGTTGGTGTCGAGCCAGACCATATGTCCGTGCGAAAAGATCGGGTTGTATTCGGGCTTCACGCGGGGCATGTTGTCCATGCCCGTTCCCCAGCCGCTCGACCAATAGGTGCCGTCGGGCCACGTGCGGTTGAGCCGCCACCATTTGGCGTAGGCGCACAGCGCGGGGAAGACCTTGTGCAGGCGGTCGATATCGCCGAACTGGCGGTAGTACGTCAGCTCGACCCACGGCAGCAGGTTCGGGCCGGTCGAAGTCGGATCGTAACGCTCGAAACAGTCGGAGCCGTCGGCCCGGATTTCGCGGCAGATGAAGCCGTCGGGGTGCTGCTTCGCATAGAAGTTGTCCAGCGAACGCTGGAACGGGAAGAAGCGGTAGCCGTAGCGGGCGAACATCATCATGAACGAGGCGTCCCACATGAAAATATTGCCGTTGTAGGCGATATCCAGATACGGCGAGACGAATTCCGATCCCTCCTGCGGCTGGCGGATGTTGCCCACGGCGATCCGCCAAGCATGCCAGTACATCTCGATCTCTTTGTCGTGCCCCTCCCACACGGGTGCGGGCAGGATCTTGCGGGCCTCGGCGAACGAACGGGGCTTGATGGTTTCGGGCTTGGCGGTCCGGAATTCGTTTTCGGCCACGAAGACCTCCTTTACATAGGTATTCTTGTAAGGCAGCTCGTAAGGACCCGATTTAAGGCCCTGCGCTCCGGCCGCTCCCGCTGCGAAGACCAGCGGCAGAAGCGCCGCGATTTGTTTGCGTAGCGTCATAATATGCGGTTTATTTTATCAGCGATTTGATCCTGCGGGCGATCTCCGTATTCATATACGTACCGCAGAACTTGTCGGCTCCGGGACCGTATGCGAATACGGGAAGCATCGCGGGGGTATGGTCGTCGGAGACATAGACGCCCATCACGCGGCCCGTCCGCTCGTCGCCGTCCACCAGCACCAGTCCGCCCGTCTCGTGGTCGGCCGTGACCACGACGAGCGTCTCGCCGTTTCGGTCGGCGAATTTCAGCGCTTCGGCCACGGCGAGGTCGAAGCTCAGCATTTCGATAATTGAGCCGGGCAGGCAGCGCGAATGGCCGGCATAGTCGATCTTGGCGCCCTCGACCATCAGGAAGAAGCCTTTGCCGCCCTGCTCCTGCAGTTTGGCGATCGAAGCCCTCGTGGCGTCGGCCAGCAAGGTGAGGTTGGCCTGCTCGGCGGCATCGTCCATCGTCTCGTCAATGCAGATCACCTTGCCTTTCCGGGCCTTGATCTCGTCGACCGAACGCACGAAGTCATACTGTTTTTTCAGCTCGGAGATCAGCTCCACGCCGTCGCTGCGGCGGGTGAATTCGCGGATGCCGCTGCCGCAGAGCAGGTCCACGCGGCCGTCCATCAGGCAGCGGGTCAGCTCGTCGGCGTTGTCGCGTTCGACCGAATGTCCGTAGAAGGCCGTCGGCGTGGCATCGGCGACATTGCCGAGCGTCAGCACGCCCACCGGCATCCCCTTGTCATGGAAAAAGTCGCTCAGCGAAGGATACGGCTCGCCTTCGGAACTCATCGAAATATGGCGGTTATCGTGACGTTCGCCCGTCGCCAGCGCACTGCCGCCCGCGGCCGAGTCGGTCGTGAAGGCATCCAGCGCATTATTCTGCTGCAGGCCCATATACTTCATCTGCAGCGTCGAAAGCCCCTTGTTGGCATAAAACGCGGCCACGATCTGCGAAAGGCCCATGCCGTCGCCGATCAGGTAGATCACGTTTTTGACTTTCCCCCTGCCGCCGTCGTTTCGATAGGTCGGCGTGTAAACGTCGATACCCTCGGTGAGCTGCAGTTTATCGTTCTGAAATCCCCTGAAATCGCGCGTGGTCTTGTCCAGACGCTTCGTGCCGGTCACGCCACCGACGGACGTACGGCGCTGGCCGATCTGGAAATTCTTGTTGCCGAAATCGTCGAAGAATCCGGCGCAGACCTCCGGACGGTCGGTGTTGATGTAGTCGATCCCCATGTCGTAGAACGTATAATAGACCGTCGTTCCTTCGGGAGCGCCCCAGAAACGCACGGGCTTGCCCCAGCCGTGGGCGCGGTCGATGATCTTTTCCAGCTTCACGCGCTCGACGGGAATGATCGAGCCTTTGCCGTTCCACTGCGAATAATCCTTGAAATCGGCGCTTACAAGGGCGATACGTTCCAGCTGGGCCGGAGTGTAATCGACCTCCCAGTTGCCGTCGAAACGGACATAGGCGGGATATTTGCCGAAATCCGCAGGCGCAGGAACCCGTCCCGTAACGGCGATACGCACGGCTTCGGGATTCACGGTCGGGTCGAAGACTTCGGGATAACGGCCCAGCAGCGCCGTAACGGCCTGCAGCGTCGGTTCGGTCGCCGATTTGAGTTCGACCATCAGTTGCAGCTGCTCGTCCGAATCTTTCCATGCACGGCCGCCGTTACGCTTAAAAAGCGTCACGATCGGCTCGACATAGAGCGACTCGAAAGTCATATCGGGCGAAAGGTCCTCGACATCGTGTCCGACCAGCAGTTTACCGTCGTGCAGAAACACGTCGGCTTCGATCGAATAGACTCCCTGAGCGTACGCCTGCCAGAAAGGAGCGCGGCGGCAATAATCGTTGTGCGAATGGATCAGCACGGGCCGTTCGGCCGCAGCCGTTACGCAGAAGCACAATGCCGCAGCCAGCAGCCAGCTTTTCAGTATCCTTTTCATCGTCGGAGTCATTTAGCGATTTTGACAACGGCCATCACCGGAGCGTGGTCGGAAACATAGCCGCCGTCGAAGGTGTCGGGCAGCACTTCATAGCGGACGGCTTCGATGTCGCCGCTCACGAAGATATAATCCAGCAGGGGACGCTCGGCTTCGGGAATCTGTCCGAAATCGGAGAAACTCCAGTCGGTTCCCGACCGCTGCGCCGCGATCGCCTTCGCGTCGTGCAGCACGCCGTCCTTCTGCACATGGGCCACCACCGACGATCCGGGTTCCGAATTGAAGTCGCCCGTCAGGATCACAGGACGTCCTCCGCTCAGGGTTTCGATGCGCTTCATCAGCAGGCTCACGCCCTCGTCGCGCGCCACCTGCCCGACATGGTCGAGATGGGTGTCGATGAAGAAGAGTTCCCGGCCGTCCCTGTCGCGCAACACGACCCATGTGGCGATTCGCTCGCAGGCGCCGTCCCATCCCAGCGACCCCACCACTTCGGGGGTCTCGCTCAGCCAGAACGTTCCCGAATCGAGCAGCGTGAAGCGGTCCTTCCTGAAGAACACGGCGCAGTATTCGCCCGACTCGGCGCCGTCCAGCCGTCCGACGCCCACTCCTTGATACCCGGTCAGCAGACCGCTCAGATCATTGAACTGGTTGGAAAGCAGCTCCTGCGTGCCCAGCACGTCGACCTCCTGCGCCTTAATCACCCCGGCGATCCGTTCGCGGCGGAAACGCCAGTTGTTCTGCCCGTCTTCGGGATTGTCGTAACGCATGTTGAAGGTCATCACGCTGAGCGAAGTCGCCGAGCCGCAGGCGGTGAACGCAACCGCCGCAAGAAGATAGATCAATCGTTTCATAGCTCCATATTTTTAATCAAAACTAATTCCCCTGAAATCCGTCATGCGCAGGTTCGCTTCGGGTATCGCTTCGAAGCCCTCCGCTCCGGGCGCTTTCCAGCCCCACGCGAGGTCCTGTCCTTCGTAATCCTCGAAATAGAGCAGCGTGTAAGGGTGCAGTCCCGCTTCGAGCGCCACGCGTCCGGTCGCCATGACCGAAGCGTGGGACCCGTCGTTGTCCACCACCCTACGGTCGCCGATCATCAGCACGCTGCCGTCGTCGCTCTTGGTCATGAACTCCCAAACGCCCCGCTCCGGAATGAGGATCAATCCCGTAAAGACATAGGCGAAGTGGTCCTCCTGCGGAGCTTGGGCGATCGAGGGCGCAGGCATCGTGCCGGACGACACGTATTTTCCCTTCCGAATATCGTTCACACACGAGAAAACGCCTTCGTAATAGCTGTAGGCGACGCCGGGACGCGTGGCGGTCTCTGCGGGCATACCCCGGCGGAACACCGCTTCCTCGGCTTCGAGCGTCAGCGTACGACTAGGCGCAGCGCCGGGTTTGAATCCTTTGGCCTTGAGCGTCAGCGAACGGTCCACCGGCACGGGAGCGGCGTAGAGCGCCGACGTTTCGGTGGGTTCCGAGCCGTCGAGCGTATAGCGGATTTCCGCTCCGGAGGTCGTCGTCGCCAGAGCGACGGCGAGCGGCTCGGTGAACAGGCTCACGTTCTGCGTGGTATAGGGAATCGAAACCACCTCGCCGCGGGTCAGCGAATGGGGCGCGGCCGCATCGTCCGTCCCGCGTTCGTAATCGGGGCGCGGCCGGAGCGCAAAGTGCAGCTCGCCGCCCTGCATCAGCTCGTCGTAGGTGATGTAGTTCCGGTCGATCGGCTTCCCGTCGAGCGTCACCGAAGCGATATAGACGCTGCGGCGCGGATTGTCGGCCGTAACGGTCAGCGTACGGCCGTTGGCCAGCCGCACGACGGCTTTCGGGAACTGGGGCGCGGTCAGCGCGAATTCGTTCGAGCCGGGACATACGGGATAGAAACCCAGACTGGAGAAGACGTACCACGCTGACATCTGGCCGCAGTCCTCGTTGCCGATGATGCCTTCGGGCGTCGGGGCGTACATCTCGTGCAGCAAGCGGCGCGTCAGCTCCTGCGTCTTCCACGGCTGTCCCACATAATTATAGAGGTAGGCCATATGGTGGCTCGGCTCGTTGCCGTGGGCGTACTGCCCCATCAGGCCCGTCACGTCGCTCACGTCGAGCTGCATTTCATCCGATTCGAGCGTGAAGAGCCGGTCCATTTCGCGGATGAACGCTTCGCGGCTGCCGAAGAGCTGGATCAGGCCGTTCACGTCGTGCGGCACGAAGAAGCGGTAGTGCCACGGCGTGGCCTCGGTATAGTCGCGGCCCGTAGCGAACTCTTCGAAGGGCGCGGACCAGTTGCCGTCGGACTGACGACCGCGGAAAAAGCAGGTCGAGCCGTCGAAAACATTCACATAGTTGAGCGCCCGCCGCGCATATTCCCCGAATACGTCGTCGCGGCCCATGGCCTGCGCCATGCGAGCGATCGCCCAGTCGTCGTAGGCGTATTCCAGCGTACAGGAGACCGATTCGCGCTTGATATTGGAGGGAATATACCCCTGCGCCGTATAATAATCCGAACCTTTCTTATTGATGTTCGACGAACGGATCATCGCCTCCAGCGCCTTGTCGGCGTCATAGCCGCGAATTCCCTTCAGATAGGCGTCAGCAATGACCGACACGGCGTGGTAGCCGATCATCGTGCCCGTCTCGCCCGAAGCCAGCGGCCAGATCGGGAGTTCGCCCGTTGAATCGTACATGTCGAGCATGCTGCGGATCATGTCGTTTACCAGCGCGGTATCGACCATCGTCTGGAGCGGGTTCCACGCCCGGAAAGTATCCCACAGCGAGAACGTCGAGTAGTAAGACTCCCCTTCGGGCATCCGCGCGACGGTCTGGTCGTGGCGGCGGTACTCGCCGTTCACGTCGCTCATCAGGTTGGGCGTCAGCTTAGTATGGTACTGCGCCGTATAGAAGTTGATCATCTCGTCGCGCGAGCCGCCTTCGACGACGATGTCGCCCAGCGCTTTGCGCCACTGCCCGACGGCGCGGGCATGCACGGCGTCGAAATCCAGTTCGGGAACCTCCGCAAGCGAATTCATACGGGCGTTTTCGACGCTGACGGACGACAGTCCCACGGCGATCGTGAGCGTCCGCACGTCGGGCACGAAGGTCAGCACGGCCTGCTTGTCTCCCAACAGCTGCACGTCGGCGAACGGCTCCGAGAAGCGGGCCGCGAAGAATACATACTGATCGGGCACCCACCCCTGCGTGCGGCGCATGCCGGCCAGCTCGCCGGGAGCCGTCCGGCGGAGTTCGCACAGGTCGATCTTCTCCTCGGTGATCGTATGCAGCAGATCGACAATCACCTGCCGGGGACCTTTGCCCGTAAAGGTATAGCGGTGTACGCCCGTACGGGGCGCGGCGGTCAGTTCGACCCCGATATTCTCGTCGGGCAGCGTCACGGCGTAGTAGCCGCACGAAGCCCGCTCGTCGTCATGCGAAAAGAAATAGGGCTGCAAGACGCACTCGCCGTCGTGGATCACGATTTCGCGCGTGGTCGGATGGAACAGGATATCCGCAAGGTCGGCGCATCCCGTACCGCTCAGGTGCGTATGCGAAAAGCCGTCGATCGTCGTGTCGCTGTAATGGTAGCCGGCGCAGGCGTCCCAGTTGCCGGCGCGGGTGTCGGGACTCAGCTGCACCATGCCGAAAGGCGTGGTGGCGCCCGGATAGGTATGACCGTGGAATCCGGTGCCGATGAACGGGTTCACATAATCGACGGGATCGGCGGACCGCGGCGAACAGCCAAGGGCCGCGAGGGCCAGCAGCAGAAGGGTAAGTTTTTTGGTCATAACAGTAGTCGGTAGTGCGAACCGTCCGGAAAATACAAATCAAAGGTACGGATTCCGGAGCGATATTGCAACTCCGCGCCCTTCTCTCTTCGTCTGTCCGAAGCCGGTCGCAGTTTAGGTCATACAAATATAGAGAAGCGATTGCACCCTGCCGTGGCTATTTGCGCTTTTACTTCCTCAAATCGCGCAGAACCGTCATTTCCCGCCCGGCGCCCCCGAAACGCCCCGATCCGCCGCCGAAAAATCGCAGAAACCGCCCGGATTTCCGAAAAAAAAGCTACCTTTACCGTCGAACGGACACTACCCGAACGATGGCACGCGTAATTTTCCTGACCGACTTTTCCGAAGCGTACGCACGAGAACTGCTCCTCGGCATGGCGCGCTATGCGCACGACACGGCGCAGGCATGGAGCCTGTGCCGCCTGCCGCTGTCGATACGCGACAAATTCGGCATCGAAGCCGTCGTGGAGTGGGCCGTGCGCATGAAGGCCGACGCCGTGATCGGCCAGTTCTACAACACCGACAACGTCGAACTGTTCCGCAAAAACGGGATCATAGCCATCGCACAGGACTTCAAGAAACGCTTCACCACCATCCCCAACATCACCGGACCGCACTATTCGGCGGGCAGGATGGCCGCCGAGTATTTTCTGCAAAAGGGCTTCCGCAACTTCGCCTTCTACGGCACGCGGGGCATCGACTTCTCGGACGAACGCTGTCAGGGCTTCCGCGAGACGATCGAGGCGGCGAATCCCGAATTCACCTTTTCGTCGCTGCGCAGCAGCGCCCAGAACGATTTGTGGTACTACGACTCGACGCAGCTCATCACGTGGCTGCAGTCGCTGCCCAAGCCGGTGGCGATCATGGCGTGCGACGACAACCAAGCATATCATATCACCGAGGCGTGCCTGCAGATCGAGGGGGGGGGAAATTCCCGCATCCCGAACGACATCGCCATTCTGGGCGTGGACAACGACGAGACGATCTGCAAGCTCTCCACCCCCAACCTTTCGTCGCTCAATCAGGGCGTCGAGCAGGGCGGCTACGACGTGGCGCGCCTGATCGACCGGCTGATCCGCAACCCCGAAGCGGAGTGGGAGGACGTCATGGTGATGCCGACCCACATCGTCACGCGGCAATCGACCGACATTTACGCCAACAACGATCCGCACATCGCCGAAGTGCTGCGGTACATCCATGAGAACATCAGCCAGAAAATCACGGTCAACGAACTCGTGAAACTGGTCCCCCTGTCGCGCCGCCTGCTCGAAACCCATTTCAAGAAGAGCATGGGCACCTCCATCTACGACTATATCATACAGGTCCGCATCGAAAAGATGATGCAGCTGCTCTGCGAAGGCCAGAGCGTCTCCGAAGCGGCCGCCGAGCTGGGGTTCTCCGACATCAAGAACGTCTCGCGCACCTTCCGCCAGCTCAAGGGCATCACCCCCTCGGAATACCGCGAACAGTTCGCGCCCAAAAGACGGTAATCCGCCCGGCGGGCCGTTCCCAATATCCGGACGCCCGAATTCCCAATGCCTCCCCTCCTGTCTTTTCCGCCGGTTTCATTAATTATACGGCCAACTGTCATACCCGCCCCGCAAATCCATGCGCAAAAAAAAAGAGCAGCGGCTCCGCAAAGCCGCTGCTTAGTTCTGTTCGACCGTCCTGCGGTCAGAGCGTCACACCGCCCCGCAGGCGGATATCCTCGCACGACGATCCCACGAAGATGTTGAAGTCGCCCGGCTCGGTCACGAACCCGTGCGAGAAGATATCGTAGAAGCGGAAAGCTTCGTCGGTCAGCGTCACTTCGACGCGCTTTTGTTCGCCTTTCTTCAGGAAGATTTTCTCATAACCTTTCAACTCCTTGGCAGGACGCGGCACGCTGGCTTCGACGTCGCCCACATAGACCTGTGCCACCTCGGCGGCGTCCATACCGCCCGTGTTCCTCACGGCGAACGACACGACCACCCCGCCGTCGCGCTTCTCGGCCTTCAGGTCCGAATACTCGAACGTCGAATAGCTCAGTCCGTAACCGAAGGGATAGAGCGGCTTCACCCCGCTGCGCTCGTAACCGCGGTAGCCGACAAACACGCCTTCATTATAAGTAACGCGCTTCTGCAGGGTGTTCTTGCGGTGGGTGCGCGCCACATTCTCGTAATAGCTGCCCAGCGTCGGATTGTCCTCGGCGCGGCGCTCGACGGAGATCGGCAGGCGGCCGCTGGGCGAGATCCGCCCCGTTACGATCTCGGCGATCGCCTGACCGCCCTGCTGTCCGGGATACCACGCCATCAGAATCGCTTTAGCCTTATCGTCGAACGTCGAGAAATCGACACCGCCGCCGCTGTTGACGACCACGATCAGATTTTCGTTGAGCGCGGAGAGCCGGGCGATCTCTTCGGACTGTCCTTCGGGCAGCGCAAAGGTCCGATCGGAATTCTCCTTTTCGTTGGTGTTGTCGAATCCGGCGCAGTAGATCACGGCGTCGGCCCGGATGATCCGGGCATCCTCGGCGCGGGGATCGGCGGTCATATAGCCGAACGACACCTCGGCGGACGAAGCGTTGTCGAAATATTCCAACCGCAGCGCGTATTTCCGGCCGGCCTTCATTTCGACGCTCCCCTTGCGGGTCGTCGCGCTGTGGTTGCCCCAGTCGGCGAGCACCTCTTCGCCGTCCACGAAGAGCCGGTAACCGTCGTCGCCGCGCATGACCAGCGAAGCCGTGCAGTCGGATTCGGGAACGAACACGCCGGTCCAGCGGATCGAGAAGCCGTCGGCGGGAAGCCCTTCGGCCGGCGCCTTATCCTTCCAGTTGAAGCCGATTTTGGTATCGACGCGCGTCAGCGCGGGAGTTCCCTCGAAATGCTTGTTGGCGAAGTACTCGCCCCTGAGTCCCGGCGTTTTGCAGTCGGCCGAGGTGTAGACCATGCCCTGAGCGGCCATATCGCTCGCCGAAGGGAGATTGCCCAAAACCGTCACCTTGTATTTCTTGCCCATCATCTGCATGCCCTCGCCGACCGAAACCGTCGAGAAGGGATGCACGAAACCGCTGCCGCCGCCCGTCGGGATATTGCCCGAATTGGGTCCCAGCACCACGATATCGCGCTGTTTGGTCAGCGGCAGGAAAGCCCCGTCGTTCTTGAGCAGCACCACGCCCCCGCGCGCCACGTCGAGCGCCGCAGCGTCCGAGAAGGGATTGCATTCGGGAATAGCGGGGTCGAGCTGTTGGCGGTCCAAAAATCCGAACGCGATGAGCGTCTGGAGGATATGCTGACATTTCAGGTCGATCGTACGTTCCGACACCACGCCCGATTCGATGAGCGGACGCAGGTTGCGGGCGTTCATAAACCGGGCGCTCGGCATCTCCAGATCGAGTCCCCGGTTGGCGGCGCCCTCGGCCGAATAGGTGGCGTTCCAGTCGGACATGAAGATTCCTTCGAAGCCCCACATCCCGCGCAGAATATCGACCGCAAGCTGCTCGTTCTCGGTCGCATGCTGGCCGTTGACAAGGTTGTAACTCGACATCACGGCGCCCACGCCGGCCTGCTCGACCGCCTTGCGGAAGGCCGGGAGATAAATTTCGTGGAGCGTGCGCTCGTCGATATCGGAACTCACCTGATGACGGTCCCACTCCTGATTGTTGCCCGCAAAGTGTTTGATCGTCGCCATAACCCCTTCGGACTGCATACCCTCGATATACTGCACGGCGGTCTCCGACGCCAGATAGGGGTCCTCGCCGAAGTACTCGAAGTTACGGCCGCACAAGGGCGAACGGTAGATATTGACGCCGGGTCCCAGCATGATATGCACGCCGCGGGCGCGGGCGTCCTGCCCCAGACCGCGTCCCATATCGCGCACCAGCGCCCGGTCCCAAGTCGCCGCGGCAGCCACGCCGCAGGGGAACATCGTACTGCGGGTATTGTTGCGTACGCCCTGCGGACCGTCGGCCATCCGGATTTCGGGAATGCCCAGACGCGGAACGGCCCTGATATAGAATTCGTTGTAACCGCCGATATAATCGATTTTTTCATCGAGGGTCATCTGTCCGACCAGTTCGGCGGCGCGCTCTTTGGCCTGCGGCGGGATCGGCTGTGCAGCGGCGGACGACACGAATGCGAACGCCAGCACGGCAACAAGAGTTTTTTTCATCGGGTTGAAGTTTTAATGGTTTATGCAAAGAAAATAAAAATATTCCGAAAAGCATCGGATCGGAAACAAAAACTTCCGAACCGAAACCTCCGTCCGGCCGCACCGCTCACCATAATTACACGCCCGCACCACCGGAAACCCCGAACCGGAGCAATATTTTTCATCATCGGAGAGCGAGCCAATACATATATGAAAAGAAATTAGTATCTTTGCGCTTCGGCCCGCAGGAGAGTTCCCGCCGGATGCTGCCGGGCAGCATCGCCGACGTCCGCGCAGGACGCGCAGCGGATGCTGAACGCACGCAAACCTCCGTCCGCACACGCTTAATGCGCAGGACACGCAGCAACCGTCGCCCGCACCGTCTGCGGTGCAGGATGCGCGGAAGATGCCGGACACGCGACAACCGCCGTCCGTACGGAACGCTCCGGGCCGCAGACAACCGATTCGAAACAAACAAGATAATTCAATGGCTTTACAGTGTGGCATCGTGGGTCTTCCGAACGTCGGCAAATCGACCCTTTTCAACTGCCTGTCCAACGCGAAGGCGCAGGCGGCGAACTTTCCCTTTTGCACCATCGAACCCAACGTGGGCGTAATCACCGTCCCCGACCGGCGGCTCGTCCGGCTGGCCGAGATCGACAAACCCAAGCGGGTGATTCCGACCACCATCGAAATCGTCGATATCGCCGGACTGGTCAAAGGCGCGTCGAAAGGCGAAGGACTGGGCAACAAGTTCCTCGCCAACATCCGCAACACGCACGCCATCATCCACGTACTGCGCTGCTTCGACAACGGCAACATCACCCATGTGGACGGCTCGATCGACCCCGTGCGCGACAAGGGCATCATCGACACCGAGCTGCAGCTCAAGGACCTCGAAACGATCGAAAACCGGCTGGGCAAGACCCAGAAGCAGGCGGCCGTGGGCGGCGACAAGAACGCCAAACGTCAGGTCGAACTGCTGCTGCAATACAAATCGGTGCTGGAACAGGGCCGCAGCGCCCGCACGGTCGAACTGGAGAAGGAGGACCGCAAACTGGTCGCCGACCTCAACCTGCTGACCGACAAACCGGTGCTGTACGTCTGCAACGTCGATGAAAAGAGCGCCGCTACGGGCAACGCCTACACCGAGGCGGTCCGTGCGGCCATCGCCGACGAAAAAGCCGAAATGCTCATCGTCGCCGCCGCCACCGAAGCCGACATCGCCGAGCTGGAGAGCTACGAGGAGCGGCAGATGTTCCTCGAAGACCTCGGCCTCGAAGAGTCGGGCGTCGAGCGCCTGATCAAATCGGCCTACAAACTGCTCAACCTCGAAACGTTCTTCACCACCGGCGCCGACGAGTCGCGCGCATGGACCTACGTCCGCGGCATGAAGGCCCCGCAGACAGCCGGCGTCATCCACACCGATTTCGAGAAGGGATTCATCCGCGCCGAAGTGATCAAATACGACGACTACGTGACGCTGGGGTCGGAAAAAGCCTGCCGCGACGCGGGCAAGATCGGCGTCGAAGGCAAGGAGTACGTCGTGCAGGACGGCGACATCATGCACTTCCTGTTCAACGTCTGACCCGAAGAGAGACCAAACACGGAACAATATATAAACAGCATATCATTATGTCCAGACCCGTAAGAGTGCGCTTTGCACCCAGCCCCACGGGGCCGCTCCACATCGGCGGCGTCCGCACGGCCCTCTACAACTACCTTTTCGCCCGTCAGCACGGCGGTGTGATGATCCTCCGCATCGAGGACACCGACTCGCAGCGTTTCGTGCCGGGCGCCGAAGAGTATATCCTCGAATCGCTCAAATGGTGCGGCATCGAGATCGACGAAGGCGTCGGCGCGGGAGGTCCCCACGCCCCCTACCGCCAGAGCGAACGCCGCGAAATCTACCTCAAATACGCCCTCCAGCTCGTCGATGCAGGCTGGGCCTACTACGCTTTCGACACCGCCGAAGAGCTGGACGCCCTGCGCCGCGAAGCCGAGGAGCGCGGCGAAGCGTTCGCCTACAATTATGCCGTGCGCGAAAAGCTGGCCACGTCGCTGGCGCTGCCGGCCGACGAAGTGAAGGCCCGCATCGAACGCGGCGACCAGTGGGTGATCCGCTTCCGGATGCCCGAAAACCAGACCGTCGAAATGGACGACCTGATCCGCGGCCATGTGGAGGTGAACACCTCGACGCTCGACGACAAGGTGCTCTACAAATCGGCCGACGCACTGCCCACCTACCACCTCGCCAACATCGTGGACGACTATCTGATGGAAGTCTCGCACGTCATCCGCGGCGAGGAGTGGCTGCCTTCGCTGCCGCTGCACTACCTGCTCTACCGGGCCTTCGGCTGGCAGGAGCGTCAGCCCCGCTTCGCCCACCTGCCCCTGCTCCTCAAACCCACGGGCGGCGGCAAACTCTCGAAGCGCGACGGCGACAAGATGGGCTTCCCCGTATTCCCGCTCTTCTGGACCTCCCCGACGGGCGAAACGGCCCGCGGCTACCGCGAGGACGGCTATTTCCCCGAAGCGTTCATCAACATGCTGGCGCTGCTCGGCTGGAACCCCGGCACCGAGCAGGAGATCTTCTCGATGCAGGAGCTGATCGACAGCTTCTCGCTGGAGCGCGTCTCGAAATCGGGCGCACGCTTCCAGCCCGACAAAGCCAAATGGTTCAACGCCCAATACATGCACCACAAGAGCGACGCCGAGCTGGCTGCGCTGTTCCAGCCCATCCTGCGCGACCACGGCATCGAAGTCGCAGACGAGGTCGCAGGCCGGGCCGCAGGCATCATGAAGGAGCGCGCCACGTTCATCACCGACCTCTGGGACCTCACGTCGTTCTTCTTCACGGCGCCGGCCGAATACGAGGAGAAGCAGGCCCGGAAGTACTGGAAGGGCCAAAACCCCGAAATCCTGCGCGAGCTGCGCGGCGTACTGGCCTCGATCGACGACTTCTCGAAAGAGAACACCGAACAAATCGTCCACGGCTGGATCGAAGAGAAGGGATACGGCATGGGACAGGTGATGAACACGCTGCGGCTGGCGCTCGTAGGCGCGGGCAAAGGTCCCGGCATGTACGACGTCACGGCGTTCATCGGCCGCGAAGAGACCCTGCGCCGCATCGACCATATCCTCGCAACCTTAAAACCCGCAGAATAATGGTACAGATCGAACAACACGTATGGGGCATGACGCCGGAGGGCGAAGCCATCATCCTCTACACGATGCGCAACGATAAGGGCGCCGAAGTGAAAATCTCGAATTTCGGGGCCGCCATCGTCTCCGTCACGATGCCCGACCGTGAGGGCCGCATGGCCGACGTGGTGCTGGGCTACAAGCATCCCGAAGGCTACTTCTTCGACGGAGCCGCGTCGGGCAAGAGCGTGGGCCGCTGCGCCAACCGCATCGCTTTCGGCCGCATGACCGTCGAGGGAAAGGAGTACGCGCTCGAAGTGAACAACGGCCCCAACCACCTGCACGGCGGCACGAAGAACTTCGCCAACCGCATCTGGGAGAGCCGTGTGGAGACCAACCGCGTGGTCATGTCGCTCCTTTCGGAGGACGGCGACCAGAATTACCCCGGCGAACTGAACGTCGAGGCCGCGTTCGATTTCGATGACGAAAACTCGCTCGAAATAACCTATCTGGCCCGGACGGACAAAACGACGGTGGTGAACCTCACCAACCACGTCTATTTCAACCTTGCGGGCGAAGGCAGCGGGTCGGTCCTCGACCACCAGCTGCGCCTGAACAGCTCGCAGGTGCTCGAAATGAACGACAAGCAGATTCCCACAGGCCGGCTGCTCGACGCAGCGGGCACGCCGCAGGACTTCCGCGAATTCCGTCCGTTCCGCCCCGGCATCGACTCGGAGTTCAACCACATCCGCGATTTCAAGGGATACGACCACCCGTTCGTCATCGACGGCTGGAAGCCCAACATTCTGGGCGAGGTCGGCTGTCTGCGCGAACAGACTTCGGGCCGCTGCGTGACGGTGCTTTCGTCGCAGCCCAGCGTGATGATCTACACCGGCAACTGGCTCGCGGGCGGATGCCCCGAAACCAAGTCGGGCGGCCGTTACAACGACTACGACGGCGTGGCAATCGAGTGTCAGAACTACCCCGACGCCGTCAACCACCCCGAATTCCCGTCGCCGCTGCTCAGACCCGGCGAAACCTACTGCCAGAAGATCGTATTCCGGTTCGGGACTTTCGCATAGGCGGCGGAGAACCGCGCGCAACCAAAACAAACTCCCGGCACCGGCCGGATACGGGCAGATACGCTGCTCAGCAATAACGCATTAACGCGGGCATACGCCCGCGTTAATGCGTTATCCGCGTTATTTATGATCCGCCGTGCAGCCGGAAATGACTTAGCGTAAAAAAGCGACTATTGTCCGACGCCCGTAATCGGACGCTCACCGGGCCGAGGGGCGCATACGCGCCGAACAGTTAGCGTAAAAATGGCCGTAAGTTTGTTTTTCATCCGCCGAATGGATAATTTTACGTCTGCAACCTAAAACCAGCCCCATGTCCATCCAGATGAACCAATCGCTGTCGGTAGACTGCGCCGTGTTCGGTTTCAACGGCAAGTCGCTCAAAGTGCTGCTGATCGAGCGGCGCTACTATGCCCCCGACACCCGTCTCGACAAGCTCAAACTGCCGGGCGCCATGATTCTCGACAACGAGACGCTGCCGCAGGCCGCCTACCGTGTGCTCGAAGAGGCCACCGGACTGCGGGACGTATACCTCAAACAGATGGATATATTCTCCGATCCCAACCGGGTGAGCGGTGAGGAGCTGGAGTGGATCAACCGCTATCACGGCATACGGACCGAACGCGTGGTGACGGTGGGATATTACGCGCTGGTGAAGCTCGACACCCGTACCGTCGCCTACACCACGGCCAAGGGCGCACAATGGGTCGATGTCGATTCGATCCAGCGGCTGGCGATGGACCACAAGCAGATACTTTCGGCGGCGCTGGCGGTTCTCTGCCGCGAGATGCTGCAATCGCCCGTGGCTTTCGAACTGCTGCCACGCAAATTCACCATCCGCGCGCTCCAGAACCTCTACAGCGCAGTGCTGGGCATCGAAATCGACAACCGCAACTTCCGCAAGAAGATACTCGCGTCGGGGTTTCTGACCCCGACCGCAGAACGGGAACAGGGCGTAGCCCACAAGCCGGCGCAATATTATACCTTTAATAAAAACGCCTACAAAAAGGCGCTCAAGGCGAAGCTGAAGCTGGGATTCATCAACAACTGGAGGTATTGATCCATAACAACAGATAACATATGAAAAGTTTAGGCATAGACATAGGCTCC
Organism: Alistipes sp. DJF_B185; assembly: GCF_964250025.1. NCBI lineage: Bacteria > Pseudomonadati > Bacteroidota > Bacteroidia > Bacteroidales > Rikenellaceae > Alistipes > Alistipes sp. DJF_B185. Next base: position 298,430 of record NZ_CAXUDY010000002.1, read on the forward strand.
TCGTCGGTCAAGGTATCGCTGCTGGACATCGCGTCGGGCGAGTGCGCGGCCTCGTCCGCCAACCCCGCGACCGAAATGCCCATCGGATCGCCGCAGAGCGGCTGGGCCGAGCAGGACCCCGAAATGTGGTGGCATTACGTCTGCGAAGGCATTCGAACCATTGCGGCGCAGGGCTTCGCGATGAGCGACGTGGTGTCGGTGGGCATCACCTACCAGATGCACGGACTGGTCTGTCTCGACAAGCAGGGCCGTCCGCTGCGCCCCTCGATCATCTGGTGCGACTCGCGCGCCGTGGAGATCGGAGCCGAAGCGCTGGAAGGCATCGGGCGGGAGTTCTGTCTCGCGCATACGCTCAACTCACCGGGCAACTTCACTGCGTCGAAACTGGCGTGGGTCAGGCGCAACGAACCCGGCGTATTCGCGCAGATATACAAATTCATGCTCCCCGGCGACTACATCGCCTACCGCCTTTCGGGACGCATGTCCACCTCCGTCAGCGGCCTTTCGGAGCAGATACTCTGGGACTTCGAAGAGGAGCGGCGGGCCGACTTCGTGGCCGGATGGTACGGCATTCCGCAGGAGATGATCCCCGAAGCCCGCGTCTCGATCGGCACGGAGGCCCGCACGGACGAAGCGGCCGAACGGCTGCTGGGCATCCCCGCAGGTACCCCGATCTCCTACCGCGCCGGGGACCAGCCCAACAACGCCTTTTCACTCAACGTCATGGAGGCGGGCGAAGTCGCCGCAACAGGCGGCACGAGCGGCGTGGTATACGGCGTCACGGACAAACGCCAAGCCGACCCGCAGTCGCGCGTGAACACCTTCGTCCACGTCAATCACACGGCCAGCAATCCCCGTTACGGCATTCTGCTCTGCATCAACGGCACGGGCATCATGAACTCGTGGATACGCCGCAACGTCACGCAGGAGACGCTCGACTATGCGGAGATGAACCGGCAGGCCGCAAGCGTCCCGGCAGGTTCCGAAGGGCTGTCGGTCGTACCCTTCGGCAACGGAGCCGAACGGATGCTCTGCAACCGCTGCCCCAGAGCCGGAATCATCGGACTCGATCTCAACCGCCACACCACGGCCCACATCCTGCGTGCGACGCAGGAGGGCATCGCCTACTCCTTCCGCTACGGCATCGACATCATGCGCGGGCTGGGAGTGCGCCCCGACGTCATCCGCGCAGGCGCAGCAAACTTGTTCCTCTCGCCGCTTTTCCGGCAGACGCTCTCGACGCTCACGGGCGCCCGCATCGAACTGTTCAATACCGACGGCGCGCTGGGCGCAGCCCGCGGCGCGGCGCTGGGCGCCGGCTACTACAAGACGCGCGGCGAAGCGTTCGCCGCGTTGCGCAGGCTGGAGGTCGTGGAACCCGCCGAAGCTGACAGAGAGACGCTGGAAGAAGGTTACCGGGCATGGGTCCGGGAAGTAGAGAAAAGAATGGAATAACAACCTGAAAATCATTCAATATCATGGCATCAAAACAGTATTTCCCCACCGTGGGACAGATCGAATTCGAAGGCCTGGAGTCGAAGAACCCGATGGCTTTCCGTTACTACGACCCCGAAAAAATCGTGAAAGGCCGCAAGATGAAGGATTGGTTCCGTTTCTCGATGGCGTGGTGGCACACCCTCTGCGCCGAAGGCGGCGACCAGTTCGGCGGCGGCACCAAAACCTTCCCGTGGAACGAGTCCGCATGCCCGATCGAGCGCGCGAAAGCCAAGATGGACGCGGGTTTCGAATTCATGCGGAAGATCGGCATCGAGTACTATTGTTTCCACGACGTAGACCTCGTGGACGAAGCCGCGACGCCCGAAGAGTACGAAAAGAACCTCCGCCAGATCGTAGCCTACGCCAAGCAGAAGCAGGACGAAACCGGCATCAAACTGCTATGGGGCACGGCCAACGTCTTCGGCCACGCCCGCTACATGAACGGCGCCGCGACCAACCCCGACTTCGACGCCGCGGCCCGCGCCATGCTGCAGATCAAGAACGCCATCGACGCCACGATCTTTCTGGGCGGCGAGAACTACGTCTTCTGGGGCGGACGCGAAGGCTACATGTCGCTGCTCAATACCGACATGAAGCGCGAAAAGGAGCACATGGCCACCATGCTGCGCATGGCCCGCGACTACGCCCGTTCGAAGGGGTTCAAGGGCAACTTCCTGATCGAGCCCAAACCGATGGAGCCGATGAAGCACCAGTACGACGCCGACACGGAGACCGTCATCGGGTTCCTGCGGGCGCACGGGCTGGACAAGGATTTCAAGGTCAATATCGAGGTCAATCACGCCACGCTTGCCGGACACACCTTCGAGCACGAGTTGCAGTGCGCCGTCGATGCCGGGATGCTCGGCTCGATCGACGCCAACCGCGGCGACTACCAGAACGGCTGGGACACCGACCAGTTCCCGATCGACCTCTACGAAATGGTGCAAGCGATGATGGTCATCGTCCGCGGCGGCGGCCTGCAGGGCGGCGGCACGAACTTCGACGCCAAGACGCGCCGCAATTCGACCGACCCCGAAGACATCTTCATCGCCCACATCGCCGCGATGGACGTCATGGCCCGCGCGTTGCTCATCGCCGCCGACATTCTCGACAACTCGCCCTACGAAAAGATGCTCGCCGAACGTTACGCCTCCTACGACTCAGGCGAAGGCCGGCTCTTCGAAGAGGGCAAGCTCACGCTGGAGCAGGTCGCCGACTACGCCCGCCGGCACGAACCCGTCCAGCGCAGCGGCAAACAGGAGCTGTTCGAAGCGATCGTGAACATGTATATCTGACCTTATGACTAAAACCCAAGAAACCGGGAGCCGCGCCTATCTGCTTTCGATCGTGCTGGTGGCCATCATCGGCGGCCTGCTGTTCGGTTACGACACGGCCGTGGTGTCGGGAGCCGAGCAGGCCCTAGACCAGTTCTTCCGCAGTGCGGCGGACTTCACCTACACGCCGTGGATGCACGGCTTCACCGCATCGAGCGCGCTGGTGGGCTGCATCGTCGGCGGTGCGCTGTCGGGCCTGCTGGCCTCGCGTCTGGGACGCAAACGCACGCTCGTCGCGGCGGCCGTGCTGTTCTTCGTCTCGGCCGTCGGCTCGTGGCGGCCCGAAAGCGGCATCCTGCCCTACGGCGAGGCGTCGCTGCCGCTGCTGGCGTCGTTCAACATCTACCGCATTCTGGGCGGTATCGGCGTGGGACTTGCCTCGGCCGTGTGTCCGATGTACATTGCCGAAATCTCGCCCGCGAAGATCCGCGGCACGCTCGTCTCGTGCAACCAGTTCGCCATCATCTTCGGCATGCTGGTCGTCTACTTCGTGAACTATCTGATCCGCAACCAGCTGGGCGACACGGGCGAAGCCATTCAGGCCGCCAGGGTCTCCGTCGGCTGGCGCAGGATGTTCCTCAGCGAAGCGTTCCCCGCGGCGACCTTCCTGCTGCTGATCCTCTTCGTGCCCGAAACCCCGCGTTACCTGACCCTCACCGGACGCGATCAGAAGGCATTGCAGGTGCTCACGCGCATCAACGGCGCGGCCGAGGCCCGCACGATTCACACCGAAATCCGCCGGACGGTACACGCCAAGACCGAGCGGCTCTTCGCCTACGGCGCAGCGGTGATCCTGATCGGCATCCTGCTCTCGTTTTTCCAGCAGGCCATCGGCATCAACGTCGTGCTCTACTACGCCCCGCGCATCTTCGCCGGAATGGGCGCGTCGGGCGACGCTTCGATGCTCCAGACCGTGGTGATGGGCGTGGTCAATATCCTCTTTACGGTCGTGGCGATCTTCACCGTGGACCGCGTGGGCCGCAAACCGCTGCTCATCGTCGGTTCGGCGGGTATGATGATCGGCATGGCCGCTCTTGCGGCGCTTTCGTTCACCGGGTCGATCGGCATTGCGGCACTGGTCTTCATCATCATCTACACCGCATCGTTCATGATGTCGTGGGGCCCGATCTGCTGGGTGCTGATCTCCGAAATCTTCCCCAACACGATCCGCTCGCAGGCCGTGGCCGTAGCCGTGGCGGCGCAGTGGATCTCGAATTTCCTCGTCTCGGCGACCTTCCCCTCGCTGAGCGCATGGAGCGTCGGCGGCACCTACTGCATCTATGCTCTGATGTCGCTCGCCTCGGCTCTCTTCGTCTGGAAATGGGTACCCGAAACCAAGGGCAAAACCCTCGAAGAGATGTCGAAACTCTGGCGGAAAAACGGCGACTGAGCCGCGGCAAAAACAGACATTGCCGGCGAACCGGAAGACCGGGCCGGGCGGATTCGTAAATAAAAATTGTCAGCAGTAACGCAGCAACACGGGTATATGTCCCGCGTTACTGCGTTACCCGCTTTACGGAACCGCCGAACCGCCGCCGGGTCGGGTCGGATCGCTATTTTTACAAATTCTTCGCATACCGCTCCCGATTTCCCGAATCTTTTTATTACCTTTGCCGTCGATATTTCGAAGGGGTGCCTTACTATCAGGCTGAGATTATACCCATTGAACCGGATACGGGTAATGCCGAAACCGGGATGCATAATCTTTCAACGCATACCCCTTTTCAGTTCATTAACTTTTAAAAGTTCAGACATGAAAAGGTTTCTACTTCCCATCGCGGCCGTCGCGCTCTGCGTCGCCGCAAACACGGCGAGCGCCGAAACTCCGGCTACCGTCTCCCTCACCGCAGGCGTAACGAACGCCGCGACCGCCGCAGACGCGACACGATCCGCGGCGTTTGTCACGGCAGCTGCCGTTCCCCCTGCAAAGACAAGCGAAGCGATCACGGCAGCCGCCGGGCCGGGCCGGCCCGAAGACTCCGTGCGCATGTACCGCCTGCAGGAGATCGAGGTGACCGCCACGCGCGCATCGGGCAGCACGCCGGTCGCCTATACCGACCTTTCGCACGAAGTGATCGCCCGCAACAGCTACGGATTCGACATTCCGTCGGTGCTGGCGCTGACTCCCTCGATGATCGCCACCAACGAAACCGGCATCGGCATCGGCGGCACGTCGATGCGCCTGCGCGGAACCGACGCCACACGGCTCAACGTCACCATCAACGGCGTCTCGATGAACAACCCCGACTCGCACTCGATGTACTGGTACGACACGCCCGACCTCATCTCGTCGGTCGGCACGATGCAGATCCAGCGCGGCGCGGGCATCTCGACCAACGGCACGGGCGCCTTCGGCGGCGCGGTCAATATGTCCACGGCCCCGCTCGAAACCGAGTTCGGCGGCGACGTCTCGCTCTCGTACGGATCGTACAACACCAACAAACAGGCCGTGCACGTCTCGTCGGGGCTGATGGGCGGCCATTGGACGGTGGACGCACGCCTGACGCGCCTCTCCTCGGACGGCTACATCCGCCGCGGAGGGACCTCCCTCACCTCCTACATGTTCCAAGGCGGCTATTACAACGGCAACACGATGCTCAAGCTGGTTTCGTTCGGCGGCAAGGCCAAGACCAACCTCAGCTACAACGGCGCCACGCGCGACGAGATGCGTCTCAACGGCCGCCGTTACAACAGCAGCGGCATGTACTCCACCTCGGACGCCTACTCCCACCGCATCTGGAACAGCGAGGACGGCGAGTGGCAGCAGGTGAACTTCTACGACGACGAGACCGACAACTACCTGCAGATCAACAACCAGCTGATCCTCAGCCAGCGCTTGGGCGACCGATGGACGCTGAGCGCCACGGCCTTCTACACCTACGGTTACGGCTACTACAAGCAGTATAAGGACAACGCCAAACTCTTCGAATACCTCTTCCCCGACCATTTGGCCTACCAGACCGACGACCAAGGCAATTTCGTGACGGACGGCGACGGCGAACGAATCGCCGTACGCAGGGACCTGATCCGCGAAAAACTCATGCGCAACCATCTGGGCGGCGTGAACGCCGCGGCGGCCTACGCTGCGGAGAACCTCGATCTCGCCTTCGGCGGCTCGTGGAGCTACTACAGCTGTCCCCATTGGGGCGAGCTGGACTGGATGCAGGAGACCGATCCCGCCGACTACCGCAGCAAACGCTGGTACGACAACGACGTGGACAAGCAGGACGCCAACCTCTTCGCACGCGCCAACTGGACCGTAGCCCGCGGACTTAACCTCTTCGCCGACATGCAGTACCGCTACGTTCACTACAAGGCATGGGGCGTGAACGACAACTACGACGAAGCGAGCGGGGGCATGCAGCCCATCGACGTGGACGAGACATACCACTTCTTCAATCCCCGCGCCGGCGTCAGCTACTCGCCCGGCAAACGCCACAACTTCTATTTCTCGTTCGCCGTGGCGCAGAAGGAGCCGACGCGCAGCGACTTCACGGACCGCTACATGTTCTCCGGCGACGACTCGTACCCCTCCTCCGAGAAGCTCTACGACTACGAACTGGGCTACACCTACACCTCACCCCGTTTCAGTGCGGGCGTGAACCTCTACTACATGAAGTACAAGGACCAGCTGGTGCATACGGGCATGGTCAACGACAGTTCCGACGCGCTGAACGTCAACGTGCCCGACAGCTACCGCCGCGGCATCGAGCTGACGGCTTCGTGGCGCGTGACCGGGTGGTTCACCGCCGGCGCCAACGCCACCTTCAGCCAGAACAGGATCGAGAACTATGTGGACGCACTCTCGAACAGCCCCACCTACGGGCAGAATCTGGGCGAGCGGACCATCTCCTACTCGCCGTCGGCCATGGGGTCGCTGTTTCTGGACTTCCATTACCGGGGCTTCGAAGCCGTGCTGTACACGCAGGCCGTAGGCAAACAGTATTTTACCAACGACGAGAACGAGACGCTCTCGCTCGGCCGTTACTGCGTCACCAACCTCAATCTGGGCTACACGTTCCGCACCCGCGCCGCCCGAAGCGTGCGGCTGGGCCTGCAGATCAACAACCTCTTCAACGCCGAGTACGAAAGCAACGGCTACGGCTATTCGTACATGGACACGTGGAGCGACCCGACGCCCCGGCGCATCGACATGGCCTACTACTTCGCGCAGGCGCCCCTGAACGTGCTGGCCAACGTCACGGTAAAGTTCTGACGGGCAAATTCCGCCCCCCCCCGGAACCCGATCCGGAGGGACGCAACGCAGATAAAACGATGGATTGGAAACTTATCCTGCAGATCGCCGGCGTGGTGCTGGGGCTGCTCTATCTCTGGCTCGAATACCGCGCCGACATCCGGCTGTGGATCGTGGGACTCGTCATGCCGCTGGTCCACGGCGCGCTCTACTACAAGGCGGGGTTGTACGCCGACTGTTCGATGCAGGTCTACTACGTACTGGCAGGACTCTACGGCTGGCTCGTATGGCGCAACGCCCCGCGCAAAAAGCCCAAGACGGCCCGGAACGCGGCAGCGGCAGGACCGACCGATCAAACGGCCGGAAGCGAAGCACTCGCGGGGGGACACAACAGCCAACCGGACCGGAACACAACGGCGGGACATAGCGACCAAACGGCCTGCAATGCAGGACCCGAAGCGGCCCAAACAGCCCGGAGCGCAGAACCCGCCGCCGTCCGGATCGGGCATACGCCCCTGCGCTATGCAGCAGGACTGATCGCAGTCTACGCCGCGGCGCACGCCGGAATCTATTTCCTGCTCTCCCGGTTCACCAACAGCACCGTGCCCTTCTGGGACGCGATGACCACGGCGGCGAGCATCGTGGCGATGTGGATGCTCTCGCGCAAATACATCGAACAGTGGCTCGTCTGGCTGGCCGTCGATCTGACAACGATCGGGTTGTATCTCTACAAGGGAATCCCCCTCACCGCGGGACTCTACGCCCTCTACTCGGCGCTGGCCGTGGCCGGATACCTGCGCTGGCGCAAGCTCGCGGCACAAGAAACGACCGGCGCCGCAAAGTAACGCAGGCGAAGAATCACTACGGCGCAAGGCGCCGCCGACGCTGAGCAACACGACGCGAGTGAGACACAGCAGAGCAGCACAACGCGGAACGGCGCCGGCACTGGGCCGCCGAAACTCGGCGACCATTACGAATAACGCAGTAACGCAGGGTACGCCCCACGTTGCTGCGTTTTCGTATCCGGTTCTGTTCCGCAGAAAAGGACAACGCCCCAAAGTCTCGGAGTCCCTTCCCGGTAAAAAGCGAGGTCCGCAACGGAAAGCCCCCGCATAAGCAGTCCAATCCCAGCCCTCCGCCATAAATCGCCCCACTCCGGCCTCTCTCCCGCATCAACGGTTTCAAGCATAACAGCGGCTCACACCCGCAAACAGCGAGGTCCGCAACGGAAAGCCGTCTCCGCGTCCCTATTCCGGCAGGCCGTGCTCCCCGACATAGGCGAGGATCTCCTCGCGCAGTGCCTTGGGCGTCACGCTGCACCGCAGCACCAGCAGGTAGGAGTTGCGAATCTGCTCGCGGATAAAGCCGTCGGGCAGGTCGCCCGTGGTGCGGACGGCGTTCCAGTGGCGTTTGTTGAAGTGCCACGCCGCACTCACCTCGTCGTACTGCTCGCGCAGCAGCACGGCTTCGGCCGGATCGCATTTCACGGCGACCCATTCGAATTCGGCCATGTCGGCGCAGGCGAACATCTTGCCCCCGACCTTGTAGACAAGGGTCGTTTCGTCGAAGGGCGTAGTCTCTTCGGCCATCGGCAGCGACAGACAGTAGTCGCGGAAAGTCAGTACATCCATAATCGATCGTTTTTTCGTTCCGGTCCGGCACAATTCCGTCGCAGCGGTGCATTCCCACGGCCGGCCGGAATTACTCGCAGCCCAAAGATATATAATTTTTGGCACACGTATTGCGTCCTGCTCCCAAGTAAAATCAAAATCAAGGAAACGATGAAAAAAATTCTCCTCTGTATCTGCCTGCTGTCGACATTCGCAGCGGGTCTGGTCGGCTGCTCGCAGCAGCGGCAATGGAATCACGAACAGCGCAAGGCGATGCGCGAAGCCCTGCGCAGCTACCGTCAGATGGTCTATCTCGACGACCTTTCGGACGATGAATTCGTGCTCTTTACCGACGAGGTGGCCGGTGATCTGGAAGGGGCCTACCCCGTCTATACGACCTTCGTCGAAATGCCGGGCGTGACCGACACGGTCGACATGGTCGTCGTCACGACCATCGTGGACGAGCTGAACGCCGACGCGCACAACATGCGCCATATCTATCCGTACAACTATCTGGTGGCGCAGGGCGTGCTTCCCGCCGGGCTGGACCACCAGCAGCAGAAGGCTTTCTACAACTGCTTCGCAGGCAAGGTGAACGCTGCCTACAGCACCATGTCGCAGTTCTTCAACGCCATACTGGCCGACACGACCGACATGTCGCAGATTCGTCAGATGGAAGCCGGATGCGCCAACGACCTCTTCGACTGGGTGATTACCGAAGTGGAGGTGACCGAGACCGCCGACTGACAGAACCGGGACCCACGTAACCGGGACAACCGGAATCGCACGGCAAACGACGCGCAGCCGCACGGTCCGCGCACAAAAAAGGCAGGCTTTTGCAAAAGCCTGCCTTTTTTGTTTCAGATTCTCATCGGTTCACATACCCGTCAAAAAACAGCAGCGACGAATTCACAGCATTATTCAATAGGAAGATTGTGCTGTTTCAAAAACGAGAGTTTATCCCAATACCCTCTCTGAAAGACGATTTTATCGTTTTTCACATGAAAAAATCCACATCCGCGAAGTCCGAGCTGATCTTTCCATTCCATTATCGCCCATTCTCCTTCTTCAAAAATATTCTCTACGATACAAACCATTTCAGCCGTTGCAAATTCATTTGCAAACATTTCATGGATCGCCGTTTTACCTACCACCGGTTTATTCGCAACCTGATGGTTTACCGCATCTTCGGCATACAGCTCCGTAAGACGAACCGCATCGGCGGCATTAAAGCGGTCTATCCACTTTTCCAAAACTTCTTTAGGCGTCATAATCATGCTTGATTTATAGTTCGGATTTACCTTCCAAGCGGCTTCCGAGTGTTATACATCGTTTTTAAAGAGACTAACGTATTATTTTCCGCTTCTTCCCGGAAACGCCGCCCGACACGACCGCTTGCCGCACGCCGTTTTCCGGCGCAGATTCCGGCCGCGGCCGCTACTTTCCCTCGCACGGACACTCGCCGCGCTCCTGCCGGTCGTAGAACTCCCGGCCCACGACGATACGGACCGCCTTGTGGAGAATCGAGAATTCGAGCGGCGTCTCGCCCAGCAGCTCACCGTCCACCTCGACCGAAATTTCGGGCGACGACTCGATGCGGATACAGCTCCCCCTCTCCTGCAGGATATGCCGGATGCGGTAGATGCCGCCGTTGAACAGGTAGTGGAAGCGGAACAGCAGGTGCCAGAAATGCACGGGACGCACCAGCGACACGTCGAGCATACCGTCGTCGGCCACGGCGTCGGGCAGCTGCTGCATGCCGCCGACGTTGTACTTACAGATGCCGATGGCGATGCTGAACAGCAGGTTGTTGTAAACCAGCCGGTCGTCGACCCACACCTTCACGCCCGTCGACTTGTAGCGGAAGAAGTTCTTGACCAGACACCACGTGGAGCGCCAGCGGCTTTTGCGGCCCTTTTTCTTGAGGTGCGAAAGCTTGCGCACCATCCGCGCGTCGAAACCCGCGCCCGCTACGTTGGCCATATAGCGGCTCTGGCGGTAGTGCGACTCCTCGTACGACACCACGCCCACGTCCTGCAGGAACGAGTAGCCCTCGCCGATGGCCTTCACGGCATCCTGATAGCGGTTCGAAATACCGAACGTGCGGACCCAGTCGTTGCCCGTTCCCACGGCGATCACCGCCAGCAGCACCTCGTCGGGACAGACCTCCTGCTGGATGAAAAGTCCGTTCACCACCTCGTGCAGCGTGCCGTCGCCGCCCACGACGATGATATTGCGGTAACCCTCCTTGACGGCCGACACGGTAAGTTCCGTGGCGTGGAACTTATGCTCCGTGAAGACCGGTTCGCAGACGATATGGGCGTCGCGCAGGAGCTTCGATATCTGCGGAAAATGGTCAAGCCCGCGGCCGCCTCCGGCCACGGGATTGACAATGACGAACCATTTGACCTTGTCGGCTTCCAAAGCGCACTACTTTTTGGGAATATTGCGCAGCGTATCGACCATGAAGTCGTAGAACTTGCCCACCGACGCGATCTCCACCTTCTCGTCGGGCGAGTGGGGATAGCAGATCGTAGGTCCGAACGAAATCATGTCCATCTTGGGATATTTGCTGCCGATGATGCCGCATTCGAGTCCGGCGTGAATCGCCGTCACGGCGGGTTCCTTGCCGTAGAGGGCCTTGTAGGAAGCAGTCATGGCCTTGAGGATCGGCGACTCCATGTTCGGATTCCAGCCGTCGTAGCTGCCCGTGAGCTGTACCTTGGCCCCGGCCAGAGAGAATACCGCGGCGATCGCTTCGCCCAGCGCGGCCTTCTCCGAGTTCACCGAGCTGCGCAGCAGGCACTGCAGTTTGACGCTCTTGCCGTCGGAGACCACGCGCGCGAGGTTGCTCGAAGTCTGCACCAGTCCGGGCATCGACACCGACATGCGCTGCACGCCGTCGGGACATCCCACAACGGCTTTGGTCAGCTGGGCGGCCACGTCGGCGGCGATCCGCTCCTTCGGGGCTTCGCACTCCTTCAGTTTGATCGACACGGCGTCCTCGATGCCGGCATATTCGGCCTTAATGACCTTTTCATAGGCTTTCAGCTCCTTGGCGAAAGCTTCGTACTCCTTGGTTTTGACCATCACGACCGCCTCGGCTTCGCGGGGAATGGCGTTGCGCAGGCCGCCGCCGTCCACCGAACAGAGCACCAGATCGCGCGACGCCGACGCGGCGTTCAGGAAACGGAACAGCACCTTGTTGGCGTTGGCGCGCTGGCAGACGATCTGAATGCCCGAATGGCCGCCCTTGAGTCCCTTGACTGTGATCCGGGCCGCGGTGTAGTTGCGCGCGGGCGTCGGCTCGGCGGCATATTTGAAGACGATGTTCGCGTCCAACCCTCCGGCGCAGCCCACGTACAGCTCGCCCTCGGTCTCCGAGTCGAGATTCAGCAGGATGTCACCGTGCAGCAGCCCCTTTTTCAGCCCGAACGCGCCGTCCATCCCCGTCTCCTCGGTGGCCGTGAAGAGCGCTTCCAGCGGACCGTGTACCAGCGAATCGTCCTCCAGCACGGCCAGAATGGCCGCCGCGCCGATGCCGTTGTCCGCACCGAGCGTCGTGCCGTCGGCCGTCACCCACTCGCCGTCGACATAGGCGTCGATCGCATCTTTCGTGAAGTCGAACTTCTTGTCGTTGTTCTTCTGGGGCACCATGTCGAGGTGGGCCTGCAGGACCACGCCCTTGCGGTCCTCCATGCCTTTCGAGGCGGGTTTGCGGACATAGACGTTATGTGCGGCGTCCTCCTTGCATTCGAGTCCTTTCTCCCGTGCGAAATCCATGACGTATTTGCGGATCTTCTCCTCGTGCGACGAGGGGCGCGGAATGCGTACGATCTGAGCGAAATGCTTCCAGACCAGCGCCGGCTTCAGGGCCGCGAGATTGCGTGTGTCGTTCATAAAAGTAGGTTTTAATGATATGTTATCGTTTTGCGTATTCTTTCATTCTCGTTCAGCCCTGCCGTCGTTGCCGCCGCCTTTGGCGTCGTTTACAGGTCTGCTTCTCCCCTAGCCTGCCGCTTCGGCGACGCGCCGTAATCCTCTCCCCGGCGGGAACCTCCCGCATGCGGCCGGAAGGCCCGTCCCGGAGCGGTTCCGTCCTTACTTTTCAACTTTGGACAGGTCCGTCCCGCACTTGTCGAACGCCTCGACGATATGCTTCACCAATGGGTGGCGCACGATGTCGCGCACGTCGAATTCGACGATGCCGATGCCCTCCACCTCGCGCAGAATCTCCATCGTGCGCACCAGCCCGCTGTCGCTTTTGCGCGGCAGGTCGATCTGCGTCACGTCGCCCGTGACGATGAACTTGGCGTTGCGGCCCATGCGCGTCAGGAACATCTTGATCTGCGAGAGCGTCGTGTTCTGCGCCTCGTCCAGAATGACGAAGGCGTTGTCGAGCGTGCGGCCGCGCATGTAGGCCAGCGGCGCGATCTGCACCGTGCCCTCCTCCAGATACTTCGCCAACTTGGCAGGCGGAATCATGTCGTTCAGCGCATCGTACAGCGGCTGCAGGTAGGGGTCCAGCTTCTCCTTCATGTCACCGGGCAGGAAACCCAGCTTCTCGCCCGCTTCAACTGCCGGGCGCGTGAGGATGATGCGCCGCACCTGCTTCTCCTTCAGGGCGCGCACAGCCAGCGCAATGGCCGTATAGGTCTTGCCCGATCCGGCGGGTCCCACGGCGAAGAGCAGGTCGTTCCTGTCATAAAGTTTCACCAGCCTGAGCTGGTTGACCGTGCGGGCGCGGACGATGTTGCCGTTGTTGCCGTAGACGATCACGTCCTTGTCGACCGGGGCCTCCTGCGCAGCGATGCCGCCCGCAAAGCACTGGTCGATGACCTGCGACGAGATGTGTCCGTATTTGAGATAATAGGCCACCAGCCCCTCCATGCGTTCCTCGAAACGCCGCGTCTCGGCTTCGGAACCGAGGACTTTGAGCGAAGAGCCCCGCGCGACGATCCTGAGCTGGGGGTGAAGCGATTTCATCTGATCGAGGTAGACATTCCGGGGCCCGTACAGCTCGCGGGGGTCTGCGCCCTCGATGAGTATCTCTTTTCCGACTGCGTCTGTCATAGGCTAAAAAAGGTATCCGAAGTTAAGCGCCACGTTATACGTGCGGAGTTTGTCGAGCTTGCCGCCGTCGGGAAGCACCACGTCCTTCTTGCTTTTGAACTGGCCGTTGTAGCGCAGGTCCACCAGCAGATGGCCCAGCAGCTTGACTCCCGCGCCCACCGTGTAGGACATCGTGGGACGCACGCGGCCGAAATCGAGCAGGTCGCCGCCCGACTTCTGCTTGCAGTCGTTCATCACCGTAAAGACGGGACCGGCATAGATCCGCACGGGACGCAGCAGGCGGAACGACAACAGCACCGGCACGTCGATGGAATTGGACTTGAGGTTGATCTCCTTCTGCCCCTCAGGACGGATGCGAAGCCCCTGACGCACATAGAGTATCTGCGGTTCGACGGCGAAAGCACCCAAATTGACCGCCGTGGTGATACCGGCCTGCCAGCCCAGTTTGTTCTTGACGTCGGTGCCCGACATGTTGGTCGTGTAGTCGGGGATGTTGATGCCGCCCAGTACGCCCCATTCGATCCGGGCGCGGGGCCGCTGCGCCGCGGCAGAGAGCGCGCAAACGACCAGCAAAGAGGTTACTACGATCTTACGAATCATCGTTTTCAGTTTTTATTGCTTTATTTTCAGTTTGAAGCTCGCCCAGAGCATGTAGCCCACGCACAGGGCGACGAACAGCATGCCCCAGTGCGCATCGCCGCTCCAGCGGACAATGGCCCCGCAGACGGGTCCCGAAACGGCTCCCGCCGAGATGGCCAGAATCATCAGCCCCGCCACTTCGTTGGCCTTTTCGGGCACGGCCTTGGTCGCCACGGCGTAGAACGTCGCGAAAACGCAGGCCATGGCGAATCCTGTCAGCCCCACGGCGGCGTAAACCGCCGTTTCGCCGCGCACCAGTAGCAGCACGGCGCAGAGCGCCAAAGCCCCCGCCATGTTCCAGCGCAGGTATTTCACGTCCGACACCCGCACCAGCACCCACGCCCCGACGAGCGTGCCGACGATGCGGCAGGCGTAGAAGCCCGTGGTGGTGAGTATCGAATCGGGGTTGTCGATCAGCCGCACCGAGAGGAATCCGATCCCCACGTCGCCCGCGATGAAACACGCCACGCCCAGCGTGCAGAGCAGCACCGTCGGGTTTCCCAGCAGCCGGAAGCAGTCAGCCATGCCCGCGGCGCGGTCGCTGCGCGGCGGTTCGACCACCGAAGTCGCCTGCAGCCAGATGCCGCCCAGCACCGTAAGGCCCGCATAGATCGGCAGCAGCAGACGCCACGATCCGGTGAGCGCCACGAGCGCGGTGACGATCGGCGCCAGCAGCAGGAGCGAGGTGTTGCGGAAGATCTGGCCCACCGTGAGGTAGCTGGTCATCCGCTCGCCCGGCACGATGGTGGCCAGCAGGGGATTGATCGCCACCTGAATCGCCGTATTGCCCACGCCCAACAGTCCGAAGCCGGCGAAATACCACCCCAGCGCACACCCTTCGCCCGCAACGTAGGGGACCATCAGACCGACGACCGTAAAGGCGTAGCCGATCAGCGCGGTCGCCTTGCGGCCTATGCGGTTCATCAGCGCGGCCAGCGGCGTGGAGAGCACCAGAAACCAGAGGAAAACCATCGTGGGCAGGAAGCTCACGGCCGCCTGCCGCGACGCGGGAAACTCCAGTGCGATGCGTCCCGTAATCGGAGCCACCATATCGCAGAAACCCATTATGAAGAAGCCCATCAACACGGGGCCGAGCACTCGTTTATCTACTTTACCGACACGCATGAGCGGCGAAATTTCAGGTATACAATTTTTCAAAGTTACATTTTTTTCCATAAAAACCGATTTCCGGACCGCGATTATTTCACAATTTTTTCTCTTTGCGGCGCCGACGCCGAATCCCGACCGACAAAAAACGTGCGAGAAACGCCGTTCCACTCTCCACGCCTTATGTCCCGCCTTTCCCCGCAAACTCTGCCCCTCGCCATTCACTCACGCAAAAAACAGCCCGCAGGATCGGCCGTTCGGACTCCGCCGCAGCAAAATGCGGCAGGGGCTTGTTTTTAACCGCAGATTTTTATATATTTGTAGGAAAGCCAAATGATCGCATGATGTTTCAATTCGCCCATATAGCACCGATAACACTGCCGCTCGAAGACCCGATCCTGAAGTTTCTGCTGATTCTGATCATCATTCTGGCGGCGCCGCTGCTCCTGAACAAGCTGAAGATCCCCTATCTTTTGGGGCTGATAATCGCCGGCGCGGTTATCGGCCCTCACGGACTCAACCTCGTGCTGCGCGACAGCAGCATCATCCTTTCGGGGACCGCCGGCCTGCTCTACATCATGTTTCTTTCGGGACTGGACATGGATACGTCCGACTTCAAAAAAAGCGGCTGGCGCAGTCTCGTCTTCGGACTCTACACCTTCTGCGTACCGCTCGCGCTCGGCATTCTGGCAGGTTATTACATTATGGGATTCCCGATCTACTCCTCGATCCTGCTTGCCGGACTCTTCGCCTCCCAGACCCTTATAGCCTATCCCATCGTCAGCAAGCTCGGCATCTCGCGCGACAAGGCCGTCACGATCGCCGTCGGCGGCACGGTCATCACCGACACGCTGGCCCTGCTGCTGCTCACGGTGATCGTCGGCATGGCCACAGGCAACGTGGATGAAAGCTTCTGGTGGAGGCTCAGCGCCTCGGTGCTGTTGTGCATCGGCATCATCCTGTTCCTCTTTCCGCTGCTGGCGCACTGGTTCTTCAAACAGTGCAGCGACAACGTATCCCAGTATATCTTCGTGCTGGCGATGGTCTTCCTCGGCGCCTACCTCGCACAGCTCGCGGGGCTGGAACCGATCATCGGCGCCTTCCTCTCCGGTCTGGCCCTCAACCGGCTCATACCCCGCACCTCGCCGCTGATGAACCGCATCGAGTTCGTGGGCAACGCCATCTTCATCCCCTTCTTCCTCATAGGCGTGGGCATGCTCATCGACTACCGGGCCTTCTTCCGCGACTGGGAGAGCATCGAAGTGGCGCTGATCATGATCGTCCTGATCACCGCCGCCAAATACATCGCCGCCTATCTCACGCAGAAGACATTCCGTCTCTCACCGGACCAGCGCACCGTGATCTTCGGACTGAGCAGCGCCCATGTCGCGGCAACGCTCGCGGCGGTGATGGTCGGCTACAACGTCATACTGGGCCACACGCCCGACGGCGAGCCGATCCGCCTGTTGAGCGAAAGCGTGCTCAACGGCACGATCCTGATGATTCTGGCCACCTGCACGGTCTCGACCTTCGCCACGCAGCGGGGCGCGCACAACATCGCCATGCGCAATGCGCAGGACGACGACGAACAGCCCCAGCAGGAGGACCACATCCTCATTCCGGTCGCCAACGAGCAGACCGTGAGCGAGCTGGTAAGCCTGAGCACGACCCTCAAGAAGGCCAAATCCCGCAACGGACTCTACGCCCTGAACGCCATCGACAACAAGATCGAGGACCCCACGGTCGAAAAGCGGGGCCGCAAAATCCTCGACACGGCCGCCAAAGCCGCCGCCGCGTCGGACAACTACCTGCAGGCGCTGCTCCGCTACGACGTAAACATCGCCAACGCCATCGTCAGCGTGGTCAAGGAGCGCAGCATCACCGACATCGTGATGGGCATGCACCACGACCGCACGCCGGGCGGTTCTGGCATCGGCCGCATGGCCGCCGACGTGCTGGGACAGAGCAATGTCACCACCTATCTCTACCACCCCGCGCAACCCCTGCCGACCATCAAGCGGCATCTGGTGGTCGTACCGGAGAAGGCCGAAAAGGAGGCCGGGTTCCAGATGTGGATTCAGAAACTGCGCAACATCGCCGACAATTCGGGCGCCCGGATCGTGTTCTACGCCCCGGAAAGCACCATGCAGTACCTGCGCCCCACCCGCGGCAAACGCTCGGCCAAGGCCGAATACGTGGTCTCCAACCCGTGGGACGACCTCACGGCGCTCACTTACGAGACCAAACGCGACGACTGCCTGTGGGTCGTGATGAGCCGCCGCGAGCGGGTCTCCTACCACCCCGCCATGAGCAAGGTCCCCGCCTACATGGAGCAATTCTTCGCCGACAACAGCTTCGTGCTGGTCTACCCCGTACAGGCCGGCGACACGGAGAGCTGGTATATATAATAAGTATCCGGACGAGTATTCTCTGTCCTGCAGTTTTTACAGAGTGTGTTCCGCAAGAGTCCCGCGCATTTGGTTTTGCGCCCGACCTGCACTATCCGTGCAGCATACAGGCGGCGTACGGACAATGCTCAAATAAATTTGGCATTGCGCCCGACTTGCACTATCTTTGCCCTAAGAAAAAAGAAAAGAATATGAGCCTTGTAGCAATCGTGGGCCGTCCTAACGTCGGCAAAAGCACCCTCTTCAACCGTCTGGTGGGCCAGCGGAAGGCCATCGTCGATGCGACGGCCGGCACCACCCGCGACCGCCACTACGGCAAAACGGACTGGAACGGAAAGGAATTTTCGGTGATCGACACCGGCGGCTACACCGTCAATTCGGAGGATATTTTCGAAGACGAAATCCGCCGTCAGGTATTGCTGGCCATCGACGAGGCCGACGTGATCCTCTTTCTGGTGGAGGTTGCGACCGGCATCACCGACCTCGACCAGCTGATGGCCGATATCCTGCGCCGCACCTCGAAAAAGGTGATCCTCGTCTGCAACAAAGTGGACAACAACGACCAGATCTACTCCTCGCACGAGTTCTACGCCCTCGGTTTGGGCGATCCGTTCTGCATCAGTTCGATGAGCGGCAGCGGTACGGGCGACCTGATGGACGCCATCCTCGCGGCGCTGCCCGCGGAGACCGTCGCCGAAGAGGACGAGGACCTGCCCCATATCACCATCGTCGGCCGTCCCAACGTCGGCAAGTCGTCGATGACCAACGCGCTGCTGGGCGAGGAACGCAACATCGTGACCTCGATCGCCGGCACCACCCGCGACTCGATCCACACCCGCTACAACAAGTTCGGCATGGATTTCTACCTCGTGGACACGGCAGGCATGCGCAAGAAGGGCAAGGCGATGGAGGACCTCGAATTCTACTCGGTGATGCGCTCGATCCGCGCCATCGAGAATTCCGACGTCTGCATCCTGATGCTCGACGCCCAGCAGGGACTCGAATCGCAGGACCTCAACATCCACAACCTGATCGTCCGCAACCGCAAGGGCTGCGTGATCGTGGTCAACAAGTGGGACCTCATAGAGAAAGACAACAACACGATGAAGGAGTGGACGGAGTTCCTGAAAAAGAAACTCGCACCGTTCAACGACATTCCGATCATCTTCACCTCGGTACTCAGCAAACAGCGCATATTCGACGTGCTCCAGACCGCGATCCGGGTCTACCAGTCGCGCAAACGCCGCATCTCGACCTCAGAGCTGAACGATTTCCTGCTGCCGCTGATCGAGAACTATCCGCCCCCCGCGACCAAGGGCAAATACATCAAGATCAAGTACGTGACCCAGCTCCCGACGCCCACGCCGCAGTTCGCGTTTTTCGTAAACCTGCCGCAGTACATCAAGGAGCCTTACCGCCGGTTCCTCGAAAACAACATCCGCGACCACTGGGATTTCGCCGGGGTACCGATGCAGATTTATTTCCGGCAGAAGTAAGACGGCCGCAATACAAGGCTACCGGACCTCTTTCGCACGACGAAATCCGGAAGCGATATTCCCGCCAAGTCCCCCTTTGACAAAGGGGGACTTTTTATACTCCGGAGTACCTGTGCAGGTCCATTCCCGGCGGAAGTAACCCGGCTTCAAACGGGAAGGAAAACAGAAAGACCGGACTCCGACTGAGTCCGGTCTCTATTATCTTGAAGTGTCCGCCGGTCTAATTCGCCAGCGGCGTAGCCCCGCCCTCCTGCGGATTTCCGCCGCGGTTGCGATTGCGGTTGCGGCCGCCGCGATGGCGTTTGCGGTCGCGCGTTCCGCGGTTGCCTTCGCCGCGGCCCGATGCGTGGTCATTATCCGCCGGCGCAGCCTGCGGAGTCCCGGCGCCGTTTTCGGCCGGCGCCGCAGCCGCACGCTCTCTGTCGCCGCGACGATCGCGATTACGATCGCCATCGCCCCTGCTTGAGCGTCCTCCGTCGCCTTTATCGCCGCGTCCACGGCCGCGGCCGGAACCTCCGCGTCCCGATCCCCCGTGGCCGCCCCTGCCGCCGCGGCCGAAACGTCCGCGGTTTTCGTCGGGTGCGTATTTCGGGCCTTCGCCCACGCTTGCGGGCAGTTCGGCTTTGCGGATATCCCGCTCGATAAACTTCTCGATGGCGTGGAATTTTCCCTGTTCCTCCTCGCTGACGAAGGTCACGGCAGCACCGGTCGCCGCGGCACGCGCCGTACGGCCGATGCGGTGGATATAATCTTCGGGGTCGTGCGGCACGTCGTAATTGATGACCAGTCCGATGTCCTCGATGTCAATGCCGCGCGCCACGATGTCGGTGGCCACGAGGATCGAGACCTTGTTGTTCTTGAAGTCGAGCATCACCTCCTCGCGCTGGGCCTGCTCCAGATCGGAGTGCATGGCCGCCACGTTGAGTTTCATGCGTTTGAGCGTATGGGCCAGCTCCTTGACCTTCATCTTCGACGACGAGAAGATGATCGTCTTCGACTCGGTCGGCTCGGCGAACATCTCGCGGATGATGCCCAGCTTCTGGTTCTCATAGCAGACATAGGCCGACTGGTCGATAGCCTCGTTGGGTTTCGAAATGGCGATATTCACCTCGGCGGGATTGCGCAGAATGGTCTTGGCCAGTTCGCGGATCTTCGGGGGCAGCGTCGCCGAGAACATGATCGTCTGCCGCTCCTTGGGCATGTACGAGACGATCTTCATGATGTCCTCGCTGAAACCCATGTCGAGCATGCGGTCGGCTTCGTCGAGAATCAGGCATTCGACATGCGAGAGGTCGATGCCGCTGTTCTGGATATGCGAAATCATGCGGCCGGGAGTGGCGATGACCACGTCCGACCCCATCAGCATACCCCGCTTCTGCACGTCCCAGCCCTTGCCGTCGCCGCCGCCGTAAACGACCGTCGTCGAGATGGGCAGGTAATAGGAAAAGCCCTGAAACTGCTGGTCTATCTGCTGCGCCAGTTCGCGCGTGGGCACGATGATCACCGATTTTATCACATTGTCTTCGTTACCTTCGAGCAGCAGCCGGTTCAACAGCGGCAGCGTGTAGGCCGCCGTCTTGCCCGTTCCCGTCTGCGCGCATCCGATGATGTCGCGGCCTTCGAGAATCACCGGGATCGTGTGTTCCTGCACCGGAGTCATCTCCTGAAAATTCATATCGTAGAGTCCGTCGAGGATCTCATCCTCCAACTCAAGTTCGTCAAATCGCATTTTACGTATCTTAATTTTATCCTTCTGAAATTTCTTCTCCGAAAAGCGTCGCGGGAGTGCAGCCCGTGATGCGGACCCGCACATAGTCGCCGACGCCGTGGCCGCCGCGGTCGAAGACCACGACCTTGTTCTGCGAGGTACGGCCCGAAAGCTGGTTCTCGTCGCGCTTGGACGTTCCCTCGACCAGCACTTCGAATTCGCGCCCCACGTCGCGCAGGTTGCTCGCGCGGCTCAGTTCGTTCTGCAGGGCGATGATTTCGGCCAGCCGCGCCGACTTCACCTCTTCGGGCACGTCGTCGGACAGATGCTTGTGCGCGTAAGTGCCGGGGCGCTCCGAATATTTGAACATATAGGCGAACTCGTAGCCGACCTCGCGCATCAGCGAGAGCGTCGCGGCGTGCTCCTCCTCCGTCTCGCCCGAAAATCCGGCAATCAGGTCGGTCGTAACGGCGCAGTCGGGCAGGTAGCGGCGGATGGCCGCGACCCGGTCGAGGTACCATTCGCGGGTATATTTGCGGTTCATGCGCGCGAGCATCGACGAGGCACCCGACTGGGCGGGCAGATGGATCGCACGGCAGATATTGGGCATTTCGGCCATGACCTCCAGCAGGCTGTCGCTGATGTCCTTGGGATGCGACGTGGCGAAACGCACGCGCAGCAGGGGCGAGACGGAGGCCACGCGGCGCATCAGGCCGGGAAAGTCCACCTCGCCGAAGCGGTAGGAGTTGACGTTCTGGCCCAGCAGCGTCACCTCGCGGTAACCGTTCCCGAACAGCGTCCGGACCTCCGCGAGAATGGTTTCGGGATCGCGGCTGCGTTCGCGGCCGCGGGTATAGGGCACCACGCAGTAGGAGCAGAAGTTGTTGCATCCGCGCATGATGGCGACGAAGGCGCTCACGCCGTTGCGGTCGAGCCGCACGGGAGCGATCTCGGCATAGGTCTCCTCGGTCGAGAGCAGGACATTGACGCCCTTGCCGCCCGCTTCGGCTTCGCGCACAAGCCGGGGCAGGTCGCGGTAGACGTCAGGCCCGGCCACGACATCGACGCCGTGCGGTCCTTCGACCAGCTTCTCCTTCAGACGCTCGGCCATACAGCCGATGACGCCCACGACCAGTCCGGGGTTGGCCCGGCGGTAGCGTTTCATCTCGGCCAGACGGCCCCAGATGCGCTGTTCGGCATTGTCGCGGATCGAACAGGTGTTGATCAGGATAACGTCCGCCTCGTCGATCCGCTCGGTATATACGTACCCTTCGCGCTGCATCACGGAGACCACGATCTCGGTGTCGCCGACATTCATCTGGCAGCCGTAGGTTTCGACAAAAAGTTTGCGTCCGGCGCCCGACAGGGGGCGCAATGTATTCGTATCGAGTCTTAATTCCACGTTTTCGTTTCTGTTATTCGGCATGAATCTCGTTCTTGTCGGGGAACTGCTTGAAGCCCTCGCCGAAAGTCTCGTAGGCGTCGGTCACCACCACGAACGCCGAAGGGTCGATCTCCTTGATCTTGTGCTGCACGAGCCGCACCTCCTTGCGGCTGACCACCAAAAAGATCATGTCGCGCAGCGCGTCGGTGTACATGCCTTTCGACTTGATATAAGTGGCGCTGCGGTCGAGGTCTTCGATGATGAAGCGCTTGAGCTGCTCGTGGTGGTCGCTGATGATGAACAGCAGTTTGTCGTACGACGCGCCGTTCAGCAGATAGGCGATCACGCGCGAGGTGATGTAGATCGTGATGAGCGAATAGAGCGTCAGCATCCAGCCGTTGGAAGCAGCGTCGCCCGTACCCAGTCCGAAACCGATAACGGCCAGACCCGACAGCACGACGAAACCGTCGGCGAGCAGGATGCCGGTCGAGAACTTGATGCCGGCAAACTTCTGCAGCAGCATCGCCACGATGTCCGTGCCGCCCGTAGTCGCCTGCTGGCGCACGACGACGCCCTGCCCGATACCGATGACCACGGCGCCGATGATACACGTCAGCAGCAGGTCGTTCGACAGGTCGAGCCGTCCCCCCAGCAGCAACGCCGGATCGAGACTCTCGACGGCCGCGGCGTCGGGATAGACCAGCCGCGTCAGCACGTTCATGAAACCGGGCGTATAGAGCGCAGCCAGCACCGTGCGCGTACCGAACTGCCCGCCGAAAACCAGCATCGCGGTGAGCATCAGCGGCACGTCGAACATATAGCCGAACGTACCGACCTGAATCGACGGGAAGATGTTGTGGAGTACGATACCCATACCGTAGACACCTCCCGGCACGAAATTGTAGGGATTGACGAACAGCACGAAACCCGCGCCCATGATCGAACAGCCGAGAAAAATCAGGAACCACGAGCGCCACCACGCCCACGACCCCATCGGCTCCAGCAAAGCCTTTGTATTCATAAAGGTATATTTTTAGGCAAAGATAACGCAATTCTCCGAAAACCCGACGTCCCTGCGCCGGATTTTTCATCCGGAAGCTGCAAATACGATTTTTTTATTATATTTGCATTATACAAACCCCGGAAAAGTCACTATGATTCTGACATATTACACCGCCACGACCCTGATTATCATCGCCTATCTGCTGGGTTCGATTCCGAGTGCCGTGTGGATCGGCAAAAAATATTACGGCATCGACATCCGCGAACACGGCAGCAAAAACGCCGGCACGACCAACATGCTGCGCGTGCTGGGCAAGCGCGCGGCCCTGCCCGTTTTCGGACTGGACGTGCTGAAGGGATTCGTCGCCGTGACGATCATCGACCTGATGAAATACGACAGCGTTTTCGCCGACGGCGCAAACGAAACGTGGTTCTACATCCTGCGCTTCATCGCCGTATTCGCCGCCGTTCTGGGGCATATCTTCCCGATCTTCGCCGGATTCCGCGGCGGCAAGGGCGTGGCGACGCTCGTCGGCGCCATCATGGGCGTAAACGCCCCGCTGGTGCTGCTCTGCTTCGGCGTCTGGTTCCTCGTGTTGATGATTACGCACTACGTATCGCTGGCCTCGATGGTCGCAGGGTGCAGCTTCCCCATTTTCACGCTCATTTCGCCGAAAGTGAACCATCTGGTTCCGTTCGTCGTGTTCTCGTTCATCATCGCCGTGCTGCTGATCTACACGCACCGCAAAAATATCGAAAGGCTCAAGGCCGGCACGGAATCGAAAATCTACATCTGGAAACCCCGCCACGTGAAACAGCAGCCCCCCAAGCCGGAAAAGAAAGAGGAATAAAAACGGCTCAAAAAGCTCTGCGGCAGGGCTTACGGTTCAAAACATAGGCAATATAGGATAAAAAATACCGCGATTTGGCGGTAAAATCGTTTTTTTCGCCTATCTTTGCTCAGCAATTAGGACGCGACCATGTTACAGGAGAATCTGATCAAAATATACGAAACCAGTTTCCGCGACAATCGTGAAATGCCCGCCCTGACCGATTATTTCAAGGGCGAAACTTTTTCGTATTACGAGATGGCCAAGGAGGTCGCCAAGCTGCACCTCCTCTTCAAAAAGGCCGGCATCAGGCAGGGCGACAAAATCGCCCTCATAGGCCGCAACAATCCCCGCTGGTGCATCACCTACATAGCCACGATCACATACGGAGCGGTCATCGTCCCGATCCTGCAGGATTTCACCCCCGCCGACATCATCCACATCATCAACCACTCGGAGAGCCGCATGCTCTTCTTGGGCGACAACTTCTGGGACAATATCGAAGAGGAGCAGATCCGGCAGATCGAAGCCGTCTTTTCGCTGACCGACTTCCATACCATTTACGAACGCGACGGCAAGGCGCTCACCAAGTTCCAGCGCGACATCCTGAAGAATTACCGCTCGAAATATCCGCGCGGATTCAGCATAAACGACATCAAATACCCCGAAATTCCCAACGATCAGGTGATCCTGCTCAATTACACGTCGGGAACCACGGGATACTCGAAGGGCGTCATGCTCACGGTGAACAACCTGACGGGCAACGTGATTTTCGCCCAGCGGATGATCAACACCCAGACCGGCACCTTCTATTTCCGCAAAGGCGGGCGCACGCTGTCGTTCCTGCCGCTGGCGCACGCCTACGGCTGCGCGTTCGACTTCCTTTCGCCGCTGGCCGTGGGCGGACACATCACCCTGCTGGGCAAGATTCCGTCGCCCAAGATTCTGCTCGAAGCCATGGGCGTCGTAAGACCGACGGTCATCTGCTGCGTGCCGATGATTCTCGAAAAGGTCTACCGCAAGCAGGTGATGCCGATGCTCGAAAAAGGCCCCATGTCGATCGCCGTGAAGATTCCGCTGCTCAACACGGCCATCTACTCGGTGATCCGCAAAAAACTGCTGGAGGCCTTCGGCAACAACGTAGACATATTCATCGTCGGCGGCGCACCGATGAATCAGGAGACCGAAGCGTTCCTGATGAAGATCAAGTTCCCGATCACCATCGGCTACGGCATGACCGAGTGCGCGCCGCTCATCAGCTTCACGCCCGACAACGAGTTCAAGGCCGGATCGTGCGGGCGCTACCTGCACGAACAGCTCGAAGTGAAGATCGACTCGCCCGACCCGCAGCACGAAGCGGGCGAAATCATCGTCCGCGGCGAACATGTGATGAAGGGATATTACAAGAACGAAAAGGACACCGAAAAGGTCCTCGAACCCGACGGGTGGCTGCATACGGGCGACATGGCCACGATGGACCCCGACGGCACGCTCTACATCCGGGGCCGTTCGAAGACGATGATCCTCTCCGGCAGCGGACAGAACATCTACCCGGAGGAGATCGAGGACAAGCTCAACAACATGTATCTCGTGCTGGAGTCGCTCATACTGGAAACCGAAAACGGAAAGCTCAAGGCGCTGGTCGTCCCCGATTACGAGCAGGCCGAGCTGGAAGGCGTGGACAAGAACGACCTGCCGCAGATCATGCAGAACAACCTCACGGAGCTGAATACGCTGCTGGCGGCGTACGAACGCGTCTCGGAGCTGGCAATTTATCCGACCGAGTTCGAAAAAACACCAAAACGCAGTATCAAACGTTATCTATACAGTCCGTCGCTATTGACCAAATAAAACAAGTCTCAGCAGGTAACCGCATACTTTGGATTCTCTATCCCAAATTCTTCATAGTCACTGAATCCAATTCCAACAATGAGGCGTCACTAATAGTTCGGTTACCTGCTTTTTAAAATAAAACCTTCGGGGTAAATCCCGAAGGTTTTATTTTTTGCAGACATCTATCTTTGTTAACTATTTTTCAACACCTTTCGCTTCTCGACTTGGAATTCCTCTTCTGTTATTACTTTTAATTCTTTCAATTGCACTAATTTTAATATTTGATCTACAGTCGATGATCTGAACTCTGGACTTAACTCCTTTTGTTGGTAAATTTGGTGTCGAGCAACTATAATCTTCAAACGGTCCAATATGCAATTTGCATCATCAAGTACTTGATTAAATGTAATGGCAGTAATTCCGCTACTAGAAATTGTATACCCAGAATAACACACCACTAATAGACGAGGCATAGTAATATTATTCACAAGTATATTAACTCCTAGAGCATCTATTTTTGCCTTATCTTTGATTGCACCTATTCCATATTCCACTCCAAAACTTCCTATTGCACTCCCAATACCAACAGACGACAATTTAGATACAACCTTCCCTTCAACTAATAACTCGGCATCAATTATATCTTCATATCTTAAAAAAACAGGTTCTGTATTTACCCTATGATATAATAACATCTTAGCATGCTCATCAATTGCAAAAATATACTCACTATCTAACCCATATTTTATATAAGTTGGATTAAAATTTTCATATGACTTTATCGACTCACTAAAATATTGCTTATTCGCATCTTCCTTACTCTTCGTATTATTAATATTAATGATAAAAATTACGATTACAGCAAAAACGATAAATACTACATAAATCATATACCACTTTTTTTTAGTAGATGACAAAAGTTAAAATTCTATTGTTAAACATCTAATTATTAATAGATTATATTTGCAAAAGTCCCTGAAAATTAGTAGTTTTAAAGAAAAGTTCGCTGCTTTTTCCATGAAGGCTACTGATTCCAAGGACTTGGTCAAAATTAACCAAATCCTCCCGATTATGCAAGAGTATTTTGGAAAATCGATGAATCTGGCCCGCATAAAGCTTATGGCTTACATGCTCCATGCACTTTGTGTGGTGCAGACTGTGAGCCTTCACAAACTGGCTTCGGCAATGCCTACGTCGGTTGAGCGTGATTCCAATCTGCGCCGCATTCAGCGATTCATTGCCAACTATGCCTTGAACCTCGACCTGGTAGCAAGGATGATCTTCTCGTTGCTTCCTGTTAAGGACGGTTTGGTTCTGAGTATGGACCGCACCAACTGGAAGTTCGGAGAGTTCAACATCAATATACTCACCCTCGGCATCACCTACAAGGGTATTGCCTTTCCATTGCTGTTCTGCCTTTTGGACAAGCGCGGCAATTCCAATTGGGAAGAACGCAAGGATATCATCGAGCGGTTCTTCCGACTTTTTGGACATGACTGTACCGACTGCCTTGTGGCCGACCGCGAGTTTATCGGCAAGGAGTGGATAGGCTGGCTTAACGACAACAGAATTCGATACTATATCCGTATCCGGCAGGACGTTTGGGTTGTCAAGCCTTCCACAGGAGAAAGAATTAGAGCATGGTGGCTCTTCAATTCCCTCAAAGTCGGACAGGAGAAATTCTACAACAAGCTCTTTTTGCACAAAGGGCAGTATGTCTATCTCGCCGGAAGTCGAATCAAGAACTCTGACGGGATACCCGAACTTCAGATTCTGCTCTGTTTCAACCGACCTGAAGATGGAGTTGCGACCTATAAAAAACGCTGGGAGATTGAAACGGCATTCCGTGCCATGAAATCTTCGGGCTTCAATATCGAGGACACCCACCTGCGCGACAGAGAGCGCATCGCGCGTCTGTTTGCGATAGTCTGCATTGCTTTTGTGTGGGCGTATCTAGTTGGTGAACATAAAGATATATACGTTAAACCGATAAAAATTCTGAAGCATGGACGAAGGGCTAAGTCTTTGGTCAAGTATGGTCTTGAGGAAATCTCAAACGTGCTTTTCCGACCGACATACACACCTAAATTCGATGTATTCAAAATTTTGTCATGTACTTAACACTTTTTTACAAAAATATGAAAATAATTTCTTCATCAATATTTTCATCTAAAAAATATTCTTGAAATATACCCACATATTTCTTTTTAGATTGAATTTTCATATTATCATTCAAAACTCTATCTTTACGGCATGAAAATCACCAAGAAACAGACGATCGGCGAAAACCTGCTCTATGTGATGGTCTGGTCGGCCATCATTCTGGTGCCGGTGCTCAACTCGCTGATGATGTCAGAGCTTCACGTCAGCTGGGAAAACGTATTGATCGCATGGCGCAAGATCGCGCCCTACCTCATCATATTCATCGTCCACAACAGCGTCATCGCGCCGCGGTTCATGCTCAAGCACAAGTATTGGAAGTATCTGATAACCAATCTGACGCTGATCATCGGCACGTTCTGGTTCGTGGACTTCTACGAACAGCACATCACCGACAGCCTGCTCTTCTCGGACCTCTCCGAAGACCAGTTCATCGAGCACCGCAAGGCGTCGTTCACCGATCTGGAAATGTACTGGAACGTGATTCTGGGATTTTTCATGTCGGGGGCCAATACGGGCATCAAGCTCATGTACCAGTCGATACGCGACGAACAGCAGATGGAGGAGCTCAAACAGCAGAACATGCAGGCCGAAATGGATTATCTGAAGTACCAGATCAATCCCCACTTCTTCATGAACACGCTCAACAACATCCATGCGCTGATCGACATCGACACGGAATATGCAAAAAACGCCGTGATCGAGCTTTCGAAGATGATGCGCTACGTGCTCTACGATTCGGGACGCGAAATCATCTCGCTCAACAAGGACATTCAGTTCATCCAGAATTACATCGGGCTGATGCGCATCCGCTACACCAACGACGTGGACATCCGGGTGGAGTATCCGCACGACCTGCCGACGCAGGTCTCCATTCCGCCGCTGCTGCTGATCGTCTTCGTGGAGAACGCATTCAAGCACGGCGTGAGCTACAACAACCCGTCGTTCATCCACATGCACGTCGATTACGCCGACGGCAAGGTCACCGGCACGATCAGCAACAGCCGCCACACGCAGAAAGGCGAAAGACACAGCGCCGGAATCGGACTGGACAATGTCCGCAAGCGTCTGGAACTGATCTACGGCCCCCGGAACTACACGCTCGACATAGAAGAAAACCCTACGACATACACCGTAAAACTCGTAATACCGACCCTCAATGCTTAAGTGTATCGCCATTGACGACGAGCCGCTGGCTCTGCGTCAGATCGAAAGTTACATACGGAAGATTCCTTATCTGGAGCTTACCGCTTCGTGCAACAACGCACTCGAAGCCCAGCAGTTTCTCGCCGGACAGCATGCCGACCTGATCTTCGTAGATATCAACATGCCCGACCTGAGCGGCGTGGAGTTCGTCCGTTCGCTGGTCGAAAGGCCGATGGTGATCTTCACCACCGCCTACTCGGAATACGCCGTCGAAGGGTTCAAGCTCGACGCGGTGGATTACCTGCTCAAGCCGTTCAGCTTCGCCGACTTCAGTCGTTCGGCGGGCAAGGCAAACTCGCTCTACGAACTGCGCCACAACCAGCGACCGGCCGACGCATCGGAACCCGTTCCGGAGGCGCTGCCCAAAGACAAGGAGTATATCTCGGTGAAGGCGGACTACAAGGTATCGCTGGTGAAAATCAGCGACATCGTCTATCTCGAAAGCGAAGGCGAATACGTGCGCATGCATCTGGCCGACGGCTCGACGATCACCACCCTGTTCCGTCTCAAGAACATGGAGACGGCGCTCCCGTCGGAGATGTTCATGCGCGTACACCGCTCCTACATCGTGAATCTGCGCTGCATCAAAGGCTACGTCCGCAGCCGCGTGTTTTTGAGCGACACGGAGTACGTGCCCATCGGGGAGAATTACAAGGAGAGCTTTCAGCGTTATATCGACGCCAATTTCAAGAATCTATAAAGCCGCGAAGTCCGGGAATCCCGCCAGTTGGACATACCGGCCGTCGCGGTACTCGCAGCAATAGTGTCTCCGGCCGTTGGTCAGAATGACGAACTGCGCCCCCAGCACCGAATTGTAACGCACGGCCTGCGAAAGGGTCCGTTCGTCGATCCGTATCTCCGGGGCCTTGCATTCGGCCAGCACCAGCGGTTCGGCGCCGTCGCCGACCACAACGACGTCGGCGCGCTGCGGCTGTCCGTTGACCGGCACGGCATACTCCTGCACGATGCGTTTAGGCAGCACCCCGCAGTGCGACACGAGGTAGGCGATCAGATGACGCCGCACCCACTCTTCAGGCGTCAGCACGAGGTAAATTCCCCGCAGGTCGTCCCACACTTCAACCTGCTCACCGCGGCGGCGGGCACGCAGCCGGATGGCAGGAAAGTTGAGTTTGGGAAGTTCTGACATCTTTAGTTCCGGAAAATTTACTATCTTTGACCTGCACAAATATACGA
The DNA here is from genome assembly GCF_964250025.1 of Alistipes sp. DJF_B185. Lineage (NCBI taxonomy): Bacteria > Pseudomonadati > Bacteroidota > Bacteroidia > Bacteroidales > Rikenellaceae > Alistipes > Alistipes sp. DJF_B185. The sequence goes on from NZ_CAXUDY010000002.1 coordinate 329,106, forward strand.
ACATTTTCGTTAAGCGGGAGCCGAGCAGAGAAACTCGTTTCGCCGGGCGGCGAAAATGAAGGTTAAAAAAGCGAATATATGAGGAGTATTCTTTCGATCATAGCACTCTTCTCGTGCTGCACGCTGGCGGCGCAGGAGTATATTCCGACCTACGGCCGCGAGTTGCCGCGCGGCGAAGTGATCGCCTACCCCACGGCGCAGGAAGCGGCCGCAGCCTTTGCGGGCGACACCCGTTACTTCACCCGTCTGGCGGACTGGACGCAAAAAGGCAACGTTTTCTCGACCGAGTTCACCGTGCCGTTCGCATGGGCCAACCGGCAGGTATTCTTCCATTTGGGATGGGCTTCGGCCGATTACGAAGTGCGCGTGAACGGCAAAGCCGTGGCCTATGACAGCGACTGCAGCGCTCCGGCGGAATTCAACCTCACGCGCCATGCGCAGGAGGGCCGCAACACGCTGGAAATCGTCGTCAGCGCTCCGTCGCAGGTGGCGCGTCTCGAAAGCTGGAAAAGCGATCCGGCCCCGGCAATAGGTCCTGCATGGGTCATGAGCCAGCCCACGCTGCGCGTACGCGACGTACTGACCAAATCGTGGCGCAGCAGCGAGGAGAACGACAAGGTCATGGCTGAAATCGCCCTCGTCGTTAAAACCGAGTCCCTCAATCCGCGCACTTCACGCATCCACTATGAACTGCTCACTCCGGCAGGCTCCAATGCCGCCATCGGATACAAGGACGTCACACTCGACATGCGCCGCGAGGACACCGTGCGCTTTCTGGCCCGCATTCCAGACAGCATGTTGTGGAACCCCGGACGGCCGACGCAATACACGCTGCGCGTAAAAACCCAGCACGAAGGCCGCTACATGGAGTACATCGAACTGCCGCTCGGATTCCGCACCGTCGAACTGCGCAACGGGCAGCTGGCGGTAAACGGCAATCCCGTCGCACTCCGCACGCGCGAGGTTCCGCCCCAGTTCCCGGCGGAGGAGATAGCCAAGCTCCGTGAGCAGGGATTCAACACCCTCAGGCTCCTGCCGGGGCCCGTGTCGCCGGCGCTGTATGCTGTTTGCGACACGATGGGCATGTATGTGATCCCGCAGGCTCCGATCGACACCCGCAGCAGCGGCGAATCGCGTCGCATCGGGGGCAACCCGTCGAACGATCCCGCTTGGCAGAACGCCTACGTCGAACGGACCGAAGACAGCTATCACACTTCGAAGCGCCACCCGTCGGTAATCGCCTTCTCGCTGGCAACGAAATCGGCCAACGGCATCAATCTCTATGAGAGTTATCTGAATATGAAGAAGTTCAGCGAGACCCGGCCCTTCATTTATCCCGACGCTGCAGGCGAGTGGAACAGCGACGGTTTGAAACTGGAATAATCCGAAACGACCCGAAAACGCATCTGCATCAGGTCCGTCGGCGGATATGCGAAAAAAAATCCTGAAAATTTTTCAGGATTTTTTTGCAATAATAAAAATTATCACTAATTTTGCACTCGCAATCGGATAACGATTGATGCCTCTTTAGCTCAGTTGGTAGAGCACGACACTCTTAATGTTGGGGTCCAGGGTTCGAGCCCCTGAGGGGGTACAGAAAATGCTAAAAGCCGGCACAAATAAGTGCCAAACAACGGCCAAAGCAACGTAAAAGCTTTATAGTTGTCTACTATAAGGCTTTTTTCTTTTGCGGTTACGACAGCAGAATGCCAAACTGCGACAAAAAATCGTTACTAATTCGTAACCAAAACCCAAAAATATTTTTGGTTACGAATTTTCCCCGATTTTGGTTACGAATTCTTTGAAAAGTCCGTCAGTTGTCCGCTGATTGTCAGAGTTTTAAGGCACAATTAGACTAATTTTGTAACCAAAAAAAGTAACCATGAAAAACACATTTAGCGTGCTTTTTTATGTAAAAAAGCAACAGAAAAAGAGCGGATTATTGCCCATTATGGGGCGTATTACTGTCAATAAGCAGACGACACAATTCTTCACGCAGTTGGAAATTGACCCGCAAACTACGGAATGGGACAGCAAAACAAAGAAAATCAATGGAAAGGGAGCAAGTTCCCTAAATAGCCAACTGCGCAATATCGAAGCAAGAATCAGAACTACCTATCAGGAAATGTTTCTGCGCGGTCCTGTGCTGTCTGCCGAGCAAGTTAAAAATGCTTTTTTAGGGATTGATGATTCCAGCACTACCCTATTAAGCGTTTTCCAAGAGTACAAGCAACATCAAAAGGATATGATCGGCAAATGCCGTTCTCTTTCGACCTACAAACGTATTACCCTTGTATATAACCGGGTGGCGGATTTCATCAAGGTAAAACATCACCGTTCGGATATGTACGCCGCGGAGATCGACGGTTCTTTCGTCGATGATTTTTCAGACTATCTATTCACTACGTATAAGGTTTCAAACAATCAAGTTCAAAAAATCATGCAGGTATTCAAACATGTTACAAAAATCTGCATCAAGAAAGGTCTTTTGAAAAAGGACCCGTTCAGCGATTACAAAATTAAGTTTGACCCTGTGGACCCGAATTTCCTGACGGTCGATGAACTTAAATTAATCATCCAAAAGAAATTTTCATTGCGAAGTTTGGAAACGACAAAAGACCTATTCGTATTCAGCTGTTTTACGGGCTTAGCTTTTGTCGATGCCATGAACCTAAAACGTGAAAACATTACGCTTGCTGAAAACGGGGATATGTGGATTAAAATTACCCGTCAGAAAACAAATATTCCGTCGATCATCCCGGTTATGGATATTGCGAAATCCATAATTAAGAAATACGAGAATCAGAATGACAGCTACGTACTACCTCGTTCCCCGCATCAGCACGTAAACGCCTACTTGAAGCAAATTGCAAGTAGTTGCGGCATCAAAAAGAATATGACTTTCCACATGGCCCGGCATACCTATGCCACTACCGCCATGTCTTTCGGCGTTCCTATTGCCACCATCGCCAAGACAATGGGACATGCGAATATGAAAATGACGCAGCACTACGCCCGCGTTCTTCCCGAAAAGATCATCAAAGACATTAACGTTTTGAACACGGCAACGCAAACATTACAAACTCTTTACCAATAAACTACTATATTATGGATGCAGTTCAGACAGCAATCAAAGACAAAATCATCGTTGTTCAGGGTCGTCAGGTGATTCTCGACAGCGACGTAGCAGCCCTTTACGGCGTCGAAACGAAGCGCGTAAACGAAGCGATCAAGAACAACCCCGACAAATTCCCGGACGGGTACATTCTCCAGCTTACCCCGTCAGAATGGGAAGATTTGCGGTCGAAAATTTCGACCACAAAATCCGCAAAGGTCCGCTATGCCCCCAAAGCCTTTACCGAAAAGGGACTTTATATGCTGGCGACAATCCTGAAATCGCCTGTTGCCACACAGACGACAATCGGAATTATCGAAACCTTTGCAAAGGTGAAAGAACTGTCTCGCACGATGTCGGCGTTGCAAGAACCTAACGACCCGCATCTGCAAGAGCGGCTTGCCGAGAAAGGCAGCCGTATCATCAGCGATTTGCTGGACGATGCTTTTGAAACCACGCAGTCCGAAACGACAATCGAGTGCAACCTTGTCGTGCTGAAAGTAAAGCATACAATCACCCGCAAACCGAAATAGCAAACACTCAAACGAATAGCCGTCCTGCAATTTCAGGGCGGCTTTTTTCGTTATATTCTGGCTTGTTTAGAATATAAAATCTATATACATTTGCTTCGACTATGAATGAAAACATAAGATTGGAATGGTTTAAACCGGACCTTACTGCACCGTTGGAGGTTCCTCTGATGGATAGCGGCGTACACGCAGGGTTCCCCTCCCCTGCGGACGACAGCATCGAACAACCGCTTGATCTGAATAAATTGGTAGCCCCGAATCCGAACGCTACATTTTTCGCACGTGTTGTCGGGGACAGCATGAAAGACGCGCATATCGAGGAGGGCGATTTGCTGGCGGTCGATAAGTCCGCCGATCCGCTCGATGGGGATGTCGTGGTGTCCTTTATCGACGGGGAATTTACGCTGAAAACGATCCGGTTTAAAGGGGCGCAGGTTTGGCTTGTCCCTGCCAATGAAAAGTACAAGCCTATCGAGGTCACTACGGACTGCGACTTCCGTGTGTGGGGCGTTGTCCGGTATGTAATAAAGAAAGTCAAAAAATAATGTACGGCCTTGCGGACTGCAATAATTTCTACGCATCCTGCGAACGAATGTTCGCCCCCGATCTAAACGGGCGGCCTGTTGTCGTATTGTCGAATAATGACGGGTGCATCATTGCCCGCAGCGATGAAGCAAAAGCGCTCGGTTTGAAGATGGGCGATGCCTATTTTCAGCAGGCTGCATTTCTCCGGCAAAATAATGTCGCTGTCTTTTCTTCCAATCTGGAACTCTACGGGGATATGAGTACGCGGGTTATGAATACCCTTAAATCGTACTCCCCCGCTACCGAGGTCTATTCCATTGACGAAAGTTTCATGGATTTCACGGGCATCGACCCGGCCACGCTGCGGGACTTCGGGCTGGAGATCGTGCAACGAGTGAAAAAGAATACGGGCATCCCGATCAGCTTGGGTATCGCTCCGACCAAAACGCTGGCGAAGATCGCCAGTAAGTTGTGCAAGCAATATCCGAAGCTGGCGGGCTGCTGCTACATGCACCGCCCGGAAGATATAGAGAAAGTACTGCGGCGGTTCCCTATCGGCGACGTATGGGGCATCGGGAGACGCTTCGAAAAGAAGCTGCTGGCCGCGAACGTCGCCACGGCATACGACTTCACGCAGTTATCCCCGGAGTGGGTGCGCCTGAACATGGGCGGCATTACGGCTCTGCGCATGTGGAAAGAGCTGCGGGGCGAAGCTTGTATAGGGTTTGATGATATGCCGCAGCCCAAGCAGCAGATACGCACCTCCCGAACATTTCACAACGACGTTTCCGATTACGGCGAACTGCACCGTAATATCGCGCTTTTCACCGCCACCAGCGCCGAAAAGCTGCGCAAGCAGCAATCCGTCTGCGGGGAAATCCGGGTGTTCATCCTGACGAACCGCCACCGCCCCGACAAGCCGCAAAGCTATGAAAATGCGCTGCTGAAACTGCCCAACCCGACAGACAGCACCATCGAATTGGTAAAATATGCGGGCAAGATACTGCGGGACTTGTACTCCAAAGGCTACGGCTACAAACGTGCGGGCGTGGTTCTTTCGGATATTCGGTCGAACGAAGGAGTACAAATCAATATGTTCGACCCGATTGACCGGGACAAACATACGCGGATCATGGCGGTCATGGACGCCTTGAACAAGACCTACGGCCGAAACAAGATAAGCCTCGCCACGCAGGGCGCGACACCGCCCTACCGCATGAACCGCGAACACCTTTCCCAACGATATACGACCAGTTGGGACGACATTATTCAGGTAAAGGCCATGTAATTTATACAATTAAAGGTTCCGAAATATAGGTGCAGAAATCGTAACTTTCTCCCCATCATTTTTTATCAGAACATCATAGACCCCAAGAAAATGCAATTTCGTATCTACTGATTGCGGTTTAAGCGCAACACTAATACAATCCTTCAGTCGATCGTCTACACGTCCTTGTGAACTCTCGTAAAATATTCCGTCAATAATGGGTTGCACTAACACATCAAACGTAAATTTTGCGGGAATCCAGTACTCTCTGTCTGCATTAACGTTATCTGTAAATTTATGGTGCATATATCGTTGAAAATTTATTATTTCGTCATCAGAATAGAAATCCGCTCCAGCCCTACGCAATTCTTCAATTTCTGCCAAGAAATTCGAAAGTCCATTCGCTACCTGACGATTAATCCCGGACCTGTTTTCACGTAAATCTGGATTTATAATCGTCAATCCGTCAAGTGGTTTATATGATTCCCAACATCCGACAACAGCACGATATTCTTCATCTATCATCGGTCCTCGAAAAAAGGGACAGGCTTCAAATAGCGACAGTATAATACTATTTGTTAGACGCGGGATTTCTTCTTCGTTATCTCGATTTACAAGAACACCATAGAATAAGGGATTATCCGGCATATTCGCCCGTCCGAATTTTTCACAAAGTTGCTGCGGCAAATAGCTGATTTGTTCTTCACTCTGAACTTCATTAAATGATTTTACCTGACGAGCGCGTAATACCAATATCCCGGCAGGCATGGTTATAATTGGCGCAACAATCGGCTGCCCTATCATATCATTAAACGCATCTTCAATATCTTCGAATTGAGCTGCAGGATCATTTTCAATTCGCCGGAGACGACCGATAAGGTTATTCAAGTCAAACATATCGTTCAAATTTTCCATTAAGGTAGTGAAAATATCTTAATGGTAAATGGCATTTTTTTGTATCTTTATCAACGATTTAAAGCGCAAGAATCTACTATGACCAATAAAGACCAACATCCTGCTATTCTATATAAGTACATTGATACCACTGGTGGTTTATCCATGCTGCAAAAAGAAGAATTATGGTTCAGGCGAACAGGCTTTCTGAATGACCCTTACGATTGTTACCTTTCGCACGAATGTCAGGGAAAATACCCGGAATTTAGTGTGTCCTTTGACTTAAATGAACTCACCAAATATTTCGGAATTTGTAGTTTAAGTGAAACTGCTACCACCTTTTTGATGTGGAGTTATTACAACGAGCACAAAGGCATGTGTATAGGTGTCAATATGAAAGACATTTATACCTCTTTAATTAACCATTTTCACGATAAAATCAATAGTTACCTCTCATTCAGAAAGGTTGTATACAAAAATAAACTTCCAGATTTAAATCTTATCAATATAGTACCATTTGACTATCAGACACCCCGGATTGATAACACCCCATCCAAAAAAGCCCAGAACGAAATCAACGGTTTTCTATCGACAAAAGCGAAGTGGTGGGAACATGAAAAGGAGTATCGTCTGATACTGCGGCAAACTCCTAATCCCTATCTGAATTTAGACGAACCGGTAAAATTACAAATGCGTAACTTGATTAATAGAGTGTATTTAGGATGCAAATTTGACGGTAACATAGATACTATAATCAATATAGCAAAAGAAAAGAAATTTGATGTATATAAATTCAGACAACAATCACATACCTATGGATTATATGCAGAGAAATTATACTCTCACAACAATCAATAAAACTTTTTAGCTTAAAAAATAATTATTCATACATTTGTGAAACACTAACCCATTCCTATTATGTATCTCTTCAACAATACTCCCATTCAAACCCGATTCGATGAAAGCGATAAGAAAATCGCATCCGAACTTAACAAAATAACAGATAATGAGCTATTAAATTGCGACTTGCAAAAGATCGCGGACAGAATAGAACAACAATATAGCATTATCTGCGACACGGAGTTTACAACAGAAGATGTTGAGCCAATTAGTTATCTTATGCCCATTTCGCGAGAAGCGTTACGACCAGAATTACGAATTGGTGCAATCCATGAGTTTTATGATTTTGTCGCAGTCGATTATAAATTCAAAATCCAAGGTGATTATACTTTCTTTTTCAATACTCCTACCGATACACACTATGCTCCTATAAAGGGAAGTGCAAATGCAAATGGATTAACCTTAACCATTATAACAGAATATACACGCATCCCACTAAGCGATGAATGGAAAGAACGAGTAAAAGAGGATATTAAATTTCTTGTTTCAGAAGTCAAAACAAGAATTAACCTCTTAAAAGAGGAATGCAAAAAACGCAATGCCAACATCAAGCCAAATGTGTTATCAATTCTCGAAAAAGAAAGGCAGAATTTGATCGAAAAAAAAGCACACGATGCAAAACTTAATCCGTTCAAATAACAAATGTCCAGCCCTGAAAGGCTGGACATTTGTTTTAGTCATCAGGCTGATTGTCCCAGCCGGGGATTATCACCGTGTCTATTCCCACTCCGGGGCACGGTATTTCGTCGATTGTTTCGACCTCTGCCAGCTTGCAGCGGGTCAGGCCGAGCAGGGTCAGCAGTACGATCAAGATGCTTACGAATGTTTTTCTTTTCATAATCTTATTTTTTGTAGTTTTTGAAATCCACGGTGTGAAATATCGCTTTGTGGTTGCACCAGCGGGCCAGTCGCCGCTGTTCGGGTGTGGGGTGTATCTTGCTCTCAAAGTCGCGGTAAGGCTGTGCAAAGGGCTGGCATCCCAGCGCACGCAGTTCTTCGATGCGGCCCAGCGCGTCATCCACGTCCCGAACGAGGACATAGAAAAACATCTTTGCGGGCTTCACGCCGCATTTTTTCAGCCTTTCTATTGCCCTGTGAACGTTGTCCCGGACGGCGGAGCTGTCATATGCCATGCGAATATACTTCGACCACTTCACGCGGGAGAGCAGTTCTGCGATTTCGGTATTCCGGGCGATTTGCCGGGCATCAAGACCCTGGTTGAAGTCCACCCGCACCCCTAACCGGATGATCTTCTCGATCTGCTCCAGTCCCCACCCGGACGCAAGTACGTTGTTGTCGAGCAGTACGGCGTTGCGGCGTCCGCCTAAAAATTCCTCAATGTCGGCATTTGCCCGGATTGCCCCCTCTTTACGGGGGACTACGCACCACGGGCAGCGGTTCACGCATCCGCGGGTCAGGAAACCTACTGCCGCAGGATAATCATACAACCCGTAATCGGGGCAGGAGTGTTCCACTTCTTCGGGCAGGACCCGCGCATAATCCCGATACCCGGTTCCGCCTTTCACGACTTCGCAGGGGAAAACGTGGGGATAGTCGGGAGTGAACGTAAACACCTTTGCCATATACACCCGGTCATACTGCCCGAACATGGGGTCGGCGAACTCCACGCTGTCGCCGTGGACTTTGTGTCATGCGGACAACTTCATCAGCGCGAGGTTCGGGAAGTGGTGGCCGTCTACGTCTATCAGTCCTATTTTCATGGTTTATTGTTTTAAAAGTTCGGTTATTTCGGGGTCGAGGTTCCCGCGGTACTGCATCCGCTTGTCCATGCCGCAGGCCGTCAGGAAATGTTCGCGGCCCTCTACCTTGCGACCGAGCCGGGAGCACGCCACGGCTTTGAGGTATTCGGTCGTCGCGGACTGCTCCAGCCCGTCGAGGATTTCCAATGCCTGCGCGTCATGGCCGAGCGAAAGGAGCGTTACGACGGTGTTGCGGTCGCGGTATTCAAGTAAGTTGTAAAGGGCTTTCGCATACCTGCGCTTTTGCAGCAGGTCCACACCCCGCATATAAGCCGTATCGACCTCGCGGGTGTGAATGGTGTCCTTTATCATTCCCTGCCTGCGCAGGTCGTAACGCAATGTCACGGCCCGCAGCCACGGATAGACGCTTTCTTTAAGATAGCGATAATCCGCCGGGTATCGTTCGCGGATCAGCCGCTCCCGTCGGTCGGGGTCTTTCTCGGCGGCGATCAACTCCAGCATTTCGGCGCGGTGCGGCAGGCTTTCGTCACCACGGATGCGGGTCGCCAGTTCGGGCCAGTCCTCGGCCACCCACCGCACCCGGACGAGCGTATCGACTTCGGGGCCGATGCGCTCCTGCAGGTAGCGTTTGAGGGCATGGGCGCGGCCTTGTGCCAAAGCACGGTTACGGGTAAAACTGCCCTCCGGGGATGCCGTGGCCGTCAGGACGACGCTATCGACGAAAAATTCCTGCTGGGCGATCAGTCCGGCCATGCGTGCCTGAATCTTACCGAGCTGTGCGGTGTTTCTGCCGAGGGTGTCGAGTACACGGGTGTCGTTCACCAAAAACTGAATGTAGTTGCGGTCCTGCACGGTGGCGTACTTGTTTATGACCTTTATTTTGTAGCGCGTCGTGGTATCGACGAACGAGAGCATCGACGAAACGTGATAGGTCAGCGTATCGGACGGGGGCAGCGTGTAGCTGCTGTCGTCGAGGGCCACGACACGGCCCTGTAAGGTTACAAGCATCGTTTTCGACGTTTCGTCTGTCGGGACCTCCTGCGAATAGTAGTACGAGATATGGCCGGGATGGGCCGCCACGCTGTCGAGCCGCACGCCCTCCGGATAGGGATATTTCACGAAGCGGGCGAAAGCGCGGGCTTCGGCGCTGCTGTCGGGTGCGAAAGCCCGGACATACTTGCCGAACTGCCAGTAGTCGCGCTGCTGCACCCGTGAAAACAGCCCGCCCCGAATGGTGATGTCCTGCAAAGCATGCGCTTCGCCGTACTTGTGCAGATAGGGGGTTACGATGACGCTCCGGCATGCGCCCTGCAACTGCCGGGGCATGTCGATCACGAAGTCGATTATGACCTTTCCCAGCCGTTCGGGAAGCGTTCGGGCTTTGGCGCGTATGGTTACCTGCTGAATCTGCATTGCCATTATACGTTCGCCGTTCTCCTGTACTTCGGTCGGCACGAGGTAGAAACGGTTGCTGTCCCATTCGATCTTCAAGGCGGGCGGCTGGTAGGTCTGCTGCTCGCGTTCGCGCTGTTCGCGGCTGACGTGCAACACGTCGGCGCAGTATTGGCGACGCTCCAGATGCCCGGTTATCGAACAGCCGCAAAGCAACGCGGCCAAGCATACGGCAATAGTTTTCATTATCCTTTTCATTTTCTACTGCAATTTATATTCGACCAATCCGTTATCCGATGTGCGCTTAAATTCCGCGGAATAAGACGTTACTGTGAACGTGGCGTAACTCCCTAACCCGCTCAATGATACAGACCCTTTTCCTGTCGTATGGTCGGCTTCAATCTTCACCGTTACGATATACTGCTTTTTTGTCACGGCCCCACCGAAAGAATATATGTCGGCATTGGCCGTCACTTTCACGGTCAGGTCGTCCACTACGGGCTGCGAAGATTCCACGGTAACATAGAGCAAGCCCCCCGATGTGCTGAATGTCGGTTGGAGGTCGGCGGTGGTCTTAATACCCATTACCGATGTGATGATCTCCGCGCTGTGGCCGTCGGTGTCGGTTACGGTTATTTTCAGCGGGTTCGGCCCAAGCATATTTGGCTTCACCCGTAATGTATTTGTGCCGTTCCCGTATTGGGTGAATGTCGTCAGGGGAACGTCGGAGCCATAACGACCATAGTACACGGACGGAACACCTTCCACTTTTACGGTGTAGTTCCCGGAGTAACCGGGTTGTGACACGGTATAGTCGATATATGCCCGGTCATAAACCGTCAGTTCATTTCCCTGCTGGGCATAGGTTATCGTCAGTTCCGGGTTTTTGAATACCGTTGTCAGCACACGCTCCATGCTGAATCCGTATTTGTCCGTAACCGTCAGACGGAGCCGCACGTCGCCCGGCTCTGCCTGCGTATAGCTGATACCGGCCGTTACTGTTCCGTTGCCCGAAAAGAACGGATAAGGCGTACCGGGGTTCCGATTCACGCCGTCGATGGCGACTATCCCCGTCCCGGCGTCGATATGATAGGACAAGTAATAGACATTTTCGGGGTTGTTCGTGGATGTAAGCCGCAGTTCGGTTGTCGCAGGTTCCCCCGGTGCATGGTTTTCGGCAAATGGCGTGACGGTGAGTTCTGCCGTCGATACCCGCCAGTCCACGGTGTTCAGACCGAGGATGCGGGCGTCGATGTTGTAAACCCGGTTGCGGCCGACATTGAAATCCGTCGTGTTGTTTTCTCCGAGATAGATGCGGTACACAACCTGCGTTCCGTCGGCTTCGCCCGCTATGGCTATGTAGGTGGCATGTTCCGGGGCGCGGGTTTGATCTTTCTGCTGCTGGGAGCCGATGCCTGCAACCTCTCCCTGCCTGTTCTCCAATAAATAGCAGGTCGCGGCATAGGCCGTTGCCGACGCTTCGACGGGCGGCATGTCGGCAACGGCTTCGCTGCTCTCGGCGCGGCTGAAGTCAAAGAGAGCCGCCGAACGGGGTGCGCTGCGAAACTGCACGGACTTCACATGAAAAGACTTTGCGAAATCAGCAGCCACGGTGTAGCTGAAATTGACCTTTGCCACGGCGCGAACCAAAGATACGGCGATCTGCGTGTCGCCGCGCACGGTGACGGCCTGCTGCGCGGACATGGGAAAGGGAGCATCCGCGAGGGCCGCAGGCTCCCGTTCGACGCGCAGCGAGCGAACGAAATCCTGCGTCCGCTCGCCCGCGTCGTGTCCGAGGTTGGCAATGGCGTAAAGCGTATAGTCGCCTTTGGGCAGTTCCAGCACGACGGGGCGCACCGGAGCAATATAGACGTGCCGGGCCTGACCGCCGTTTACGGGGAACAAGTACAGATTGATGTCGTCGATGCGGGTGTCGTTCGTCGCGGCGCGTGTCGGGGACATGGCCCCGCAGCGGAATGTCATTGCAAGCTGCTGTTTGGCCTGCGTCGCCGGATTAAGCTCTATGTCCGCATCCGAGCAGGCGCAGCAAAAAAGCATCATGCAGACGACGGTATAAATAAGTTTTTTCATGCTGCTTTTAGAATAAGTAGTTAAAACTGATCTCTGCCCGCGAGGGGCCTACAACCCACCGCTTGTAGTGGTGTATGAAGATGGATTCGTATTCGGGCGGGATGCGGTCGCGGCGGGTGTCTTTCATGTAAAAGACCCCGATGCCGATTTCGGCCGTGACGTTCCAACGCTTCGAGAGCAGCCAAGCATAACCATAGCTGAATCCCAGCCCGGCCATTCCGCCTTTGTAGTAGCGTCGGGAACCGCCGTACAGGTAATTTCCATAGGTTAGCTGGCTGCCGATGAAATGGCCCACGAACGCTTCGTAAAGCCAGCGTTTCGTGCCGATCTGCGCGGCATACAGCCGACAACTGAACGAATCGGAGTTTACGGGATTCCAGTAGGCGGAAAGGTCTAACGTCCACTTGTCCGCGACGGCGGCATCCACTCCTACGTTCACCGTTGCGGTGAGTGCGGCCAACGCGTTTACTTTGGCGCTGAAAAACTGCGCTGCGACCCGATGGGGCTTGCCCCACAAAGCCAGTAGGCAGAGCATTAAGGTGATGATGTGTCTTTTTTTCATGGTTGTAATTCTTTGGAAGCCTACTCCCGAATACAGCGGATAGGATTTGCGGCATAGCGGTAATAATCTGTTGTGCCGATAAATGATGGTACGGAACCCGTCGAGAAAAAAATCGAGGTGCAGGAAATATCGCCATATCGACAAGCCCACGTTCCCCAGTGCATATTGTAGGGCGCATTGGTATAAAGCCGTCCGAGCTGTCCGTTATTCATAAAGCGTGTTTCAACGAAAGTCCCTCCAGTCGGGATATTCGTGGTGCGATTACCGTTGTAATGAATCGTTACATAATAGGGCGACGACTGACTTACCCGCTCGATTCCGGCAAAATCTTCGGGGCTGGGGACTTTCCAACCAACGGGGCACGGGTCATAAATTGATTTGAGGCTTACCTTGCTAATATTGTTGTTGCTTGTCGTGACGTTCCCCCAAAGATTCGGATGATGATTATAAAGCCAATCGGCTACTGATGTCCACTCTTCCCAATCTTCGTACATGGCATCGCTCATAAAGGTTGTCGGGTGAGCAATCGACCACTCCACGGTCATATTGTCATAAGGGCTTTCAGTCCCGGCGTTTCGGGGATAGCTGACAGCGTATTCGAATCCCTCGGCATATACGGCGTCGGCGCGTTTGTTTATATCCTGACAAGTCGCCGGATGCGGAAAGGGGTCTTTGCGGCCCCACTGGTAGTAAAGCCCGCGCGATGAGGGCTGCGTGCAGTCGGTGGTGAGTGCTCCGATATTGCGGTCCATAAAGACAGCCCCGGACGAATAGGTCTGCGCCATTGTTGCCGGGTCGTAATCGACCGACCAGATATGCCACGACCAGATGCAGTTTCCCGCAGCGTCGAACAACCCGATCACGGCGTTGCCCCGCACGGCTCCCGTCGAAAAGGATATACGGCCGTTTGAGTACGCCGCATCTTTGACAACCGTTTCGCTCAATGTCCCCGATTCCCAAAGCACGCGGGCGGAAACTCCGTGAAGCTGCTGCGGCCAGATATTCGTCGTATTCTTGCCGTTGCCCTGCACCGTCGCATCGAACGAATAGCGGGTGTCGAGGGCCGGGGCTATGTAGCAGTTCGCCGTTCCCTTACTGTCGAGGGGTGTTTCCATGACCCGAAAACGGGCATATATGTCGGCATGCGAATCGCGGGGGACATAATTGTAGCTCTCCGACGATGAAAGGAGCCGGGAATATGCGGCGTCGGCGTACCAGCCCACGAAAGCATAGGACCCCGTCGCTGCGGCGGTCAGTCGGCATCCGTCCTCGTGGCATAACGCTGCGGTGCGCTTGCCGCCGCCCTCGTTCGCAGTTTGGGTATATAGGCATCTGTCTGCCGTGACGCTCCCGCCTGCGGAAGTATGGGCGTAAACTATATTTGCCATCGTATGTTTGAAATCGTAAGACTGTGCGAATCCGTATTCGTCGGTCAGCGTTACGCGGTAGGCCAGCGTTGAATTGTCTTTGGTGAAAACGGACGGGCCGTAATCGAGGTAAAAGTAATTACCTCCTTTGGGGTTATAGATTTCAAAGTCGAAGCTGTTATTGCAGTCGGTACGGTCAAATTCGAAATAGTCGCTGTCGCCTTGTGTCACCTCCAGCCGCCCGCTGATAGCGAGCGAGCTGTTTTCGTTCACCATATCGACATGCAGGCTGTAATCCGGGTCGTACACGCAGTAGCCGCCGATATTGCCGTCGTCGAAATCGTCGTACACGGCAGCCGTATATGCCGCGATTCGGGTGTCTGCGGTGTTGTCGTTCAGCAGGGTTATATTGAGCCTGTAATGGCAGTTGGCCCGGACGTTGAAATCGGACGTATTGTTTTCGCCCAGATAGACCGAGTAGGCCAGCACCTTACTGCCCCGCGTGGCGCGGATAAGCAGCCACGATGCACAAGGGGGCGCATTGTCGGCATTCTTCTGCTTCTGGTCGGTGATCGAGGTCCTCACGCCTTGAAGATTGGGCAGCATGTAATAGCTGCCTGCGGCCTGCCGTCCCGTCAGGAGCATTTCCGGGCCGTGGGTGTAGTCGTCGGGATTACCGGATGCCGGGCCGTTCCCTGCAAAGAGCGCCGCGGTGCTGGGAACGGTGAGCAGTTGCACGGATTTGAGTTCCATGTCGGCAGGTTTTGCGGTGAGGTTGTAGGAGATTTTCGACACGAAGCGTTTAACGTTTATCGGCGGTAACTGCACTACGCTGCCGGACGAACATGAGATCGTCGTTTCCTGTTCGTAAAACATCGGTAGTGTGTCATAATCCTGCTGGTATGTTACCATGTATCGGGAAAGGTCGGCACTTTCACCCAGACTGCGGCCGACGTTGGCGGCAATGCGCATCAGGTAGACGCCCGGAGGGCATTCGAAGCGCAGCGTCGTCGTGGTGAGATAGCGGAATACCACTACGCGGCCCGCTTTGTCCATAAGGTAGAAATTCAGGTCGCGGATCGTCGTTTCGTCGGTCGCGCGGGTCGTCGTTGTCATGGGGGCGGACCTGACGGTCAGTTCTACGGCCACTTTCGACCGTGCGGTCGGCTCGCGGTCGGTAATGCAGCCCCAGCAAAGAGCGAGGGCGAGCAAAATGAATATGGTTTGTTTCATCGGGATTTATGATAACCGCCCGCGCCCCGAAAGGTGCGGGCGGCGGTTAATGAATAGGTTGTTTATGCGCCCAGATCGACCGACTGCGTTACGGGTGTTTCCCACTCGGCGACCGACACGCTGACTTGGCAATCCTGCCCCACGAGACCCGTGATGTTGGCGGCCACACGGTAGTAGCCGTTGCGGGCGATTTCACCCCCGGCCTTGCCCGTGAGGGGAACGGTGTAGACGACTTCCATGCGGTCGGCCGTTGTCGAAGCGTTCCCGTCGGCGTCATAGGTCGCGGTGATCTCCAGCGCGACGCGGCTTGCTTCTGCCAAAGCTCCGTTTTCGAAGATGTAGAAAAGGTTGTTATACTTGCCGGATGCCGCTGCCGGGGCCTGCGTATGGGTGTAGGTCATGGCTCCGGGCGTCGGTGTGGCCGGGGCGATGATCGGCGTCTGGCTGGCGGCACGCACCACCTTCGTTCCCGTTACGGTCAGCGTTCCGGAATACTTGCTATTGAACGACGCATCGACGGAGGTCTGCACGGCGACTTTGGCGACGGTGCGTTTGAGTGTCAGGGCTACGGATGTCGTGCCGCCCTCGGCGATGGCCTTGCTCACTCCGGCCGTCATTACGAAGCCGCCGCTGCGCTTGGCTTTGGTCGAAACCTCTGCGAATGTGCCGTTATAGTCTGCGGCGGATGTTTCCAGCTTTGCCAGCAGCGCGGATTTCGTGGTGACGCCCGTCAGGGACATGTTGGCTACGGCATAGAAGTCGCAGGTCGTTCCGGCTGTGGCGTGCGGCAGGGCGAAGGTCGCGGTGCGGGCCGTGAGTTCCGATGCGGTGAAGTCGCGCAGGGTGATAAGGTCGCCTTTGGCGTTGAACACGTACACGGAGAGCGAGGAAAGGGATTTCTCCCACGCTTCGGCGGCCGCGGCTTCGGCAAAGAACGCACGGGTCGGGGTTTCGTCGGTGAACCTCATGGCGACGATTGCGCCGTTGAGGGTGTTGTCGATGTCGGGAATGACAGTCGTTGCATCGTCTTTGTTGCAGGCGATCATCGAAAGTGCGGCAAAGGCCGCGAAAAGAATCTTTTTCATGTTAAATCGTTGTGTTTTGAGTGTAATTTGCTGTGAATTAAAGTTTTGATGTTGTGTTTGTTGTCTGCGGCAGGGCCGCGCCGTCCTGTCCCGGTCCGCACCCTCGGTGCTCTCCGGGCGAAAATCATCACTTTCGCATATTTTAGGATTTAGGAGGTTATTCTTCCCAGCCGTAACCGAGGACTTCGAAACGCACGTTTTTGTCGCAGTCCTCGGTCAGTCGAAGCGTGCCGTCCAGTTTTATAGTCACGTCCGCGAGGGTTAGCGTCAGGGGAATTACGGGTGTCGTGCCGCCCTCCAGCAGCAATTCCAGAAAACCGTATTCTTTGAGCATCCGGCGACTTATGCCGCGCTTGGCGGCGGCTACCCAGTCGATAGCCGATTCATCGAATCTTTCCATAGCGCTAAACGTGTTGACCTGTTTTCCGCTGTGCTTTGGGAGCGGGCGTCGCTACCTCCGGACGCGGTGATTTCTGCCCGGCTCCCGGCTGTTTCTGACCTTGCGGGGATGTCTGGCCCTGCACCGGGGTTTTGCCTTGCGTGGTTTTGCCTGCTCCGAAAAGGTCAGGTGCGGGAGTTTGTCCCTGTCCGGCCGTTTCGGCGGCCTGCCCCTGCTGGTTCTGCTCCGGCACGGCTGCGGGTGCTTGTCCCTGTCCGGCGGTCTCGGCGGTCTGTTCTGCCGACTGCTTGGGGGCCTGCGGGTATTGGGTCCGCCCGTCGGCGGTTTCGGGCATCGAGGAAATGATACGCTCCATGTCGCGTTGCTCGCGCAGTTTGGTTGCCAGCGCATTCCGCTGCTCAATGGTCAATACCTCCATAGGTTTGCGGAAAACCGCGTTGTACTGGTAGGGCACGATGTTCACGCTGCCGTCCCTGTTTACTATCGCTATTTCGCGCACTTCACCGTGGCGGAAGCTGTTGATGTCCTCCTGTGTGAGTTCCGTTCCGCGGATGTATCGGGGAACAAAAGCATTTTCAGCGTTCGTGTAATCCAACTGCCGCGTATCGAAGTCCCGCGACACGAGCAGAGGACCCTCGGACGTTTCCAGCACGCGGCCGAGGTTGCCGTACATTTCGAGATTCTTCATATCCGTTTCGGTGAATTTCTGATTGAAAAGTCCCTCGTCGAGAATCCGGGCATAGCTTTTCACATCGACTTTGTAGCCGTTCCCGCTCTTTTTGAGCCGGATTTTACCCTCGCCGATATAGTTGATTATATCGTCATGGTATTTGAGCTTGTGCATCCCCGTTTGTTCGTAATTCTGCAACTTTTGGAGATAGTTCATCTTTTCCAGCCCGCCGTAGCTGTACCCCATGCGGTTGAGCGTGTCCCACGGCATTTCGGCAACGGGGATGCCGCGGGTTTTCATCTTGCACTCGAATTTTCCGTCCGGGTGTATCTTGTAGTTGTAATAGAGTTTCACGTCGTCGCGGGTGGTATTTTTCCAATACCGTTTCAGCGCATCTTTCATGCGTCCGAGCGCACGCCGCGGGAGAACGTAAATGTTGATGGTGGGGTTGTTGTGATACTTCTGCAAATTCTTGTAGAAGTTCAGCGGAATGTTCTTGTCCATGACAAAAAACAGGCTTTCATTTTCCGGGGTCGGGTCCACCGTGCCGATACTCCCGTCGGGGTTCTGGGAAAAGACCTTTGCCTGGTCTTTCTCCTTGTCGTACATCATGCCGATACTCGGCTCGTTGAGTGAATTGTCGTTGGGCTGCTGCGCAGCACCGGGCGACTGTTGTTGTTCTTCTGCCATAATTTGAATTTTAAGTTATTATGTGAAACTGTTTGCTCTGCGAATGTATATCCGCCATCATCAAAAAGATACTCTTTACGCCCTCGTTCGCCCTCGTTCGCCCTAATTGGCTACGGTTTCGTTGCCTTTAAACAGGTGTTTCAGCTTCGGGTCGTCGGCTATGCGTCGCAGTTCGTCCTCTACGATCTGGGCCGCTTCCTGCTTTATGCGGTAGTAGTTGGCTTCGATAACCTCGGCCATTCGGTCCTTGCCGTTTTCGTCGGTGAAGTCGGAGAGCACGGGAATCGGACGATACTGTTTTTCTTCGGCTTTGACCTTTTCGACATCGACGACAATCTGGGCGTGAAACATTTTCTGCGGAATATTGTCCCCGAAGTTGTCGGCCACGGCTCCGACGAACACGCCCTGCGAAAGATTGCTGATTTTCGACGCGGGGATCACGCTGTCAAGCTGGGTGTTTATCCCCGTGGATTTATCTTCACGGCTGATATTGAGCGACTGCCGCTGCTGCACGATTTTTCCGAAGCGTTCGGAGAGGATGCGGGCCGTGTCGCCTACGACCTGCCCGGCAATAACGTTTCCTACGATATTCTGTATGACTTTGCTTTCGTGTTCGCCGTAATCGCGTGTAAGTTGGGAAAAGTCCTGCATCCCCAGACATACGGCTACGCGGTTGCTTCGGGCCGTGGCTATGAGGTTGTCCAGACCTTTGAAGAAAATGGTCGGCAGCTCGTCGATCACGACGCCGCATTTGAGTTTTCCCTTGCGGTTTATGGTTTTCACGATGCGCGAGTTGTAAAGGCTCAATGCCGCCGAATAGATATTCTGGCGGTCGGGGTTGCTGCCCACGCAAAGGATTTTCGGGGCTTTGGGGTTATTCAGGTCGAGTGTGAAATCGTCGCCCGACATGACCCAATAAAGCGCGGGCGAGATAATCCGCGACAGCGGGATCTTCGCGGACGCGATTTGCCCCTGCAACTGCTCCTGTGCGCCGCCCTGCCAGGCATCGACGAACGCACTCAAATAGTTCTCCAGTTCGGGCCGGGCCATAAGGATCGTGAACACTTCTTCGTATTTCTTGTTCAGCAGTTCGATTGCGTGGGGAAAGGTGCAATATTTCCCGTCCTGATAGATGCGCAGAAACCAGATAATCGCCGTGAGCAGCACGATTGGCGATTCGGTAAAAAAATCGCCCTGCCGAGTGGCCCACGAGCGGTTCAGGCCGATCATTATGACATAGGCCGCTTCATAGGCATCCGCAATGTCGGTCAAAAAGTCGGCATGAATAGGATTGCAGCGGTGCGAATGGCGGGGATCGTCGAAATTGATTACGCAGAACTGCGGCTTTACTTCGTATTTGTGTGTGAAGCGCAGCAGGTGATTGTAAGCCAGCGTACTCAAGTCCGGATATTTGAAATCATAGAAATAAGCACTATATCCCTTTTCGATAAGTTGCTTTATGTAATTGTTAATCACCGTGAAAGACTTGCCGCTGCCGGGCGATCCGACCACTATGCAACTGCGGAATACGGCAATATTTACCCAGCCGTGAAAATTCTGTCCCCGATAACGGAACAGCGTCGGCAGGTTCACCGAATATTCGTCCGAAAGCAGGCGTGTTTCCTGCATAAAGGATTCGTTTTCGTCGTTGAAAACGTCGTCCAAAAGGTCGTGCCGCAGAAGCCGCCATATCCATATTCCGGCCGTAAGCATGAGCAGGTAACCCGCGAACAAGGTTGCGGCGTACCACGCTACGCGCACGCCGGGCATTGCATGTATACGCAAAAGCCAATCGTTGAAAAAGTAGAGGAAGAAGCCAGCGAAGCCTGCCGTGCAGATATGCGGCCAGCCGATTTTCTGCGACTTAACGCCCCGTGAACCCAGACAGGCAATCAGGAGCAGCAGAAAGGCGAACAGTTTTGAGTAGAGGGGTGAAGAATAGAATCCCGTTGTCTGCTGGAATCCCCGCAGAATACGGTCTATAATCCCGAATGTTCAGCCGTTGTCGGCCAGTCATTCGTAACAGAACCAATAAATGTTGGTAACATTGCAGATAATGCCGACGGCCTGAATAAAGGCGACAATCTTTGCCAGCGCCCTCAAATCATCTTCTTGTTGCATAAATATAGTTTTTGGTTTCGGCGGCAAAAGTAAGTCAGACGCGACAATTCCCGACGTTGTAGGCTGCCGTTCGCCCTCGTTCGCCCTAATTGGCTACGGTATAATGTCTGGAATCGGAAAAAATCTATACCTTTGTAGGCGAATATTCAATAAGGGTGTACGCCCGAATATTCATCATAGCCTGTTCCCGGCAGTCAAACGTGGAAATTTGAATGGGAAGCAGGCGGGACGGCTGAACTTCGTGCATCGTTTGTGCGGGGTTCGGTCTGACTGTTTCCGGGTATTCCACGACCTGACTGCCGCAGATTGTTCCCCGCACATTTTTAAGATATTTTGCTACCTTTGTCATTGCAACAAGGGTACGCCCACATACTCGCGGCCTGTTCAATAAGGAATCGAAACGGCAAAAATTTGATTGAGAAACAGGCGGGACAGGTCGAACTTCGTGCTATCACGGCGCGGGGTTCGGCTGTCTGTTTCGTGGCTCTTTGCCGTGCCTGATTCCTTTTAGCCGTTCCCCGCGTTTTTCTTTTTTCTCCCTAATACGAAGAATGACCGTTAAATTATTATGAATTATATCGTTATCGGTGCAAATAAAATGTTATTCGCATGGGTGATCCGTGTGTTGCTTCCGATAAATAATAATTATGGCTAATTGTTTGATTTATAGAACTGAAAAGCTATATTTGCAATGATTCAAGTTATATAAAGGTTTGTTCAATTCGTTAGAAGAATAACGCAAGTGCAAAAGCAAAGATGTAGGCATCATATCTTTGTGAGGTGATTGTTTTTGGAGTTTTTTCTTTGAAGATTTTAAGTGTAAGAGAGAGTGAAAAGGGCCTGCGCGCAATGCGCAGACCCTTTTGAATTGTATGATCCTCCCGAATTAGTCCTCATAGCAAATGTAACGAATTATGTCATGTCAGCTTTACCAAATGCAGGTTGAATCGCTATTTTTTCGTATATTGGGTAATATTATTGTGGGCTGATTATGAAAATATTTATTTATGTTTGTGTCTTTCTATGCTTGTATTCGTGTTCCGAAAGCAAACACATATCCGAAGAACTGAATCGAACGGAGGAAATAATTAACGATTATCCGGACAGCGTGTTACGCTCCTTGCAAGCTATTGCTCCCGGCAGTATTTGCAAAAAATCGACAAAAGCGCATTACGGGCTTCTTTATTCGCTGGCGTTGGATAAAACAGGGCAAACCATAGATTCCGATTCGATGCTTCGTCCTGCCGTAAACTATTTTCTGCGGAAAGGCACGAATCGGCAAAAGTTCCTTTCTTGGTATTGTCTGGGACGCATGGAATACAGCGCAAATAATTATCAGAAAGCAACCGAATCGTATCTTAAAGCGCTGGAGTATCAGGACCTAATAGATGATCCTTACCTGATCGGAGTGTGTAACTTCGTGTTAGGAGAACTGAATTTGAAGCAGAATAATTATCAAAGGGCTTTGTTTTATTACCAAGAAGCCTACGAAAACTATCAGGCCGCAAATAAGACCAAACACCAAGTCAGCGCTAAAACTGCCATTGCCGCTGTTTACTACATGGAGAACGATAACGATAACGCGCTCCGGGATTATCGGGAAGCATTGAATCTATCCGAACAATTCGGGTATGAGGATTTTCAGGTGTACTGCCTGCGTTGCCTAATCGGGATTCTTTCGAACAAAGGCGTAACCAACGAAACCTACAATTATGTAGGTCGTTTTCTCCAGTTGTCGGATGATTTATCGCCGAATGATTACTGTGTTTTGGGAGAATATTATTTGCGTATCAATAAACCGGACAGCGCCGAATATTATTTGAACGCAGCGATTTCAGCCAATATTGGTGGGCCGCGCGAAAACGATGCGGCAGCTAAAATTCTCCTTGCCGAAACCTATACGATGAATGCAGATTACCGAGCGGCCTACTCGATGCAAAAGGAGTGTCTTGCTTTATGTGATTCGATACATTTAAGCTATATGAATAATTCTGCGGCAGAAACCGAACTGCGATATAAAAACGAGCGTTTGGAATTTGAACGCTACCGCTCCAGCGTAAGACAAAATGTAATTTATATTATCGCTTTGGTATCAGTCATAGCGATCTGCGGCATTATTTATATCTTCCGCCGCAGAAATAAGATGCAGAAACAAAGAATTGAGGAATATCTGACGCTGATTGAAGAACTGAATAAGACCAAATTGCAAATACCCGATGCCGCAAAAATTAGTGAACTGCTTAATACGCGCTTTCAAGTCCTGAAAGAACTTGCAAAGACCTATTATGAGTTTGAAAATTCCCCGGCTCTTACCAAGAAAGTCAAAGGCATTTTATCCGAAAAGATTTTGGATAAAACGATAATGTCGGATTTAAAGAATACCCTGAATCAACAATACGATAATGTGATTTCTAATTTCAAGTCCGAATATCCGAAAATCAAGCCATGTTTCGTGGAATTGCTTTGCCTGCTCTATGCCGGATTTTCACCGCAACAAATAAGCGTCATTACCAATGAAACGCTAAAAACAATATACATGCGGAAGTTCCATTTGAAAAAGAAAATAATGGCTTCGAGTATCACAACAAAAAATGCGATTCTCAATATTATTTCGTAAATACCAGAGAACTAATACTTTAGCAATCAGACTTGTTTAAATCAAAGATTTACCGCTAATGTGCTGATTTAAAATGCGTTAAAGCAAAGCCCGAAAACTGAAAAATTTTCGGGCTTTTTTGTGTGCGTAACTGTTTGTTTTTCAGTCGAAATCACTTTGCGGTTGAAAAATTTTAGAGGCTCTGATTTCTTGGTTTTCGGAAACAATCGCTCTACTTTTGAAATGTACGAATATCTCATACTCACTTTCAAATTTAAGCCTATGAAAAAGTTCTCTCCCGCAATGTCTGTAATTGTCGGTTTGTTTATGCTATTCGCAGGTATTTATTCGGTCTATGGCGGCGGCAAGACGGCAGTTATTGTCAAACAGGTAAAAGTCGGCGGCGGCCCCGTCTGCCTATCGGAAAATATCCCGCTCGTATTCTATGATAGTTCTATGAGTATAGTAGAGGTCATTGCATCGGGCGCAGAGAGCAAGACGGGGCAGTTGATAATTTCCGGCAACTTTGGCACGGTTGCATGTGAACGTTTCGACCTTTTCAATGGAAAAAGTATCATTCCAATCCCCGAACTGGAACCGGGATTTTACACGATTGAACTGTCAATAGACAAAAATGTTTTCGCAGGCGATTTTTTTATCGAATGACATAGAATGTAGGACAAAGAAAGGGGAAACGAATAGATGACAGAAGCAGCAACTAACTTTTTGTCTGACAGCTAATCCACTAAACCAAAACTCTCTGTGAGTAACGTCTTTGTTTGCTCACACAAAAATCACTACCAACTTAAATTTCAAGGCCATGAAAAAAGTATTAGCATTAATCGTATTGTGTTTCATCGCATTTAATAGCCATGCGCAATTAAAGTATCAGAACGGCTATTTGGTTTATAACGCTATGGAGCGTTACAACGGATATATGACCAACTGGGAGGGCTAGGCGCATTGCTGGAAATTCGGGAATCGAATGATTAAATTCGACCTCGGCCCCGCAGATTCGCGCGTTTCCAGCAACTCCGACAAACTCGTACTCTACGATACGGAGAACGGCGGTTTCATCGACCTGTACGCCCGCAACGTCTATACGAACTCCGACGCTGCGTCGAAAACAAATATCCAGTCGTTAGGCAGCGCAACGGCAACCCTCACGCAACTGCGTCCCGTGTCGTTCGAATGGGCCGATAAGGCGCATTATTTCAAGACCAGCCGACGTTCGACGGGCGTTTCCAATCCCAAAGAAATGGGATTCATTGCCCAGGAGATCGAGCAGGTACTTCCCGACATCGTGGCCGTGGATTGCGAGGGCCACCGTGTCGTAAATTACAGCGCATTGATTCCGCTGCTTACGAAGTCTATTCAGGAGCTTAACGGCCAGATCGAAACCCTGAAAGCAGAAATCGAAGCGCTCAAATCTGGAAAATAATTAAACGATTATTATTATGAAAAGAATACTGAATATAATCGGTATTTTCTTTCTGTCGATAATAGTTTTCACTGGATGCCAGAATTTTACGGAGGACGAAATGGAAATGTCCCCGCAAACAAGGGCACAATTAAGTTCCGGTACGCACTATTATTGGTATAAGGGGAACAAAATCCCGATTACAATTAATACGACAAAATCGTACATTCTTTTTGAATCCTCCGATGAAGCGAATTTGCAGTTACCTCTCCTGAACTCCAAATCGGGATTGAGTGCGGCAAAAGTAACTTTATCTTCCCGGCTCCAGTTGCAAGATGCAACACGATCAGCGGCCAACGATAACCTGTATTGGGCCGAAGTTGCAACTGCGGACGTAAACGCACAAGATAAGGCATTGGTTTACAGCGCACCTTATTTCAAGACTTCCGACGGCGCTGATTTGGGTTTGAGCCATTTGTTTTATGTCAAAGTGAAGTCCATACGCGACGTAAGAATCCTGACAACACTTGCAACGGAGAATAAGGTAACTTTACTCGGAAACAATGAATACCTGCCGCTTTGGTACACGCTTTCCTGTACGAACGAATCGCTGGGAAACGCGCTGGAAATGGCGAATAAGTTTTATGAAGATGGCCCGTTTGCCGCCTGCCAGCCTTGTTTCATCAGCGAGGACGAAACTACGGCAGCCCCGAATGACCCGTTGTTTTCCGCTCAATGGGCGTTGAAGAATACGGGGCAGAATCAAGGAACTGCAGGAATCGACATCAACTATCTCCCGGCCAGAGAGGTAACGCAGGGAAGCAGCGATATTATCGTCGCGGTATTGGACCACGGCACACAGTTGGATCACCCCGATTTGAATGTTTCGTCGAAAAGCTATGACACCGAAACAGGGAGGTCGCCAAGTCAGATTTGGGGCAACCACGGTACAGCATGTTCCGGAATCATATCTGCCAAAACCAACAATAATCTGGGGGTTGCGGGCATCGCCCCGAACTGTCCCGTTATGTCGATCAGCAATCAATTAATGGGAACATCGGATGCTCCCCAGAAAAGGGCTGACGGATTTAATTGGGCTTGGAGAAACGGTGCGTCTGTTATTTCAAATTCTTGGAGATCATCGACGTTCTCGGAGTTGTTAGAAGATGCGATACAGTCGGCCATGACAAATGGACGTAACGGTCTGGGGTGTGTCGTAACTTTTTCTGCAGGTAATTATGATTCGAATACCGTGGGCTATCCTGCGAGATCGTTGCCCGATATTATCGTCGTCGGAGCGTTAAGTCTTTCGGGTAAACGTAAATCCTCAACGACTATTGATAACGAAGGCTGGTGGGGAAGTGATTACGGAACGCAGTTAGATATAATGGCTCCCGGCGTTCTTATTTATACTACGGACCGAACCGGAAGTGTCGGGTATGTTTCGGGCGATTATATGCCAAATTTTAACGGCACATCATCGGCTTGCCCGCATGTTGCCGGAGTAGCGGCTTTGATACTGTCGGTAAATCCGAACCTGACTCAAAAGGAGGTAGCCACGATCATCGAGAAAACAGCCCGCAAGGTCGGCGGATATAGCTATTCGACGGTTAGCGGCAGACCGAACGGCACATGGCATACAGAAGTTGGTTACGGCCTGATCGACGCCTATGCTGCCGTAATGGAAGCTCAAAATGCAAGTACGACGGTCTATTTCAATGACAAGACAGTTACCACGAATACGGTAGTTTCGGGCAGCGAAATATCTGCGACGAACGTAACCGTTAAGAACAATGCCAAGCTGACGTTTACCAACGCCAAGAGTATTATTATCACTCAACCTTTTACCGTCGAACTCACTTCGTCATTAGAACTTTCTTTACAGTAATTTTTACCGATAAGGCGGAGAATCGGATTCTCCGCCTTTGGTTTTTATAGGATTTTCACCATGCAGACACGCCATCAAGACCGCTCCGCCTATTTTGAAGAAACAGCCACCTCCTGCCGCAATTATTATCTGCCTTATATTGAACAGCATACGTCTTTGAAATTCGGTCGTAAGTGCCGGGTAATGGAGGTCGGTTGCGGCATTGGCGGCATCCTTTCTATTTTTGCGGCAAAGGGGGCCACGGTAACAGGAATAGATATTCATAAACCGTCAATCGAAACCGCAAAGACACTTTTCGCCGAAAGGGGGTTGAAAGGGACGTTTATCTGTTCGGACATTTTCGATTACAGCGACACACAACCTTACGACCTGATTATCCTGCACGATGCGTTGGAGCATATTCCCGAAAAAGAGCGGTTGATGTTGCATTTAAAATCCTTTTTGAAAGCTGACGGCCTTTTGTATCTGGGATTCCCCGCATGGCAAATGCCGTTCGGGGGACATCAGCAAATGGCGAAGAACCGGATTATCGCCAATTGTCCTTACATCCACCTGTTGCCCCGATCTCTTTTCCGTTTGGTGTTCAGGGCATGCGGCGAAAAGGAAAGTACTGTGAAATGTTTTTTTGAAATTCGGGATACGCGCATCACTATCGAGGGTTTCCATAAATTAGTAACGGCAACGGGATTACGTATAGTGAATCAGCGGCTATATTTCATAAACCCGAATTATCAAGTGAAATTCGGATTGAAACCGCGCATACTATCTCCAGTTATCGGGAAAATACCTTATGTGAGAAATTTTTTCACGACGACCTGCTACTATCTGCTGGCAAAGCAGGAGGAGGCTAATTAATCTCCAGATCGAGCGATATTTTCGCTTCGCTCGGAACAAACGGAACCAACTGCGCTACACGCCATTTCGGGGCTTCGGTGGTGTCGTTCAGCAGAAAAGTTACGGAATATATATATTGAGCATCCGCCTTTACAAAGTTTTTTTTGACGCTTTCGATTCCGTTTGTGGCCTGTCCTGCAACCAAAAGGAGCGTGTTCTTTTCGAAGTCTATATCTTCGGGCAATTTGTCGTTGGGAAATATAAAATCCGCCAGTTCCGCTTGGCTGCGAATCACGATCAGTTGATTGGCGGGCGTTTCAGCCCAGTTCCAAAGAGGATTCAGCGTATAATCGGCGCAGGACAAAGTAGTAGCGTTTCCCTGCGTATTATCATCTGGGGTATCAGTCTTTGTTTGATTCATCTCCACGGACGTACAACCCGTCACGGTAAACAGAGCCATTGCGATAAGACAAATGATCTTTTTCATAGCTTTGGTTTTTCAGTTTGACGATCAAATAGCGTTCCCGATTTTTATTTCGGCACAGCATCCTTGCGCATATCGTCTGAAATATAAGGTATTCATTTACAAAGATAAGAATTTTGGATAAGAAACAAACTATTTAAATAAAAAGCCGGACTTTATGGCTCCTGTTTGACATTATTATAGCGACTTCCACATAACGAAAACAACTGCGTCAATCAATCCTCTTCCTTTCGAAGGATTCGACATTGACATTGAAAATACGCCCTTCATATCTGATGCTCGACATCATATATCCCGTAATGTGAGGCATGCCGTGATTAAAATGAATGATGCAACCCTGTGAACATATCATATAATTTTTAATACATCTATATCCCTTACTTATGTGATCTCCGTTTTTTTCGCCGTTGTATCAGCCGTTGCTGTTCTTCATAAGCCCGCGTGTCGGCCAAATCCAATACCGTATCGACAATGCCAGAAATAGGATTGGCGGCATGGTTTTGCTCTTCGTGTTTCTGTTCCGCTTGTCGTTCTGCAACCTGCCGCACCTCTTTCGGAGCCGGATACAATTCGTTGAAGACATTCGCCGAAAACTCTTTGCCCAATACCGACCCGTTGGCAACGATACCTTTGTTATGGTCAATGAAAGTCACGCCATAGATTCTGCCGACCGGGTTGATGCGAAAGATCGCGTCGATGTTCTCCGCTTTGAGCAACTGCCGAAACTCGTCCCGTGTATTGTTCGGACTCATAGCATCTTTGACCGTTTGCCGCAGCTGGTCGAGTGTGCCTTCTTTTTTCAGTTTTATTTTCGAGTTTTCATAATACCTTTGAAGGGCTTTATAACCTACATCTTTCCCTATTTTGCTCGATTTGAACGGCGTGCCGATTCCATATCCGTCGTCGGTCAGGGCACCGTAGATAATCCCCGCATAATTTCTGCCGTCGATAGTTCCCGTACGTTCTTCGACCGAAATATTGAAGCGTTCCAGCAGCGTGCGAAACTCTCCGTAGGACGAGCATTTGTAATTTCGCAGGCACGACCGGACGACGGACGAGATCCGTTGCTTGACATTCCCCTCGGGATAATTCACTTTCCGCAGGCCCTCCCTGTCCGTCAGTTCCTGCCCCTTGACACTCGGCTGCAGGCCGTATTTACACTCCAGATCACGCAATATCTCCATCGAACG
The DNA here is from genome assembly GCF_964250025.1 of Alistipes sp. DJF_B185. Taxonomy (NCBI): domain Bacteria; kingdom Pseudomonadati; phylum Bacteroidota; class Bacteroidia; order Bacteroidales; family Rikenellaceae; genus Alistipes; species Alistipes sp. DJF_B185. The sequence continues at coordinate 358,081 of NZ_CAXUDY010000002.1, forward strand.
TCGGGCCTCGAAATCATGCGGGAGTTTGCGGCCCTGCTCATCGACGCGCAGCGACACGATATGGAGATGCTCTCTGGAAATGTCCTTGTGCTTGAAAACGATATAAGGCTGTTCGCCGTAACCCATGCGTTCCATGTACTCACAGGCGATTTTCCGGAGCTGTTCGTCTGTCAGCCTGTCCTCCGGTGAAGGGTTCAGCGAGGCATGGAAAACCGTGTTCGTAGTCCTGCGGTTGGCTTCGAGGTACGGCATGAAGCTCTCCATGCAGACGTCAATATCAAGGCGTCCGCATTTATCGTATGGTTCGAGCATCTTCTGCCAAAGCAGCACCTCGGCTTCATCCTTATCCACTTTCTCCTTATTGTAGTATAACGCTCCACCGGGCGAGGAGCCCGATCTTATATTCGCAACCATTCCTTAGCCTGTTTTGTGAGGTTCAGAATCTCGATGCTCAGGGCCTTCAACTCGCGGGTTCGCTGCTCCAGCATAGCGATCTGATGCGGGATAGCAACGTTAGAAAAGTGCGCGTTGATGGCTTTTACAATCTGGTTATAGTTGTTCCCGAGCTTTTGAAATTGGAAATAAAAGTCATTCAGACGGGCAATAAACTGCACTTTCGAAGGGTCGCGTTTAACGACAACGAACTCCTCGCCGAAGATGCGTTTTACGATAAATCGGCTGCGGTTATGCTCCAATCCCGCCTTACAAAGCATCTGCTTAAAGCGGATATTCTCTTCCGTGGTGAGTTTGAAATTATACCTGTGGACTCTGGGATCTGTCGTTGTCGGGCGTCCGATCCTCTTTTTCGTGGTTGTCATCAGTCTGGTAGTTTAAGTGGCGTGACTCGGGAACGCCACCCGGCCTCGCAGAGCGAGCACCTTTCGTATGCCGAAAAACTTTTCGGCATACAAAGGTACAGCTCGCTGTTTCTTTGCAGAAACAAAAATCCGCGCCGGAGAATTTCTATCGAAAGTTTGAAAACTCCTCCGTTACGGCTTCCGGGGACGGGTCGGTTCCCGGTGCAATATTACAACCGTCCGGGCGCAAAAAAAAGCCATCGGTGCGGACTGGAGCGGTCGTGAGCGGACATCGGAACCGAGGTATTTCTGTCGGTTGTATCTTGCAGCATGAAAGGTCGGTTTTCTTATTCCGGTCATTATCCCGATATAAACCGCATGAAACGGAAAACGGTATTTTGAATGGTTTAAAACATAAAACCGGACATACACGCTTTACGACAGTATAGCTAACAATCAATCTCAAAAACGTTGCACCATGGATTCATTGAAAGAAACAGACAAACCTGCACCCAATCCTTCTAAACATCCCCGTATCGAAGTCGACGAGGAGCTGATGCGTCAGATGATCGCCGGACAGGCCCCTTTGGATTCGAAAGTCGTCCGCAGGATTCCCGAACCGGAAGAGGAAGATACGGACACTCCTGAGGGAAACACATCGGAAACGGTATCCGGAGTATCGGCACCGACTGCTGAAAAAACAGACGTCGGCACCCAAACGACTCCCGTAAAGGAGTCTTCCGGATTCCGGCGTAAAAAGATCGCGCTGCCGGATTTCGAACGCACGTTCTTCGCGTCGGTGGATTGCCGTAACCGCTCGGCGATCTATGTCAGTACCCGAACCAAGCACAAAGTGTCGGAAATACTCCACCTGTTGGGTGATGACACGACAAGGCTTACGGCTTTGGCCGACAATATGCTGCGCTTCGTAATCGCAATTTACAGCGACGAGCTGAATTATCTCCACGAAAAAAAGAACAACAGACGACCGTTTTGAACAGGCAATGCAATGACCGGTTACTTCGGGCTTCTGATATGCGTGCTGCGGAGCAGCCGCCCGTTGGGTAGCGTCCGGGGCGCAGAAAGTCGCCTATTCCGACGGTAGCGGCCAGCAAAATGCCGGAGATGGAAATCCGCAAGGCTCGCCTTTCGGGCGATTCGCATGGCCTTGCGGATTTTCAGCTCCGGTGTTTAATTCCCTGCCGGCGGAAATAGGGAATATTAGATATACGATATTCCGGGATAACGCCGGGTTATTGCGCAATCTTGAAGACGCTGTCGAGTTTTTCGCTCAACGCCGCCATATCCTGCCCGATTTTGTCATTGGTAATTTGGGCGTAGATTTGGGTCGTGGTGATATGTTTATGTCCCAGCATCTTGCTGACCGTTTCCAGAGGTACGCCCTGCGTAAGCGTGACCGTTGTGGCAAAGGTATGCCGCGCCATGTGGATCGTCGGGTTGAACGACAGACCAGCATGTCTGGCAACATGACGTAACGACATGTTCAGTGTTTTATAAGTGCCTTTAAGCGGAAAAACCTTCTTGCTTGTGCGATATGTATCCTTATAACGCTTGTAGAGCATTTCAGCGACGGGAAGGAGCTTGACACGGAACTGCGTACCTGTCTTTTGCCGTTTGTCGATGATCCAATGATCCCCGTTGTCGTCCGTGTGAATATCGGCGTGAGTCAGCTTTGCAACGTCCGAATGGCTCAGGCCCGTAAAGGCGCAGAAAACGAAGACATCCCGGTTGATGCCTGTTCGGTAGTTGGGAAGTTCGACGTCCATGACGGCCTGCAATTCCGAAGCGGACAAATAGCGTCGTTCGGCGTATTGGGGTCTGACATGGAACCCCGCGAAAGGATCGACAGAAATCCAGCCGTTCTTATACGCCGTGTAGGTCATCAGACGCAGTTTCTTGACTCCGGCACAGATCGTCCCGGAAGCAAGCCCCTTTACCGTAGAGAGGTAGACGACGAACTTTTCGATAAAATCCCGCTTCAGCTCTTTGAAAGGAATGTCCTTGACGTGGTATTCGTATTCGAGGAAAGCGGCGAGACGCCTGCGACGCAGACAGTAATCCTCGTAGGTGGAATAGGCGCGGTCTTTGCCCACACGTTTGAGAAAGCCTGCGAGGTATTCGTCAAAAGTCTGCAACAGCAGGCGGCAGTCGTCACCCATACCGAGGAAGGCGTTGCGAACCTTTTCGGCCGTGACATACGAATCACGGTCGCAGAGGCGTTGGTATTGCTTGCCGATATTGGTCTTGATATTTTCCAGCTTCTCGTTGATGCGCTGCGATTCGAGGCTCTTACCTGCCGCCTTGTTCGCTTTGGCATCCCAGAGAGAAGAACGAACGGTGAGTTTGCAGCTGAACTGCGACATCGTGCCGTTGATGGTGATACGGCCCATAATGGGAACCTGACCCGATTTCTCGGCTTGCCTTTTCACATAGAAAAGGACTTTGAAAGTGCTGCGTTGCATAATAACTTGAACTTTTGGATGGGTTAAACGTAAATGTCAAGTTATTTGTTATGCGGAAATTCGATGCAACGAACTGAAAACAAATGCCTTAAATGCAAATCAAAGCATTTCGGGCAGGTAACGGATAAGTAACATAACTTACCGTCAAACCTGCCCGATTCTGCAATTTTATTGCTCGGAACACACGCAGAACAAAGAATTAAATACCTGTAAACAAGATATTTACTATTTTCTGCATATTCGATTACCTACAACACCCCGGCTCTAATGGATGCAACCAATTTATGCAATGCACTCAGAATGGAATTTGAAGGGGTCTTTGAAAGCAAGATTCCTTTGGATGCTTTTCCTGCCAAAATTCAAGATATGATATTGGCTTTAGCACGGCAAGAAAATTATTCCATTGAGTACATGATGGCTTCTCTTTTGGTGGCAGTATCAACCGCTATTGGCAACGCTGTCAATATCCGTATTCGTGGTGGATGGATTAGTAATTCTGCCCTTTATATGATATTGGTAGGTCGTCCCGGAATGGGTAAAACTCCACCTCTGGATTTCGCATTCCGTCCCATCCGAAAGCATGATGCTAAAATCATCAAACAATTCAAATTGGATATGGAGCATTATAATAGCTTGGTTGAAAACGGCAAAGCTAAAAAAGACAACTCCTCTCCACTACCAGACAAACCTATTTTACGAAGAACTATCATATCCGATTTTACTCCGGAGGCTTTAATGCGTGCGCTTGATGATAATCAACGAGGTATCGTGGTATATGTAGATGAAATCATGGGAATGTTTAATGCCGTGAATCAATATAGTAAAGGGCAACTTATTGAGCAACTATTGACCGCCTTCAGCGGAAAACCGCTGGATATTTCAAGGTGTAGTATGCCTATACCGATTCATATAGAACACCCCTTTATAAATATAGTCGGTACAATGCAAACAACTCGTATGCACGAACTAATAGAGAAAGGTTATAAAGACAATGGGTTGATAGATAGGATAATTTTTGTATATCCATCCTCACAAGAAATTTCTGATTGGCAATTGGATGAAGATTCATCCTCCGCATCTTTTGATAAATACTCTGCTATGTGGGAATCTATCATTAACAAAGTAATTAGCTTACCTTTTACAGAGACAGAGGATAATGGATTAACACAAAAAATATTGGACTTTTCTTCGGAAGCCAAAGCCTTTTTTACAAACTGGCGTAACGAGGCGATTCGAGCTGTCAATCAAATCCAAGATGATGGACTCGTGGATAGCAGAGTGATTAAGGCTCCTATGATTACTGCTCGTTTGGCTTTAGTCTTGCAAATTCTTCGTTGGGCTTGTGATGAAGTCCACAAGGATTTTGTAGATATAGACTCAGCCAAATCAGCTATTGCATTGAGTGAATACTTTGAGAACTGTTACGTCAACATCCAGAAATATATGTTGAGAGAGAGCGTTGAACCACAAAAGAGAGAATTGCTTGATTGCCTTTCCGCAAATTTTACTACTGCCGATGCTCTTCAAGCCGGGAAAGAAGTGGGGCTGTCTGAACGGTCAGTAATGTATTCGTTGGTCAATCTTGCTACGAATAAGATTATCAAGAAGGTAAAGCGAGGTGAATATGAGAAACTGCAATAAACGATACCTTTTGCACTTTGCAGTTGTTGCAGTTTGCATATTGTCCCATATAACTTTCTGCAAAACTGCAATAAGTGCAAACTGCACGGACTGCAATAACAAAACGATGAAGTATGACTGAATATAGATTTTCTCTTCAAAAATATAAACGAGGTACAAAGCTATCATGTCCGAAGTGTGGAAAGAAGCAATGCTTTGTCAGGTATATAGATAGTCAAGGAGAAATAACCTTTCCTGATTATGTGGGTAGATGTGACCATGAACAATCTTGTCAATACCATTACACTCCATCAGATTATTTCCATGATAATCCAATGTTGGCGGACAGCAATAAGAATAGTTTTGTTGAAGTTCGCAAATCCCAACCATACTTGCCACCTCCCATTTCTTTTATTGACAAAGAACTAATGGAACGAACTCTTACTAACTACGGTATGAATCCATTGTACATTTACCTGTCAGGGATATTGGGCAAAGACGAGACTTCTCGGATATTCCAACTATATCATATTGGCACATCAAAGAAGTGGGGCGGTTCTACTGTCTATTGGCAAATTGATTGGCAGGGTAATGTACGAACAGGGAAGATAATGTTGTACGATGCAGAAACAGGACATCGGACAAAAGAGCCAAGAAGTTATGTTAGTTGGGTACATACAGAGCTGAATCTCCCAAACTACAATTTGAAGCAATGTTTGTTTGGCGAACATCTGTTGTCTGAGATTCCGACTAAACCAGTAGCTATTGTGGAAAGTGAAAAATCTGCTTTGGTAGCTACCCATTATATGCCGGAGTTTATATGGTTGGCAACAGGTGGAATACACGGATGCTTCAATTCTGACGTGGTAAGTGTGTTGAAAGGTCGGTCAGTTATGCTATGCCCGGATTTGGGTGCAAGAGAGGTTTGGCAAACCAAGATGGCTTTACTCATTTCCGTATGTTCTAAAGTTGTATTGAGTGATAGTTTGGAACAATGCGCCACAGACGAACAGCGCAAGAACGGACTTGATATTGCGGATTTCTTATTGATGACTGAAACACCTGCGATGATACTTCAAAAGATGATAAAGCGAAATCCAAACCTACAAACTTTGATTGACTACTTGCATTTGGAACTGGTAGATTCCGGTTAGTGATGTGTTTTTGGAGAAGCCAAACTAAGGGGAAAGTAAAACTATTGATTATCCAAATAGATATAGGTGACAATAGCCACTCTTAAAGTTGACAGACAAATGGCATAGTTCGGACAAAGACAATGCTTGCATTTAAGATATGTAATGCCCCATTTTTAATGGGTATTCTATGCAAGAAGTACCACCGTCCGACAAAATAGTTTCACTCATTTGTCGTCTTGGAGGCTTCTTGCATTACTCGCAGGCTCGCAATGGATAGAACACTTTTAGAAATAAATTCCAGTTATAAACGCTTATGAATATACAACAAGACAATAGCAAACAGAATGCTCGTACTCGTCATATAGACATTCGTTTGACTCAAAAAGAGTATGAAGCGATAGTAGAAAAAGCAGCCGAATGTGGACTGACACTTAGCAACTACGGACGAAGATTATTGCAAAATCACCATCCAAACAAACGACTTTCAGACAAGGAAGTACAAGGATTGAACTCTTTATCGGATGCACGAGCCGACCTTATCCGCATTCAGAATGTACTCAAAAGTAAACCTGATGAGATTAAAAAACGATACTTCCGAGATGAAGATTATATGCGTGCTTGGATAGAAGCAGTAAATAGGCTTATTGTCCGATGGGGACAAATACGAGATAGTATAAATCAAATTTGAAATTATGATAGCACAAGGAAACGCAATTTCTCATGGAGCACGAGCTATTGAGTATTCCATAGATAAAGACAAAGCCCGGCTCGTTAAGGTGAATGACTTGCCGGAAAATATAGAACCTTTGGCTATGTGGTCACGAATGATGCAACACCAGCATCAATGTATGAAGGACAGATATAATCCGAAACCCATAACGCTGAACGCACTGCGCTTTGAGATTTCTCCAGCCAAAGAAGAATCGGCAGGGTGGACAATGACGGATTGGCAGAATTTGGCGGATGAGTTTATCGCCGTGCTTGATAGCATTGACAGAAGATGTGGCAAACCAGATAGTCATCTTAAACCGACCAATATCAAAAATAGCCAGTATGTTGTTTCACTACACACTGACAGCAAAAGTGGCATCCCTCACTTGCACATTGTGGCTAACCGTATAGACAATATGGGCAAAACAAACGATGCGCACTATATTGGTGAACGTGCCGTTCATGCTGCCAACATCATCAATGAGAGACGTGGCTGGGTGCAATCCGTGCAACGTCGTGATGAGAATATTCAGCAAATCAGTGAAGACTGCATCGCCATTTTGAAAGCTATGCCAGAATTTGATTGGGAAACTTATTGCCAGATGTTAAACGCCAAAGGGTATGATATTAAGTTGACAAAAGACGATGAGGGAGTGGTTAAAGGCTATGCTATACGAAAAGGAAATTCCATTTATAAATCTTCAATATTGGGTAAAAGTCGAAAATTAATGCCATCAAAAATTGAAGCGACTTGGGCTGGATTACATGCTTCTAAGGAACAAATTCCCATTCAACCAACAGAAACAGAAGCACAAACAAAGGCACATAATAATAAAGAAGTGGTTATTCTGTCAAATCCTATAACTCATCACTATTCCATGTCTGTAGATGGAGAGCAATTTGAGGTTGATATACCAGATATGGTTAAGTCTGTCTTTGACGAAGAGTTTGGAAGCCTTGATGAAGAAGTCAAACAGACCAATTTATTCAAAGTTGCCGCCTTACTATTTGCCGGATATTTGGATGCTGCCACTTCTATGGCGGCTTCAAGCGGAGGTGGTGGCAGTCCCGGTGATGGATGGGGCAAAGATAAGGACGATGATGAGCGTAACTGGGCTATTCGTTGTGCAAAAATGGCAAAATGGCTCTGTAAGCCGATTAAGCGTAGCAGGGGTAGATAGTATTTCATTTATAATCACATAGAACCATGCGTAAAAGTAAATATGACCAATCTCCTTTACCAGTGCAGGGTAGTAAGTGCATAGATAAAGATGATAACATTAGCAAAATTGAAAATCGTGTTGATTTTGAAACCGAGCTTGTAAATCTCACGAATCAGATTAAGGACATCAAAGATGTTATCCAAGAATTGAGACAGATAAAAGCATTTGTAGATGCTTCAGTGTTAACTTTTGAAGAATCGGCACAGGTTCTCAATGCTGCTGTAAAAACATTTGACAATATCTCTGATACTATTTGCCATGCAATTATTCAGACGGAGAATACTGTTATAAATGTCAAACTTAGCGATGAGGATAAGGCTGTTCTTGCTGAATATCGCCATAGATTGATTGAGGCAGAAAAATCTTTATTTGAGAAGCAGATAACAGAATTGAAGGCACTTCATACTAATCACTGGAAAGAAGTCTATAAATATGTAAAATCTGACACTTCGTTTTCTCTTAATGGCAGGATAGCCAAATGTGCCATTGTCGGATTCTGGATATTGTATGCGTATTTTTGTTTGACACTGGGAGGATTGATAATTTATATGAAGTTCTTTTAGAGGAATTTGGAAGGATGGGCTGACCAACCTTCCAAATACATCACCATGTTATGACCTTATCAACAATCTCTTGTTGTTCGGCACTGCTACGCCTCAAATAAATGCGAGTGGTCTCAATGCTTTCATGTCCCATCAGGTCAGCAAGCAAAGAAATATCGTTGAACTTCTCCAAAAAATTCTTGGCAAAGCGATGGCGAAACGAATGAGGATAAACCACCTTCTCATTCAAACCATATTTTGTGGCATAGTTTTTTAACTGCTGCGCAATACCTCTGGTGGTGATACGCTCGCCAAAGCGATTGAGGAATAGATAACCGCTTGTACGATTGGTACTATTGAGCCACTCCGTAGCTTCCTTGCGGAGTGATTTAGGAATATAGATACGGCGTATCTTGCCACCTTTGGTATAGATGTCAAAATAACCTATCTGCACGTGTTCCACCTTCATTTGTATAAGTTCACTGACTCTTGCACCTGTGGCTGCGAGAAAACGAACAACGAAATACCATTCTTGGTTTTCTTCTTTTTTTAGTTTGTTTTTCAGAAAAGCGTAGTCGGCATTGCTGATTACATTTTCTAGATAACTACGCTGTTGTACCTTGACAGATTTTAATCTCAAACGAGATTTATTCATATAGTCAAGATACTTGTTCATTGCCTGAATACGTAGATTTACAGTTTTAGGCTTGAACTTCTCAATGAGATAAGTTTTATACACAAGCAAATTACGCTTGTTCAGTTCCTTGTGACGAGAATAATACTCTTTTACGGCATAGTGGTAAGCTGCAATCGTATTCTCCGCCATATTCCCTTGACGAAGATACGTTTCAAAATTTTCAATGTTCATGTCTAATACATTATTGGTTAAACAATTCATTATCGTTAATAATGTATGGTATTTACAAATTCATTGAGTTCCTATTATGAGAAGTTTCTCGCTACTGGGGAGGTGAAGTGCATTGACGAGGAGATTCCGTTTGAGATTCCAAAGGGGTGGGAATGGGAAAGATGGGGTAATATTGCATTGTCAATCCAATATGGATATAATGCCCCAGCCCTTGAACGAGGTGATATAAAAATGGTTAGAATCAGTGATATTCATGATAATGTAGTTCAATGGGAAAATGTTCCATTTTGCAATATAGAAGCTTATGATATTGATACTTACCTACTCAAAGAAAATGATATTCTTTTTGCAAGAACTGGTGGAACTGTGGGTAAATCATTTTTGGTTCAGTCTGTTCCTGAACCAGCCATATATGCTGGCTACCTCATAAGAACAAGATATTCAAAAGAGTTGTGTCCACAATATCTTAAATCATTTATGGAAAGCCGATTGTATTGGGAACAATTGAAGTCCGGAACAATCGCTACCGCACAACCCAATTGTAATGGAAAAACATTAGGAAAGATGCTTTTACCAATTCCTCCGAAAGCAGAACAGTCTCGTCTTGTGCAAAAATTAGCAAACTTTACTCCTATATTTCAGCGGTATGCTAAAGCACAGCAGGATTTGGACAATCTCAATAAAAGTATAGACGACAAACTAAAGAAGTCTATTCTCCAAGAAGCCATACAAGGCAGACTTGTTCCACAAATTACAGAGGAAGGAACTGCGCAAGAATTGCTTGAACAGATAAAGCAGGAGAAACTGCACCTGCTCAAAGAGGGTAAGCTAAAGAAATCTGCTTTGGTTGATTCTGTTATCTACAAAGGTGACGATAACAAGTACTTCGAGAAGAATGGAAATACGGAAATGAATATTACTGACGAGATTCCATTTGAAATACCTGATAGCTGGAGTTGGGTAAGACTTAACGATATATGTTCTTATATCCAAAGAGGGAAGTCACCTAAATACTCTCTGATAAAGAAATACCCTGTTGTAGCGCAAAAGTGTAATCAATGGAGTGGTTTCTCAATAGATAAAGCCCAATTCATAGATCCAGATACTTTATCATCGTATGGTGAAGAACGTATTTTACAGGACGGAGATTTAATGTGGAACTCTACAGGATTGGGAACATTAGGACGAATGGCAATTTATTGTAGTACCTTAAACCCGTATGAATTGGCTGTGGCAGATAGTCATGTTACTGTTATAAGAGCAATGAAAAAGTTTGTTCTGCCACAATACCTTTATTACTATTTCACAAGCAATACGGTACAATCTGTAATAGAAGATAAATCGGATGGTAGCACAAAACAAAAGGAGCTTGCAACTGCTACAGTAAAAACTTATCTAGTTCCGATTCCACCTCTGATGGAGCAAAGCCGAATTATCTCAAAGATTGAGCAATTAGCAAGTATTATGAGCAGGTAGGAAAGAGTGACAAAGAAATTACTGAGGAAATAGCCTTTGATTTGCCTAATGGATGGAGTTGGTGTAGGCTAAAAGATATATGCTCAATCTTTACAGGAGCAACATTCAAAAAAGAAGAAACCGTTACAACAAAAGAGGGTGTCCGCATTCTGCGTGGAGGTAATATATCTCCTTTTGAATTGAGAATCAAAGATGATGATATATTTCTTACAAAAGATAAAGTTAAAGAGGATATTATATTGAAAGAGAATGACATATTAACACCTGCGGTTACAAGTTTGGAAAATATTGGTAAAATGGTAAGAGTAAATAGTGATATGCCAAACACAACTGTCGGTGGGTTCGTATTTATCATTCGCTTGTATCTGAAAAATCAATGGCTCTCAAAGTATATTCTCTATCTTTTAAGTTCTCCTTTTATGATTGATTTTATGAAATCTATAACGAATAAATCAGGGCAGGCATTTTATAACATTGGCAAAGAACGTTTATCAACGGCATTATTGCCAATTCCATCCTTGGCAGAGCAACATCGCATTGTTGCCCAAATAGAAAAACTATTTGAGCAACTGCGATAATTCATTTACCCGTTCTGCTATACGTTGCTGTTCAGCTAAAGGTGGAATACCAATAAGCAGGTTGTAGAATAACTCTTTATTGAGGTGCGGAATTGCTGCACCTCTTTTTGAATTTCTTAATTCCTCTTTATAGAACAAGATGAAAGCCAAGATATATGGTTTCCACATAGCCGAAGAAAGCCATAGCTGTTTGAATGTGCTTCCCACATATCCATCTTGTGGAACAGTAAAAACCTCACCTGAATTTTCTCCATCCACAAGAATGATATTGTCTCCAGCATAGACAAATTTTCCTTTCTCTACAATGGTAGCAGATGATTTTCCACGTAGGTATTTTGCATCCAGACAAATGTCCTTCCCGTTTCTCTTTTCACCGTCTATTAGTTGGCAAATATCTTTCAAACGTAGCACAGACCAATTGTTAGGATATTCAAAAGGAAGCTCTATTTCAATAATTTGCCCATTTATCCTCTCATAATACTTGTTATCGTCACCTTTATAGATAACAGAATCAGACAGTGCAAACTTCTTTAGCTTGCCCTCTTTTACGAGCTTTTGTTTCTCCTGCCGTATCTGCTCAAGTAATTCTTGTGCAGTTCTTTCTTCCGGAATCTGAGGGACGAGTTTGCCTTGGATTGCTTCTTGAAGAATGGATTTTCTAAGCCTATTATGAATGCTATCGTTTAGTTGATTTAATTCTTCTTGAGATTTTTCGTATTTGACAGCGATTGGCATAATTGCTTCTATTTGAGAAATAATACGCTTTTGCTCGTTAATTGAAGGAGTAGGGATAAGAATATTGTGCAATGCCCCAGATGATAATCCTTGGATTCCAATTCCTTTGCCACCGATATAACCTATGCTCTTGTATAAATACATTACATAGTAGAAAAATCGTGTACACAATGGGATGTAAGACCGCAGTTTATGAATATGATTTTGAATCCTAATGTTATAGTCATAATTCCATATTGCACTTCTTCCAATATCTCCACCCTCGCATACCAATAAGTCGCCTTTAGTAGCTGTACATTTTCCCAATTCCTCTTCAGTAAAATACATTTCTTTTAAGGAAGATAATTCAAATCTATCCCAATAGAGATTCGATGTAGTAATATATGTGTATAAATTTCCTTTTCTATTAGTGCCGTTCAAAGCCTTTCCTGTGCAATGTGAGAAAATATATCCTAATCTACACCATTCCCAAGTAGCAGGTATTTCAAACGGAATCTCCTCGTCAATGCACTTCACCTCCCCAGTAGCGAGAAACTTCTCATAATAGGAATTGTCCTCACCACGGTAAATGATTGATTCGTTTTTGTCTTTCTTGATTTTCTTTTCCTTAATTAGTTTTTCTTTTTCTACTCTGATGCGTTCAAGAAGCATAGATGCAGGTTCGTCATTAGGATCTTGCGGTACAAGTTTCCCCTGTATCGCCCACTGAAGTATGCTGTTTTTTAATTGCTTTCCGTTCATTTTTTAATCCTCTGCTTGTACTCTATATGAGAAATACTTTGAGTCTATTTTTACTCCATTTTTAAGTTTGGAATCCATCTCCTTATTCATTGTTGGGAGGAAAGAAAAATAATTCTGAATAGCAGACATAATACCTGCATTGCAACTCTTGTTTTTTACCCAATTTTGAGGAATGAAACTTTTATTATTCTGCTCGCAATTGTTTTTTTCTGCCGAAATAGCACTGTTTAAACAGTTTGCCGCAATATTAATTATGCTGTCAACAAGATTGTTTTCAGAAGCAACTTTTAAGCACTCACTCGGTGATGGTACATTTGTTTGATTGTTACATTTAGCAAAAACCATTGATATGGCAAAAAGAAGATGGTATGGAGCATAAGCCTTCATTGTTAGTAGTTCCTCTTCCAGTCCTAATGGGTTTTCCTGAGTCCATGCATCCATTATTTTTCTCATCCAAAACGATAGAGCATAAGCATCTTCAGGCAAATAGTCGTTCTTGAACAATGTATTGAAATACTTGTCAAAAATCTTAGTTTCACCATAAGATAAATTAGGTCTTTGCATGTACCAAGCTGTAAGATTCTTTCCTAAATATGATAACTCTATGCAGTACTGTTTGTCCTTGTCGGCTGGAATAATTTCACCTCTTTTGGTTGCAAAGAATCCATTAGAATATTTTGCTTCGTATGCCTTTTTGAGTTTTAATATCTGCTTACTGTTACTGCGTAAATCTCTTGCCTTTACAGCACTTTGCGTGTTTGTGTTAATGCTAATAGAATCAGCCCTGTCTCTTTGTGGAATTTCATAAAATCTGAATAGAACATAAGCATCATCACGCTTTCGTACATTCTCACTACAACTTAAAATAGTATTCAATGATTGACATCCATTTACAACATTCAATCCATAAAGTTTAAACTCACCATTGCCACATTCTTCAATTTTGTTACAAATGGCAGTGATTCCATTATGAAAAAAGAAGAAGTCACCACATTTATTCGGATCGTTTATGGTTTTCTTGATCTTTTTATTTACGGTATTGTTAATGCCTAAACTCTGTCGTACATTTTTCTGGAACAAAGACCCATCTTTAATGCCAGGGAGTTTTATACATTCTTTCAGAGGCATGGCTGCAACTATTACGCTTGTCGCCCCTAATTCTGTCGTCATATATTTACCAGCTTCAAGCTTGATAGTATGGTTTAAAGTTGGATTCGTTTGTTCAATAACACAACTATAAGCATCTTCCAAACCTTGTTTATCAACTACGGAGAATTGTGTACTATAATTCAATTCAGCATCATCTTCCTCTGATAATTTGGTTTGGAATGAATGTATATCATCCATAGCCGCATCCGTAAAGATAGATGTTGTTATTAATTCAAAACATACGCAGTAAGAGTCATCTTCTAATGCTGTTGCTATTTCTGATATTTTAGTCTTTAATTTAGAATTAGCATTTTCCTGTAATTGAGCTAAGTTACTAAACTGGCTCCAAGCAGATATAACTTCTCTCACAGGAGTTGCATCAACAGATTCACCAAGGTAGTATTTCCCTTGTACAATATATATTTTTTGCTCGTCTTCATCAATATATACGGCATCAATTTGTTTATCATTGGCTCCGTCTGTGATGGCATCTTTAGCTTGTCTTTGATCCAGAAGATGTATATTCCGCATATACCACGCAATGAAACGTTGACCATCATTTGGAAAATTATTTTTATAATAATCTTGCGTAATTTCGTTTTTTATGATTTCAAGTACATTCGCCATAATTATATTCATTTATTCGTAATCTTCGCTTTGTATTCCTAACTCACCTTTGCTCATGGCATTGGCAATATCTATTTTCAGTTCTTCGTCATAATCTTTACTGGTCAAAAAGCTATTGACGATGCGTAGCAGCAAATCTTGGTCGATGTTCGATGCTGCCACGTGATAAATGATAGATTCCAATGTACGCATACAGATACAAGCGTGCCAATAGTAATTATTTTTGTGTAAGAAGTACGCACCCAAAGTCAGTGCAATACGCTTGTTCCCATCATTGAAGAAGTGCCCGGAACAAAATCTATACATCAAATAGGTCAGTTTGTCGGCAAAGGTAGGATAGTATAAATCGTTTTGCACAAAATCCAATGTAGCACGAATACCGCCTTCATCACGCACTCCTTCAAAGCCACCATCACTGGCATCAATCATTTTGCCATAGATGTTTAGGGCTTCATCGTAATCTATGTAAATAATTTCCTTACTCATCCTCTGCCTGTTTTAAGCGTTTCAGTACATCTTTATTGTCCGCTAAAATACGGTCAAAATCAATAGACTGGTCACCGATGAATCGTTCAAACTCTTCAGGAGTAACAGCTTGCAGATAGTCTGCAATGTTACCATGATACGCATCCCGGAAACTGAAGTCCCTTGAAGCCATTTTTGTTCTGGCATCATTCAGATAAGGTTTCTGCATGGGATGTTCGGCAAGTTCGTTTACAATACGCTCCACTTCGTCAATGGTAAGTTTTCTACCACCGTTTTCCTTGAATCGTTCATTGATAGCTGCACCCACACCGTTTTCAAAAGAAGAAATAACCAATAAAACCTCTGAATACAGCGTGTGTCGAACATTGTCTTTGGAATCCAACTTCAACACTTCCCGGTATTCCTTAGCATTCTCCTTGAATACAGCCTTGTATATGAAATCTGTAATTTGAGAATATTTGTATGTGGGATGTCCGTCCACATATTGATTGATGGCAGAAGTGAGATTTTTACGATAGTTTTCCTCTGTTATTGCGGCAGGAAGGTAATGCACATCCCTGCGGTTGATATATTTTGTTCCTCCACCTGTCTTTTCATTGATGGTAGTAATCACAAAATCCAAGATAAGGCTACGGACTTTCTTGGCTTTTTCACTCTCTGTAAGTAGCATACCCATATTCAAGAAAGAGCGGAAATTAAACAGTCCAAGTTGTGTTGTTTTGCTCGCCTCATTAATAAGGTGAGCAAATTCTAACTTAAACTCTTTCAGCTGTTTACCCTTACATAAAATATATCCGTTATGCTTCAATTCATCAGAATTTGATTGCAGGTAACGATCTATTGTAGATGTGTCAACTTGATAAAAGTCGGCAACCATTTTTTTTGTAAAGCGGTATTCTCCCTCAAAGAGCATTCCTTCTATATCAAGATGTTCTTGTACTTTACTGACCGCAAAACGATTGTTAAGTACATTCTGCCGTTCTATGTTTGAGATGGTCAAATCTTTCATATCACTTCACTATTATCAGTTACACGATTTTATGTCTATGCCGAGAATTTTTTGAATCTCAGAAAGGGTTTTGTCTATTTCATGGTCGAGTGCAGCACGTTTCTCAAAATACTGTTTGAGCAGTTCTGCCGGAGGGAGTATTTCTTCTTCCTCTTTCGGGAACTTGCACTGGTCGAAGTTGCAATCCAAATCAATCAACTGTTGGGCAGTGAACACACGGCTCTTTTCTCCCACTTCATCACTGATAATTTCTTTCCTGTCTTTCCACCATTCCTGAATAGGTAGGGTATGCTCCACCTTCATTGGTTTGGTCTTTGAGAAGTGCTTGTAGTCTTCCGGCATATCCAAGCGATAGAACCATATCTCTTTAGTCTTGAATCCTTCTTCGCAGCCCTCTGCTTCTTCATTATTAAAGAAAAGAATGTTGGTTGCAATAGAGGTATATGGGGAGAATATCGAGCCCGGTAAACGGATGATGGTATGCAGATTGAACTTGCGGAGTAAATTTTCTTTAAGTGCAAGTTTTGCTCCATCCGTACCAAACAAGAAACCATCTGGGATAATCACACCGCATCTACCACCAACTTTGAGGCGGTACATGATAAGGGCTATGAACAAATCCGCTGTTTCACTTGAACGGTACTGCACCGGGAAATTGCTTTTTACACTATCTTCTGTGCTACCACCATACGGAGGATTCATACCGATAACATCCACTTTATCGCTTTCCTTGAAATCAGTGATATTTGTTCCAAGCGAATCACAGTTAGCTATATTGGGAGCTTCAATATCATGGAGTAACAGATTTGTTATACTCAAAAGATAAGGTAGCGGTTTCCATTCTTGTCCCACGACTGCATTTTGCAGTTTTTCTCCATCTTCGGCAGAACTGACGCTCTTACTCATATAATTGAGAGCAGAGGTAAGGAAGCCGCCTGTACCACTGGTGAAGTCACCAAAGGTCTCGCCCAATTTCGGGTCAAGCATCATCACGATAAAGTCTGTCAAAGCACGTGGAGTATAGAACTCACCTGCATTGCCTGCTGATTGCAAGTCTTTCAAGATTCCCTCATAAATATCTCCAAATGTGTGGCGGTCATCAGCATCGTCAAATTCGATTTCATTTACGATGTTGACCACTTGACGCAAAAGCGTTCCATTCTTCATATACTGGTTTAAGTCAGCAAATGTTTCTAGAACAATGCTTTTGGCTCTTGGTGTATTGGCGTCTATCGGAAGATTCTTTAAAGTAGGGAACAGTTTTTCATTGACAAAAGAGAGCAATGCTTCTCCTGTTAATGCTTCACCGTCTTTTTCATCTACTGCCCATTTACGCCAACGCAAATCTTCGGGGATGATAGACTTGTAGTTTTCATCTTTGTATTCCCAAGTTTCTTCCTGAGTGTCATAGACTTTCAAGAAAAACATCCAAGTCATTTGTTCAATTCTCTGTGCGTCACCATTGATACCAGCGTCTTGGCGCATTATATTTTGGATTCGCTTTATGATGTTGTTTACTGCCATTTTTAAGCTGATTTATAAATTTGATATTCTAGTTCTCTGATGGCTTGCTCAAAAGCAACCTTACCGCCAAATAACTTTATGATTTTTGTTGGTTTTCCTATGCTGTTGAACGGCGGTATCTCCAAAATATTTGCCTTTTCAAAGTCGAGAATACCATTCTCTGCATATTTGTCAAGAAGAGCCTCCAATACTTCACGGGCTTTACCTTCGTACTTCCCGAAGTAATTACGCTTCTTTACATTGTTTGCTCTCTCTTTCCTTGTTAATGGCGGTTGGTCAAACGCAACGTGGCATATCACATCAAAGATGTCGGCATCCTTCAATGCCGGATTAGCTTCACGTACAGCATCTATCAGAATAGCATATTCTTTCAATTCATCCATAATGGCTTGTTTGCGTTCTGCCTCCGTCCACGTTTGGATAAAATCATCCAAAGTTTGGTAATGGCGTAATAATTGCTTTTTAGCAAACGACTGAACACTTTCCGTTCTCATCGTCTTGCCATCTTCTCCTAACACTGAAACGATTTCATGGGCAATGCGAATATTCTTACCGCTGATAAGATATTTCTCACGAGGCTCAGATACTATTGGAATTTCTGGAGCATCTATGATTTTGTAAGGCTTGGGCTTTTTCCCTCCTCCTTTTGGTGGTTCCGGGTCGCCATCAAATGCTGGATCTTTGAATTTTGCGGTAGCATTGCGGAAATCAAGGATTTCCAAATGCCATTTGCCCTTGTCTTTTCTAAGTCGTGTACCTCGTCCAATGATTTGCTTAAATTCAGTCATAGAACCAATTTCTTTGTCTATGACGATTAAACCACAAGTTTTGCAGTCCACTCCTGTAGATAAAAGTTCAGATGTGGTAACAATTACAGGATAAGGCTCATCTACACTAATGAAATTGTCCAGTTGTTTCTTACCTTCTTTATCCTCGCCAACAATACGTGTAACATAGTAAGGCGACTTTTTACATAAATCGCTATTCATATTGATAAGCAGCGTCCGCATTTCGGCAGCTTCCTCAATATCAGAACAGAATACGATTGTCTTTGTCATACGACCAATGTCATGTAACATTTGGGTTATCCTATGTGCTACTACTTTACGCCTTAACTTGATGGCAAGATCACGACCTATATTCTGTCTTTGATATAGTTTCTGTTCAATCTCCTTGCCTAATAAATCTATTTCACCTTCTTCTGGAGTCCATCCTTGTAAATCAATATTAATAAAGTCTGCTGTAACTCTGTATGGAGCTAAGAAACCATCTTGAATGCCTTGAAGAAGTGAATAGGTATATACTGGTTCACCGAAATAATCCAAGTTGTTTGCTCCTTCGTCAGCTTTCGGTGTGGCTGTCATACCAATTTGGGTAGCCGCACTAAAATATTCCAATACCTTGCGCCATGCGGAATCGTCTTTTGCACTTCCTCTATGACACTCATCGACAATAATTAAATCAAAGAAATTTGGCTGCACCTCCAAGAATGGGTCTGGTTTACCCTCTTTCCCGACTAATTGGTGGTATAAAGCCATATACACCTCAAACGCAGAATTAATCTTAGCTTCTCCTTCTTTAGGTGAGATTATTTTAGTTATTATACCCTGCTTCTTGAAAGGTTTGAAGTCCTGAACCATTGTTTGGTCTATAAGAACATTGCGGTCTGCAAGATAAAGTATCTTTTTCTTTGCTTTACTCTTATGAAGTTTATGGATAATCTGGAATGCAGTAAAAGTCTTACCAGTACCAGTTGCCATTACTACAAGGACACGTTGTAGTCCTCTTGCGATAGCTTCTACTGTACGGTCAACTGCTATACGTTGATAATATCTTGGTTCATGGCTATGAGCATCATAGTAGAAAGGTGTTTCTATTATATTGAGCTCCTCCGATGTGTAGCTTTTGGATTCAAGATAACGGTTATATAGTTCTTCCTCTGTCGGAAAGTCCTCTAACTTAATTTCTGTTTCTTTCCCCGTGATAAAGTCATGTTCCAAGAACGCATCGCCATTACTGGAGTAGGCAAATTTAAGGTCAAGGATTTGGGCATAATCCATAGCTTGTTGAATGCCCCCCCCAACCGCATGTTTATTATCTTTAGCTTCAACTACCGCAATGGGCTTACCTTTATGATATAATAGGTAATCCGCTTTTTTGCCCTCCGCTACTGAATGTTGATTGCCAATAACAAGTACTCGACCATCTGTAAAATAGTACTCTTCACGCATATTTACACTTACAGCCCAACCTTTTCGTTGGAGCGCAGGAGTAATGAACAGAGTGCGTATCTCTTGTTCTTTGAGTTCTTTCTTGTTTACTTCCATGACAATAAATCAGTTATGATTACTGCTGACAATTAGGTCTTTCACGTCAATATTAAGAACATTGGCTATATCATTAAGCGTTTTAAGGTCTGGCTGAACCGAATTGCTGCACCATTTACTTACAGTACAGTTGGACTTCCCAATTTGCTCTGCAAGCCATTTTCCTGTTTTCTGTTGCTCTGCAAGTACCACTTTTAATCTGTTTAAATTAGCCATGAGGTAAAATGTTTTAATCACAGAGCAAAATTATATAATTTATCCGACATCAGCACTACTTCCTATAATAATTATTATCAGGAAGTGGAAAAGAGGCTCAAACAATGTATTTTGATAAGATATTCTCATCAATTTCAATCTTGTGCCGTCCTGTGGTTGTACGCAGATTCTTCCTAATAGTATCAAATGTTGAATTAGTAAACCACTCTGCGAATGTCACCATTACGAATGATGTAGTCATATCTCCACCTATATTATATTGAAAAGCGATATTCCAAGCAAAGTTCTTCAACGAGATTTGAGTGAGGGAGGTACGCTTCTTGATATGAATTTCGGTTGCAGAAAGCACTTGACGGTTAGCTGCAAAATAGCGGACAGATTCGCATATTTGGTAAATCTCTGTTTCCTCCAAATCAAAACGCTTAAATATATCTCGTGTGTATCTTAGGATAGCATTCAACTTTTCATCTTCTTCTCGTTCTTTTTGCCATTGGTATTGTTGCTGCTCACGTTGGTATTCATAATGAAATAGCTCCATTCGCTTCTTCTGGACTTCTTTACAGTTTGAGGTAGGTGAATATGCTAAAGGCTGTATCTTTTTACTCACACACTTTTTGATAGATATTAGAAGTGATGGAGGAATTGCATCAACAATATACCTTGCTGAGATACAGCAAAGATGGTATAGTAGTTTTTGTATGACATATCCGATGACCATAACTAATGGAATCAAACTCATTCGTATTCCAAGCATATTGCATACTTGAAACGCTACCATCGAAGCTAATAGCACCATAGTAACCTCGATTATCAGAGAGTGAAGTATATATTGTTTTTGCTTCATACCTATTGTTGTTTATTTCGCAATGCAAAGATACAACACATTTTCATAGAAAACGAAAGATAAAAATAGGTACAATTTTGCAAATCAATGGTTTATGAAAAGAAAATCCAAACAAATGCAAATATCCAAGGCGAAATGAAAGCATCTGCAAACAAAAGAAAATACTTAAATAAAGTTAAAGTTATATTATGCGTTTATTGAGCATACAAAACACCCCATAAGATTATGCTTTGGTTATAAAATAGCCATATTTGTACCAAGCATAATGTAATAAACTGATATACAATTGTGATTATATTTGAGGAAGAAAAAATCATCCCGGCCACCATATCAGACTCTTTAACTTATATAAAAAGATATAAAATGCCTTTATTTGCTAATATAGCACAATTTTTAGCAAAAATTCCATAGGATTTACGAAATTTCCAACGGTAATTTTGTATAACAATCTAAATCCAACCTAAAACCAATGAATGCAGGATTCCAAACAGCGGATTATCTGGTCTTCGGCGTTTATGCGCTTATCATCATTGCAATCGGACTGTACGTCTCGCGCTTCAGCAAAGAAAAGAGTTCGTCGGATTATTTTCTCGCCGGCAGGTCGCTTTCGTGGTGGGCCATCGGCGCGTCGCTGATTGCCGCCAACATCTCGGCCGAACAGTTTATCGGCATGTCGGGATCGGGATTCCGGATAGGAATAGGTATCGCCGCCTACGAGTGGATTGCGGCCGCCACACTGATTCTCGTGGCGAAATACCTGCTGCCGATCATGATCGAAAAGCGGATTTACACCATGCCGCAACTGCTTAACGAACGTTACGGGCACGGCGTCAGCATCGCTTTCTCCATCTTCTTCCTGCTGCTCTACCTCTTCGTCAATCTGACCTCCGTGGCATGGCTCGGAGCCTTGGCCATGGAGCAGGTACTCGGTACTCCGATGATGTGGGGCGTCGTTGGACTACTCTTGTTTTCAGGACTCTACTCGATATACGGAGGGCTGAAAGCCGTCGTCTGGACGGACATAATTCAGGTCATTTTCCTAATCGGCGGCGGTCTGGTAGCAGTTTACTTCGCGCTCAAAGCCGCGGACCCCTCGACAACGATTATGGCCGACGGCAGCGCATGGACCGGACTGCAGAACGTCTTCCATACGATCCGCGACGCCGGCGGAGATTACCACCTCAGCATGATAATCCCCGAAGGAACGGTCGTTTCCGATCCGGCCACGGGGCAACAGTTCGACATTTCGAAAGACCTGCCGGGACTCGCGCTGCTGTTGGGGTCGATCTGGGTCACCAATATCGGCTTCTGGGGATTCAACCAATATATCATTCAGAAGGGACTGGCGGCCCGTTCGCTGCACGAAGCAAAAAAGGGTCTGCTCTTTGCCGGTTACCTGAAACTCCTCATCCCGCTGATCGTCGTCATTCCCGGCATCACGGCCTATGTACTGTTCACCAATCCCCACCTGATCCACGGGCTGCAGGATTCGATCACCACGGCCGACAGCGCCTATCCGTGGCTGTTGAAGAACTTCACACCGACGGGTATCAAGGGTCTGGCCTTCGCCGCTCTGGTCGCCGCGATCGTCTCTTCGCTCGCCAGCATGATCAACAGCACGGCCACGATTTTCACCATGGACATCTACAAACGGCTGATCTCCCCCGAAGCCTCGGAAAAACGGCTGGTTAACGTCGGGCGCATGGTCGCATTCTGCGCGTTATTTATCGCCATGGCCGCCGCCAAACCCCTGCTGGGCGGACTGGATCAGGCTTTCCAGTACATTCAGGAGTATTCGGGATATGTGTATCCGGGCGTAACCGTCGTATTCGGTATGGGACTGTTATGGAAAAAAGCTACGAACCGAGCCGCTCTATGGACCTCGATACTCACGATCCCGGTCGGCATCGCGCTCAAATTCGCATATCCGGACATGGGTTTCGTCCTGCGCATGAGCTATGCCTTCATCGTATTGGTCGTCATCGCCGTAACGATCTCGCTGCTGGACCGCAGCGAATCCGTGCAGGACGACACCTCGAAAATCGCGGGACGCCGTTCCATGGTCAGAGCCTCGTGGGTACTCCTGATATTGGCGGCGATCTGCATCATGGCGGGAATTCTCTTCAGTAAACGCTGGACCAGCTACCATTTCGACGCCATCTACATGCTCGGCGTCCTGCTCGGATTCATCGGGGTGATGCTGCGCACCAACAGCCTGAGCCGCACCCGCAGCAGCCGGGCTTACAGCATCGGCGGTAAGGCTTTCGACTTCACTCCCGGTCTCACGGTCGGAGCGCTGGGCATCGTCATCATCCTGACCGCGATATACGCTGTTTTCTGGTAAACTGACTCGCACGCTTCGTTCATAATCCGCCAACTCCACATGGCCCGGCAAAATTAATTTAGCACAAGCAGGACTTCCAGCAGGAAGTCCCCGCTTGTTGCATCATCCTGCCGGATTACAAAGATCGGCATAACTCACACACCATATAATATAGTCCGATAATGGAGTTGCAGTGTAAAAACACTTTGTTCATATGTTCATCCGGAATCTTTCGCTTCGGGTGTTCAACGCAAATATAGCACAAGAATTTGCAAAAATCCGATTAGAAACCCAAAATCCGTCATCGTACTTTTGTATAACATCAGAACCAAACGGGCGGATAGCGGCCCGATAAGATTAACCTAATTAAAAAACCAAAACTTCCACAAATGAAAAGCATGCTGTTACAACGAATCCGCCTGTTATATGTATCGGGCTTTGTCGTCAGCGCCGTTTTTATGGCCAGCTGCTCGGATGACGACACCGACAAAAACGCCGTCTACGATCCGAACAAGCCAGTGGTGCTCGAAAGCTATTCTCCCCAAGAGGGCGGTGTAGGGACGAAACTCATCATCCGCGGTGAGAACTTCGGTTACGACCCGTCGAAAGTCAAAGTTCGAATCGCCAACGACGAAAACCGGGAAGCCCGCGTCGTCAGCGCAAAAGGCAACCGCATCTATGCCATCGTCCCCGCGCGGGCCGACACCGGCAAGGTCACGGTAACCATCGGTGAGGGCGAAGAGGCGCAGGAAGTGGTTTTCGAGGAGGAATTTCAGTACGAATTCAAGAAAAACCTCTCCACCCTCTGCGGCGGCGGTTTCAACGCCGAAGACAAAGACGGCACATTCAAGGAGGCGAAATTCGCCCGCCCGCTGCGTCTGGCTCTGGACAACGAAAATCAGAAGCTGTACGTCCTCGAAGCCGATGCCTACAAATGTATCCGCGAGGTAGACCTGATCAATGAAAAAGTAAGCACTCCATGGCGCGCCCCCGGCCTGCACAACCTGCGCACAATCAGTTTCGGCACGACCTGCGACACGCTCTTCGTCGGCGTCGAAGGCTCCTCTTCGAATGTTTCGACCGTCTTTCTGCTGCGCTCCGACGGATTCGTGCGTCACAAGACTTATGCGCCCCGCTCAGGTTCGAACGCTTCGATCCTGAATCCCGTGGACGGAGAACTGTTCATCAACGACTATTACAAAGGCATGGTGCTGCGATGGGACCGCGACAAACAGGAGATGGTGGAACTCGTGCAATGTTTCAACAACAACACCGATTTCACGTACTGCTGGAGCCACGACGGAAAATACCTCTACGCGCTGGCTCTCGGCGGAGCGTCTCATTCGGCCATCGTCCGCATGGAATACGATTTCGCGACGAAAACGCTCGGCGAACCCAACACATGGGTCGGCATGGACGGGCAGCTGGGCTATCAGGACGGCGTAGGCGAAGATGCGCGCATCAACCAGCCTTACCAGATGTGCACCGGCCCGCAGGGCGACTTTTTCCTTGCCGACACGTGGAATCACTGCATCCGCCGCATTGTAGACAATGCCGGAACAGCCACCGTCACCACCTATGCCGGCATCGGAGGACAGCTCGGCTTCACAGAGGGTGATCCGCTCGAAGCACAATTACAATTCCCGACCGGTGTTGCGGTCAGCGACGACGGCTCGACCGTATATGTGGCCGACAAAGAAAACAACCGAATTTGTAAAATCACCGTAGAATAGTTCGCTATGAAGAAACTTATACTATATATACTGACCGTATGCAGCATCATGCTGGGGGGGGGTAATCCGGTCTCCGCATTTGCTCAAAGCAAAGAGTATACGATCACCGGCACGGTCCTCGACTTGCAGGGGCAGCCTATGGTAGGCGTAAACGTCATCGTGAAAAACCAGCCCGGACTGGGAACTAACACCGACATCGACGGTAAATACAAAATCAAAACCGGAGCCAACGAAACGCTCTCGTTCAGCTACTTGGGATATGCGACGCAGGATATTCCGATCGCAGGCAAAACCCGTATCGACGTCAAACTGGCAGAAGATTCCAATGCAATGGAGGAGGTCGTGGTCGTCGGCGCCGGCTTCCAGAAGAAAGCATCGGTAGTCGGAGCGGTCACATCGATCAAAATGGAGGATCTGAAAGTCCCCACCGCCAACATCACCAACTCGCTGGCGGGAAACGTTCCGGGTATCATCGCCGTACAGCGTTCGGGCGAACCGGGCAAGGACGCTTCGGAATTCTGGATCCGCGGCATCTCGACATTCGGCGCCAACGCATCGGCACTGGTGCTGGTAGACGGCATCGAACGCGATTTCAACGAAATCAACGTCGAGGATATCGAATCGTTTTCCGTTCTGAAAGACGCCTCCGCTACGGCGATCTACGGTCAGCGCGGCGCCAACGGCGTCATTCTGGTCACGACCAAGCGCGGACAAGCGGGGAAAGTGAACATCAATTTCAAAGCCGAATACGGCATCTCCTCGTCCGCCATCGAACGTGAATTCGTCGATGCGGAAACCTATGCTTCGCTGGCCAATGAAGCCCGTGCGTCGCGGTATCAGGACCCCGTATACGACGCGAGCGATCTGGAAATCATCAAATACAATCTCGATCCCGACCTCTACCCCAATGTGGACTGGCACGACGCCCTGCTGAAAAAAAGCACCTCAACATTCAAAACTTCGCTCAATATCAGCGGCGGCGGTTCGACAGCCCGCTACTATATTTCCGGTTCCTACTACAAACAGGGCGGGCTTTTCAAGGATTCGCTGAAAGAGAACTACGATACGGACACCAATTACAAACGCTACAACTTCCGCATCAACACGGACATCAACATCACCAAGACCACGATTCTCGAAGCCGGCCTCGGCGGCTGGGTCGTCGATCAGCACAAACCGGGCATGACCACCAAACCCGACGGCAATACCGACGATTTCTGGAGGTCGATCTCCTACATGACCCCGATCACCGTTCCCCTGCGCTATTCAAACGGCCAGCTGCCTACCTACGGTACGGACGGATACGGCATTTCGCCTTATGTACTGCTCAACCACACCGGTTATTACACGTTCTGGGAAAACAAGGTGGAATCGAACATCGGACTGAAACAGGACTTGAGTTTTATTACGCAAGGGCTGCATTTTACTGGCCGGTTCTCCTATGACGCCTACAACCGGCACAATCTGGGCCGCCTGAAAATGCCGGCTCTGTACAAGGCAGAACGAGTCCGCGACATGGAAGGCAATCTGATTACCTCACGGATCATAGACGAGCAACCGCTCTGGCAAACATCGGACGTCTACGGCTCCCGGCGCGCCTACGGCGAAGTGCAACTGGCATACGACCGAGCTTTCAACAAGCACCGGGTCGGCGGTCTGCTCTACTATTACATGCAGTCGTTTTCGGAAAACGATGTCAATGACAATGTCTTCAAATCGGTTCCCCAGCGCAACATGGGCCTCTCCGGCCGCGTAACTTACGGTTACGACGACCGCTATCTGGTGGAATTCAACTTCGGATATACGGGATCGGAGAATTTCGAGCCGAAGGAACGCTTCGGTTTCTTCCCTGCAATCGCCGCGGGCTGGGTGATCTCGAACGAGAAATTCGTCAAGAAACATATGCCGTGGCTTACCATGCTCAAAATCCGCTATTCATGGGGCCAAGTCGGCAACGACCGCATCGGCGGCGGAACACGCTTCCCTTATATCACCACGGTAACAGGCGGTAACAGCGTCAATTTCGGAAATATGGGGGCAAACAGGGCTGACGGCATACTCGTACAACTCATGGGTTCGCAAAACCTGACATGGGAAGTCACCACCAAGCAGGACCTCGGTCTCGACCTGAAAATCGCCGATCGGTTCGATCTGACGGTGGATATTTTCCGCGACCACCGCGAAGACATCTTCATACGGCGCGGTTTCCTACCCGGCACTACCGGCCTTTTGGTCGGCGGATCGATAGACCAACGTCCTTGGGGCAACGTGGGTTCCATGCGCTCGGAGGGTATCGACGGCAACTTCGGCTACACGCAGCGTATCGGCAAGGACTTCATCTTCACGCTCCGCGGCAACCTGACCTATGCCTACAACAAGGTGCTGAAATACGACGAAGCGGCCAATGCACTCTATTTCCGCATGACGCAGGGCTACAAATGGGAACAGAACCGCGGTCTGATCGCACTTGGTCTTTTCAAGGACGAAGCCGAAATCGCCAGCAGCCCGACCCAGTACGGACAGGAACTGATGCCCGGCGACATCAAGTATAAGGACGTCAACGGCGACGGCGTCATCAACGACGACGACATCGTTCCGATCGGCAACACGAGAACCCCGGAACTCGTATACGGTCTCGGACTGAGCGCCCAATGGAAAGGCATCGATTTCAGCATTCTGTTTCAGGGTACGGGCAAGATGGACTTCATTATGGAAGGTTATTCCACGTTCCCGTTCATCGCAAACGACGCCGGCAACATCCTTTCGGTAGTAGCCGACCCCAAGAACCGCTGGATATCACGCGAAATATCGGGAGACCCCGCCACCGAACGCCAAGACGCCATTTTCCCGCGGCTCTCGTACGGTCCCCGCGAAAACAACACCAAATGGTCCACATGGTGGCTGCGCGACGGGCACTACCTTCGCCTGAAAAACCTCGAAGTGGGCTATACGCTCCCGAAAGCTTTCACCCGCAAATTCCGGGTCGAGAAGGCACGCATCTTCTTCCTCGGCTATAACCTCGCCTGCTGGTCGTCGTTCGATTGGTGGGACCCCGAAATGGGCAGCAAGGACGGCAACTCCTACCCGATCCAAAGAACCTATACATTCGGCGTGAACGTCAGCTTCTAACCTTAAGATCCCGATTATTATGAAAAAAATAGGAAACATTCTGATCGTCATGTTTGCCGCACTGAGCATGATCCGGTGCGGGGACTTTCTCGACGTCCAGCAGTATGTGAAAGACATGCAACAGTACGACTCGATCTTCGTCCGCGAAAACACCACGAAACAGTGGCTCTGGGAGGTCTACAGCTCACTGAGCAGCACTCCGTCGCTCTCGAACGGCGCCCTCTACTTCGCATCGGACGAAGCGATCTACAACGATGCAAACGCCTCGTGCGAACTCTACCAGAACGGGCAGTACTCATCGACGAACCCCGTTTGGGAAGACCGCTACAATGCAATGTATGTCGGAATCCGTACGGCTTCGATTTTCATCCACAACGTTCACCGCTGTCTGGAGGTCTCGTCGGCCGAACGGGAACGCATGGAGGGAGAAGCCCGCTTCCTGCGCGCCTATTTCTACTTTACCCTGATGCGCCAATACGGTCCGGTCCCGATCGTACCCGACGAAGGACAGGACATCTCGCTCGATTACGAAGAGCTGGCACTCCCGCGCGCCACGATCGACGAAATGGTCGATTTCATGCTCTCCGATCTGGAACGCGCAGCCCGCATCCTGCCTTCGGAATACGCTTCGACATGGGTCGGACGCGCCACGCAGGGCGCCGCATTAGCCTTGCGGGCCAAGATACTGCTCTATGCCGCCTCGCCTCTCTTCAACGGCAACACAGACCTGTTCAACGTCAAGGACAACGAAGGCCGCAACCTGATTCCGCAGGAAAAGGACATCCGCAAATGGGCGCGGGCGGCGGCAGCGGCCAAGGAGGTGATCGAAATGGGACTTTACGAACTGATAACGGTAAGGGCTACCGCGACAACGGCACCTCTGGCACCGAATGTCCCCACGGCGGCATTCCCCGAAGGAGCCGGAGGCATCGATCCTTTTGAATCCTATGCGCAGCTCTTCAACGGAGAGACTCCCGTAACGCTCAACAACGAATTCATCTTTATGCGACAGAGCGGCGCCGACGTCAACTCGTTCGTCTATAAGGCATTCCCCTATTCGCATAACGGCACGAACAACATGGCGGCCACGCTCAAACAGGTCAACGCCTATTACATGCGGGACGGCCGCGACAAGGATCAGGCAAGTAGCGAATATCCCTATTACACATCGGGATTCACCACCGGAGACACCAACGATCCGTTCGTCCCGAACGACTGTCACCGGATGTGGCTCAACCGCGAACCGCGGTTCTACGCTTCGATCGCCTACAACGGCTGCATCTGGGAAAACGGCACCGCCGACCAGAGATACCAGAATTTCCGCTGCAACTACTACCGCGCGGGCCAAGACGGGAAACAGTTGTCGCGTCCCTACAACTTCCCGCTCACCGGCATCGGCATCAAAAAATATTACGACCCCGACGACTCGTGGGACGAAGGCGGACGAACGACCTACAAGCCGCATCCCGAAATTCGCTACGCCGACGTATTGTTATGGTATGCCGAAGCATTGAATGAACTTCCCGACGGCGAAGCGTACGAATTCAACCATGTAATTTATGACGAACCGTTTATCGTAAAGCGCGATGTGAACGAGATCAGAAAAGCATTCCGGCAGGTGCGTTTCCGCGCCGGACTGCCCGATCTCACGGATGCGGAATACAGGTCGCCCGACACCTTCCGCGATAAACTCAAGCGCGAACGCCAGATCGAATTCTTCATGGAAGGATCGCGCTACTTCGATCTCCGCCGCTGGAAAGACGCTGCAACGGAAGAAAACGAAGCCGTAATGGGTATGAACGTCGACATGAAGGGGTCCGGCACGCAGAAAGAACGATTCTACGAAACCACGCCGACGCAGATAACCAAGGTTTTCATGGACAAGATGTATCTTTGGCCGTTCACCGACGACGAACTGAAGCGCAACACCAAACTGACCCAAAATCCGGGCTGGTAGTAACCGCAAAACGAACACGACTTATGAAAAAAGCAATTATATTCCTGCTTGCCGCAACGGCATTTTTCACGGCCTGCAACAACAACCAGCTCGACGACGAGCTGTTCATCAAACACGTGCTGATCAACCAGAACGGCTTCCGCGAGTACGATCTCAACTATGTGGATGCGAATGTCAGGGACACGCTCATCACCGTCGCCGTAAACGGATCGTCGAAACTCGACCGCGACGTCAGGGTCGATCTGGCGGTCAACCCCGACACCCTCGAAGGATACAACTGGGAGAAATACCGCAACGACCGCAGTCTCTATTACGAACTGCTGCCCGAAGAGTGCTACTCTTTCAACGGGGAAGGCATCATCATCAAAGCCGGAACGGAATACACCGACGTTCCGATCAGTTTCAATCTCGACAAGATCGACAAGGACAAGAATTTCGTTCTTCCGATCTCGATCGTCTCGACCTCGGAATACAGGATCGGAGAGCCGAAATACAGTACGATCCTGATGAACGTCGTCCTCTCGAACGCCTATACGGGCACCTATTCGCTGTCGGGCACGATCCGGGAAGTCGCTACGGGCGATTTCATCGACGTCCGCATGACCCGCACGCTGCGCGTGGTCGATCCCTCCACCGTATCGCTCTACGCAGGCAATACCTCCGAACGCGTCTCCAACCGGGAAAATTACCGGATGAACATGACCGTAAACGCGGATTCCACGCTGACCTTTACGCCGCTGCATCCCGACATCATCGAGATAAACCGCGACGAACCGAACCTCGACCCGAAGAATCCGCGGAACAAAATCCTCGTGGAACGGACCGTAGACGTACAGAATTCGCACAAATCGTATATAGTCACGAC
Source organism: Alistipes sp. DJF_B185 (assembly GCF_964250025.1). Lineage (NCBI taxonomy): Bacteria > Pseudomonadati > Bacteroidota > Bacteroidia > Bacteroidales > Rikenellaceae > Alistipes > Alistipes sp. DJF_B185. Next base: position 389,180 of record NZ_CAXUDY010000002.1, read on the forward strand.
ATTCTACATGTACTACAACTATATCGACAAAACCGACCCGGCCGATCCCGTCGAAATGCGATGGGAAGGCACCTGTTCCCGTACGAAAACGGTATTTACCAAATAACGGTCTCTCTCTGCAAAAACCTATGGAGCGGACTTGTTCGCCTCCATAGGTTTTATTAATTTTGCATCAGGCATCTTGCCAGTCACTCAAACGGATAAACAGAAAAAATGACCAAATCACTCCGCAGTCTGCTATTCGGGATCGCCAGCCTCTTCGTACTGACAGTCCACGCTCAGGAATACCCTTTCCGCAACCCCGACCTCCCGATCTCCGATCGGGTGCAGGACCTCATCTCACGGCTGACCCTCGAAGAGAAGGCCGCCCAGATGCAGAATCTCACGCCCGCGATCGAACGGCTCGGAATCCCGGCCTACAACTGGTGGAACGAATGTCTGCACGGCGTCGGCCGCTCGTGGGACAAAGTAACCGTCTTTCCGCAGGCGATAGCGATGGCTGCGACGTTCGATCCCGAAGCGTTACGGCAAATGGGCAGCATCACCTCGACCGAAGCGCGCGCCATCTACAACGAAGCCAACCGCACGGGCAAAGGCGGCATCCAATACAAGGGCCTTACGTTCTGGACCCCGAACATCAATATCTTCCGCGATCCGCGCTGGGGCCGGGGACAGGAGACCTACGGCGAAGACCCCTACCTGACCGGACTGCTGGGCAAAGCCATCGTAGAGGGACTGCAGGGCGACGATCCGGTCCTGCTGAAGACTTCGGCCTGCGCCAAGCACTATGCCGTCCACAGCGGCCCCGAACCTTCGCGCCATGTCTTCGATGCCGACGTAAGCGACTACGATTTATGGGACACCTACCTGCCAGCATTCCGCGACCTGATCGTAGACGGCAACGTGAGCGCCGTGATGGGCGCCTACAACCGGTTCCGCGGGCAACCGTGCTGCGCCAGCGACCTGCTGATGCAGGAGATTCTGCGCGGCGAATGGGAGTTCACGGGCTACGTCACTTCGGACTGCGGAGCGATCGACGATTTCTTCAAAAACCACAAAACCCATCCGGACGGAGCCTCGGCCGCGGCGGATGCAGTGATACATACGACTGATCTGGACTGCGGCGAAATCTTCGCCTACCTGCCCGAAGCCGTCGAGCGGGGGCTTATCTCCGAAGCCGTGATCGACGAATCGCTCGCACGGCTGCTGACGATCCGGTTCCGACTCGGCGCATTCGATCCGCAGGAGCGCGATCCTTACGCCACACTCCCCTATTCGGTGCTGGAAGCCGCTTCGCACAAGGCCCATGCTCTGAAGATGGCACACGAATCCATGGTGCTGCTCAAGAACAACGGACTGCTTCCGCTGCGCCACAACCTGCGCCGCATCGCCGTACTCGGACCAAATGCCGATTCGCCCGAAGTCCAGCTGGGCAACTACAACGGATTTCCGTCGGAGATCGTCACACCGCTGAAAGGCATACGGGCGAAAACGGGTGCCGAGATCGTCTACCTGCGCGCTTCGGATTACACCACGCCGGAAGCCGGGGCCGATGAAATACGCAAAGCCGTCGAAGGCGCCGACCTCGTGATCTACGTCGGCGGCATCTCGCCCCGGCTGGAAGGCGAAGAGGGCGACGCAGGACGCGAAAAACTCGACGGATTCCTCGGCGGCGACCGCACCGGCATCATGCTTCCAAAAGTCCAGACCCAAGTGATGCAGGTTGTAAAACAGATCGGGATTCCGCTCGTCTTCGTTTCGATGTCAGGCAGTGCGGTGGCTTTCCCGTGGGAGGCCGAAAATGCCGATGCGATTCTGCAGGCATGGTACGGCGGACAGGCCGCCGGAACAGCCGTAGCCGATATTCTATGGGGCGACTGCAACCCGTCGGGACGACTTCCGGTCACGTTCTATGCAGACGACGAACAACTGCCCGATTTCAACGACTATTCGATGAAAGGCCGCACTTACCGCTATTTCGAAGGACGACCGCTCTATCCGTTCGGATACGGACTCAGCTACACGACTTTTACATATGACACTCCGGTATGCACCGCCAAAACCACAGTCACCGGAGAGTCCGTGAAGGTTGTAACCCGCGTCCGCAATACAGGTAGCGTAGCCGGAGATGAAGTGGTACAGCTTTACGTCAGCCATCCCGACGCTCCGGAACCCAAGCCGATTAGGGCGCTGAAAGGCGTAAAGCGCATTCATCTGCAACCGGGTGAGGAACAGATCGTCGAATTCACCCTTACGCCCCGTAATCTCGCACTGGTCGATGTAGACGGCACTACGGCCTGCTGTCCGGGACGCATCTCGTTCTATATCGGCGGCTCCCAGCCCGTCTCCGAAGCGGACCGGCGACAACACTCCGCCGAGATACGCGTCAAAGGTCCCCGCAGGGTGCTGGCCCGGTAGACGGTCCGAAACGATAAGGCTGGTTCTCTTTCGGGACCAGCCTTATTTCGAATCATTCGTCACCGGCCGCGGCCGTAAGTTCTTCCTCCGAATATTCGGTCCTCGACTTCCCCTGATGCGCCCGGCGGTACTCCAGCGGCGAGAGGCCTGACATCTCCTTGAATTTGTGATTGAAATGCGAGATGTTGCGGAACCCCGATTCATAAGCCACCTGTATGATGCTGAAATCGGAATTGACGAGCAGTTTGTATGCGAAGTCGATACGGATTTCCAGCAGGCAGTTGAAAATACTGCGTCCGGTCGATTGCTTGAAATTCCGACATAGCGCCGTGGGATTCTGTCCGGCGTATCCGGCCACCTGCCGGAGCGTAACCGGCTCCTTGAAATTATTGGCCAGATACTGATATGCCCGGTAAACCGGCAGGTTATGCAGGTCTTTGACCCGGTTGTAGTCCACCTCGGCGATCGACAGGTAGGAAAAATCGGGAGTCTGGCTCAGCATTCCCAGAATGCGGTAAAGTTCCATCAGCCGTTTCAGGCCGTCCAGCCGTTCGAAATCCGACAGACGGGTACGGATGCGCTCCAGCACCTCGTCGTTGTGGAAAAGCAGGCCGCGGGAACTTTCGTCCAACAGCCGTACGATCGGTCCGAATTCGGGCATGGTGCGGAAATCGGCCGGAAAGATATTCTGGTTGAACTGGATCACTTCGGAACAACAATACAGATCGTTGTTTTCATAGTAAACCCGGTCACTCAGATGAAAATGGGGCACGTTCGAGCCAATAAACGCAATATCGCCCGGCGAGAATTCGCTGACGCCGTTTCCGACGAAACGCTTGCCAACCCCCTCCGTAATGGCGACCAGCTCGTATTCGGGATGATAATGCCAGTCCGGCGGAAAGTGTTTGAATATAAAATTCTTCTTCGTAAACGACGATCCGGATGCCGGAATAATGGTTTCGTAAAGCATGATCTTATATTATTATCGAAGGAACGGCCCTTAGTGCAAATATAGCACAATTATTTGCAAATTACACGGTAGACAGCAGACTTTTTACCCTATATATTTGTATAACCAATTCGCTTCATTTTTTATAAACCAACGATATGACCAAACGAGAAGTAATCAAGTGCGTCCTCGACGGTAAAAAGCCGCCTTACGTTCCTTGGTCTTTCAAATTCACCAAAGAGCCGAAAGAGGCTCTCATGCAGTACTACGACACGGATGACCTCGACCCGGTACTGGGCAACCATATCCTGCAGCTGGGAAGCGACATCGGCTTCTTCGAAGATTTGGGCGGCGACTATGTCCGCGATGTCTTCGGCGTGGTTTGGGACCGCAGCGTAGACAAGGATATCGGCGACGTGAAGGGCTGCATCCTCGAAAACCCCACGCTCGAAGGCTACACGTTTCCCGATCCGCTCGACCCGCGCTTCTTCGCCGACATCGAAAGCGAAATCAGCAAAAAGCCCGACATGTTCCGTGTGTTCCAGATCGGATTCTCGCTCTACGAACGGGCATGGACGCTGCGGGGCATCGAAAACCTGCTGATGGATTTCTACATCAATCCCCAATTCGTGAACCAGCTGCTCGACGCGATCTGCGACTACAACCTGCGCCAGATCGACAAAGCCCTCGAATACGACATCGACGCGGTTTACTTCGGCGACGACTGGGGACAGCAGATCGGACTGATCATGGGATACGACCTCTGGAAAGAGTTTATCTATCCCCGCCTGCAGCGCATGTACGGCCGTGTCCGTCAGGCCGGAAAATACGTGATGATACACAGCTGCGGCGACGTGGACGAGCTGTTCGACGATCTGATTTCGATCGGACTCAACTGTTTCAACCCCTTCCAGCCCGAAGTGATGGACGTGGACGACCTGCTGGGCCGGTACCGGGGACGGCTGGCTTTCCACGGAGGTCTGTCGATGCAGAAAACCCTGCCCTTCGGCACCAAAGAGGAGGTAGCGAGGGAATCGCGCCACTTGCTCGAACTGGGCCGCGACGGCGGTTACATATTCTCGCCCTCGCATTCGGTCGAAAGCGACACGTCGCTCGAAAACATGCTTACATTCATAGATATAGCCAATGCACAACTAAAATAACCTACGACCATGGAAGATATGAACCAAATTTCGCAGGCGATCGTGGACGGCAAACTCGAACTTGCGCAGGAGCTGGTCGGCAAAGCGATCGAATCCGGCATGGACGCCCAGTCGATCATCGATGATTACCTGACCGCCGGCATGGCCGAAATCGGCCAGCGGTTCCAAGACCGCAAAGCATTCGTTCCCAACCTGCTGATGTCCGCGCGCGCGATGAAAGGCGCGCTGGAGGTGCTCAAACCCCACATGAGCGGCCGAGTCGAATCGCACGTCGGAACCGTAGTGATCGGCACAGTCAAAGGCGACCTGCACGACATCGGCAAGAACCTCGTGGCTTCGATGTTCGAGGGCTGCGGTTTCAAAGTCATCAACCTCGGCATCGACGTATCGAGCGAAAAGTTCGTGAAAGCCGTCGAAGAGCACAATGCAGACATACTCTGCCTTTCGGCCCTGCTTACGACCACGATGAACTACATGCGCAACGTCGTCACGGAACTGAGCAAAGCCGGCCTGCGCGACAAGGTGAAGGTCATGGTAGGCGGAGCGCCCGTCAATGCGGCGTTCGCCGCGCAGATCGGCGCCGACCTCTACACCTCGAACGCCAACGCGGCCGTCACGGGTGCGAAACAACTGCTCAACATCGCCTGAATCCAACGACGCCACCATGCGAACCCGGCAAATAGACATCGACTACAAAGACCTCGCGATCGACCGGCAGGAGATCTACCGCACCATGGGCTACGGCGACGGAACGCCCGAACCTGAGATACTCGCCATGCTCGACGAGGTGCTCGCCCAAACGCAGCGAGTCTGCAGACCCCGCATTCTCTACCGAATATGCAACGGGCAAGTGCTGACGCCGCTGCATATAGAGATCGGCGGCGTGAACTTCCGCCCCGGCAAGATCATCACCGACAGTCTGGCGGGCGCGGAGCTGTTCTGCCTGTTCGTGGCTACGGCAGGACGCGAATTCGAAGAGTTCCGCCGCACCTACAGGGAGTCGGGCGACTGCGTCCGGGAATTCATCGCCGACTCCGTGGGCAGCGTACTGGCCGAAGCCTGCGTCGCAAAACTCGAACAGCAGCTGGACTGCGATCTGGAGATACCGCACACGCTCCCCTACAGTCCGGGGTACTGCGGATGGAGGGTTACCGAACAGCATCTGCTGTTCGGCATGCTTCCGGACCGGCCCTGCGGCATCGAACTGACCGAAAGCTCGCTGATGTACCCGATCAAATCGGTCAGCGGCATCATCGGCATCGGCAGTCGGGTCGAACGCAAACCGTACGGCTGTACGATCTGCCGCAACACGGCATGCTACAAACGCAGAATCTCCTGACAATCAACAAAAATACGATGAACATGAAAACACTCGATATGAAAGCTTGGGCCGAATCAGCCCGAAACGGCCGGCGGCGTCTGGCGATTCCGATCATGACCCATCCGGGCATCGAACTGTGCGGTTACACGGTACGCGACGCCGTCACCGACGGCGAAGTGCACGCCCGCGCCATTCTGGCCCTCAATGACCGCTACCCCGCCGACGCATGCTCGGTCATCATGGATCTGACGGTAGAGGCGGAGGCCTTCGGCGCACACATCGTCTTTCCCGAAAACGAAGTTCCGAGCGTTACCGACACTTTGGTACACGACCTTTCGGAGATCGAGGCACTGAAAATCCCGACGCTCGAAGCCGGCCGCATCCCGCAGTACCTCAAGGCCAACCGCATCGTCGCCGAAGCCCTCGGCGACAAGCCCCTGTTCGCGGGCTGCATCGGGCCGTTCTCGCTGGCCGGACGGCTTTTCGGCATGACCGAACTGATGATGGCCACCTTTACCGAGCCTGAGACGATTCAGCTGCTGCTGAAAAAATGCACGCGGTTCATCGGCGATTACTGCATAGCGCTCAAAAAGAGCGGAGCGCAGGGCGTCGTGATTGCGGAACCCGCCGCCGGACTCGTTTCCAACGAGGATTGCAGCCTTTACTCCTCCCTATACGTGCGACGGATCGTAGAGTTGGTTCAGGACGACCATTTTCTGGTCGTGCTGCACAACTGCGGCAATACAGGGCACTGCACCGAAGCCATGGTCGAGACCGGTTCGGCCGGCTACCACTTCGGCAATCAGGCCGGGATGGTCGCAGCGCTGGAAGCATGTCCCGCTGACACGTTGGTTATGGGCAACATCGACCCCGTGGGACTGTTCAAGCAGGCGTCCGCCGACGAAATGTACCGCGCGACGCAAGAACTGCTGAACGCCACGGCGGCATATCCGAACTTCATCCTTTCGTCGGGCTGCGACGTGCCGCCCGAAACGCCCCACGCCAATATCGACGCCTTTTACAAGGCTCTCTCCGAGTACAACAAAACTACAAACCGATACCGATGAAAAAGACTGCATTCCTATTCGCAGCCCTACTGGTAGTCCTGACGATTTGCGCGACCGACGCAAAGGCTTCGGAACGCTGGACCAAAGCGCAGGCGCAGGCATGGGGCGAAGCCAATCCGTGGTTCTGCGGCTTCAACTACATTCCCGCAAATGCTATCAAGTATACGGCCATGTGGGACAAGACGAGTTTCTCGCCCGAAGTGATGGAGCGCGAACTCGCACTGGCTGAAGAGACGGGGCTGAACTGCGCCCGCGTCGTGCTTCAGTACGCCGTCTATGCCGAGAATCCGAAACATTTCATCAAAGCGTTCGACAAATTTTTGGAAATTTGCGACAGACACCGTATCAAGGCAATGCCGATCTTCTTCGACGACTGCGTTTTCGGCGCCAACGCCGATCCCGTGACCGGGCCGCAGCCCGAACCGCTCAAAGGCTGGTACGCATGGGCGTGGTCGCCCTCGCCCGGTCATACGATGGTCATCGACGAGCGCACGCATCCGCTGCTCGAAACCTATGTCAAGGAGATCATGACCCGCTTCGGTCAGGACGACCGCATCTTCGTATGGGACCTCTATAACGAACCCACCAACAGCGGATTGGGCGACCGCAGCCTGCCGCTGCTGAAAAGCGTCGTGAAGTGGGCGCGCGAGGTCGATGTCAAACAGCCGATCACCGTCGGCGTATGGTGCGGCAACGAGGGGCTGAACCGCTTCTGCCTCGACAACTCGGACATAGTCAGCTTCCACTGCTACGCCGATGCGAACCACACGCGCAACACGTGCCGCGAGCTGAAAAAGGAGGGGCGTCCGGTGATCTGCACCGAATGGATGAACCGACCCGCGGCATCGACGATCCCGACCGTGCTGCCCGTCTTCGCCGAAGAGGAGGTAGGCTGCATGATGTGGGGATTGGTGAACGGCAAGACGCAGACCGACCTCCCGTGGGGCCACCGTCCCGAACACGGCGAGTACAAAGGACCGTGGCAGCACGACATTTACCACGGCGACTTCACCCCCTACGATCAGACCGAAATAGACCTGCTGAAAAAATACTGCAAATAACATTCCGACCCGCAAGACAATGAGAACAAAACTATTAGCACTGCTTTCCTTGGGAGCCGCAGGCCTTGTCCCGGCCGCGACGGCGCAGGAAATCCCCCTGACGCGCATCGACATTGACGTTGCGCAGGAAAAAGCCGAAATCGCCCCGACGATGTACGGCGTATTCTTCGAAGACATCAACCGCTCGGCCGACGGCGGCATCTATGCCGAACTGATCTTCAACCGCGGCTTCGAGGAGGCGAATCTTCCGTCGGGCTGTACCTACAATCCCGGTGACAAGCGCGTTTACGCGCCCCATAAATCGGTCTACTCCTCGCCCGAACACCTGCGAAGCTGGAGTATTCCGTGGAATATCGAGGACAAACATCCGGGCTGGACGGTCGAATGTCCGGCCGACGGCGAATACTCGGTCCGCATCGATGACACCGACCATCTGGGCGTCGAAGCATCGAAGGCCATGTACCTGACCATCGACCGCCATGCAGCCCCGTTCAGGCTGGTGAACAGCGGTTTCTACGGACTGGCCGTCGAAGCGGGCAAAAAATACGACCTGCGTTTCTACATCAAGGCCGCACCCGGCTACAAGGGCGGCGTGACGGCTGAAATCCTCACGGCGCAAAACGAGGTCATCGCCTCGAAACGTTTCACGCTCAAGGGCGACGGGGAGTGGAAATATTTCGAAGCCGTCATGAAGCCCTCGCAGACCATGAACGACGGCCGGTTCGCCCTGCGTTTCGACTCGGCGGGTGCACTGGAGATCGACTACGTGTCGCTCTTCCCGCAGGAGACCTTCCACAACCGGTCCAACGGCCTGCGCAGGGACGTCGCCCAATTCGTCGCCGACCTCAAACCGGCCTTCATGCGCTGGCCCGGCGGCTGTATCGTCGAGGGGCTGACGATGGAGAACCGCGTGAACTGGAAAAACACCATCGGCAAGCCCGAACTCCGCAAGGGCGAGTACAACCTCTGGGGCTACCACTCGACCAACGGCTTCGGCTACCACGAATTCCTGCAGTACTGCGAAGACATCGGGGCGCAGGCGATGTTCGTCTGCAACGCCGGCATGTCGTGCGACGGCCGCAACGGCGACTATTACGATGACAAGGAGGTCGAGGTGCTGATACAGGATGCGCTCGACGCCATCGAGTACGCCACGGGCGACGCCGAGACCACCAAATGGGGCGCCGAACGCGCAAAGAACGGACATCCCGCGCCCTTTACGCTCGACTATATCGAAGTAGGCAACGAGAACCACAGCGCCATGTACGCCAAATATTACAACCGCTTCTACAAACGTATCCGCGAAGCGTATCCCGACATTACGATCATTACCTGCCTGCCGATGAGCGACCAGCTCTCGTGGATCGACGGTTACGACATGAACGATCCCCATTTCTACAACTTCCCCAGCTGGTTCTACGCCAACACCGACTACTTCGACAAGTTCCCGCGCGAAAAGGGCCACAAAACCTATGTCGGCGAATACGCCTGCAACATGGGCGTCGGTTCGGGCAACATGGAAGGCGCACTGAGCGAAGGAGCGTTCATGATGGGCATGGAACGCAATTCGGATCTGGTGACGATGACCTCCTACGCCCCGCTGATGGAGAATACCAAATGCCGCATGGGCGTCAACCTGATTCTGGTACGGAACGACGACGTCATCGGCAGGAGTTCCTACTGGGTCGAGCGCATGTTCACCGACAACCGTCCGGACGTGAATCTGGCCACCGACACGCAATTGGGTGTGCTTCCCGACAAGACCACTCCGGTCGGCGGCATCGGTCTGGGAACCTACCAAACGGCGGCGGAGTACTCCAATATCCGCATTTCGGTAGACGGTGAACAGGTTTACGCATCGGATTTGGAGAATAATCCCGGCGAATGGGCTGCCGCTTCGGGCGATTGGAAAATCGAAGGCGGCAAGCTGATCCAGCCCGACGAGAACGGCACCGGCTCGATCATGCTCCGCGACCAATGGCTCGACGCCGTCAAGTCGAAGATCGTATCCGTGGAATTCGACGCCAGAAAGCTGGGCGGCAAAGAGGGGTTCGTCCTCAAGTTCGGCGCCAAAGATCCGGCGAACTGCTACCAGCTGACGCTGGGCAGCTTCGGCAATGCATGGACTATCTTCCAGAGCGTCGCCGACGACAACGCCTTCGTGCTGAACACCGACCGTCCGACGACACGCATCGAAACGGGCCGCACCTACCATGTGAAACTCGTCATCAAGGACAAGGATATCTTGGAGTGCTGGATCGACGGCCGAAAAGACCTGACCTACGACAACAGCTACGTACAGCGCCAATACGCCATCGCGGGACTGGACCGGACAAACGGCGAAGTGATCGTCAAGGTAATCAATGCCGAGGACGTTCCGATGCGCACGAAGCTCAATTTCCGTAACGCCGAATTCGAGCCGCAGGGCAAACGCATCTCGCTCTGGGCGAATTCCAAGCACGAGGAAAACACTTTCGAGGACCGGAACCGGATCGTTCCGGTGGAGGATGTCTTCAACAACGTAAGCTCCTCGATGGACGTCACGTTCCGCCCCCAATCTATGACCGTACTGAGACTCAAACTCAAAAAATAGCCCGCGCCGCCGTCTGCCGCCGTATTGCACCGAACCGGCGGCAGACAGGGCCGCAGGCCGCAAACCCGAACGAACATGAAAATCATCAGACACCGCATATTTCCGCTCCTGACAGCCACCGCAATCTTTATCGGCGGTACGGTTTCCGCCGCCGCACCGCAGTCGGGACAGTTCTACAAAACCAAAATGCACAAAGGCACGATCACCGTCGCCGACATCCGCCGGGACCACGGCCCTGCGCGCATGATCTCCACGGCCTTTCAGGGACTCATAAATCAAGAGACGGCCGAGTGCTACCTCTATTTAGCCGACCACCATGTCCGCCAGCTCGACGACACCAAACGCCCCTTCGAGATCCTGCCCTTCGGCGAAGGCCGCGATCCGGGTCTGCGCTCGCTGTTCAAGGCCTATGCGGACCGTGTGCAGAACATCTACATCTGGAGTCCAGAGGAAGACTGGTCGTGGAACATGGCCGTCATGCTCTCGGCCCAGCACCAAGGACTGCCGCTGACCGAGGAACTCTATGCCCGCCTGACGGCCGAAACCCCGTGGAAAGGTAACGTGGAGCGGCTTTACGGCCGCTGGGCGTCCAAGCGCGACGCATATGAATGGGCCATGGAGACCATTCAGCCCCAATGCCACCCGAACATACTCTTCACGCTGGGACTGCGCAGCGACTGGACGGGCAATCCGTGGACGCTCTACGACTATGCCGTGGCGTCGCGCGGTTTCGCATTCTGGCTCGACGACGCTGATCCCGAAGAGCGTTCGATCATCGAGGAGATCTGCCGAAAAGGCGACTTCAAGCCGGGAGCCATCGTCATGGGCTATGCCAAGAGCGGCGACGACCTGCTATACGTCACCAACCGCTACAACATCGGCTACGTCGTGAGCGACTACTACGCCAACGGCAGTTTCTGGTGCAGTTACCCCAACAAATCGTTCAAACAGCGGCCGGGCAAAGCCGTCAAGGCCGAGAACGGCAAAATCTACGTCAGCGTCGTATTCAGCGACGGCGACAACGTACAGTTCGACCAGAACGCGCTCTACGCCATCTGGACCGAGGACACCGACCGCGGGGCTTTCCCCGTCGGCACGACCCTCTGCGCCGGCATGCAGGAGCTGAACCCGTTCCTGCTGGAGTGGTATTACAAGCACATGAGTCCCAACGACGAGCTGATGGCCGGCCCTTCGGGCTACCAATTCATCTACGGCCGCGACTACAGCGAGGAAGGTTATGAGAAGTGGCTCGAACTGAACCGCCGGTGGCTCGCGTCGGCCGGATTCAAGACGGCCTGCTTTTGGCACACCTCCTACGGCACGGACCGTTTCTACCGCTATGCGGAAACCGCGGGACTCGAAGGCGTCTTCAACGGCGACGACGACGTGGTGCTGGACTACCACGACGGGGTAATCATCATGAATCAGGGCGACCATCTGGTCGCCGAAGGCGATCTGTACAACAACCTCGCGCACCGGCAGGGGCTGCTCGATCCTTCGCGGCCGCACTTTCTGAACGTCTACCCCACGGCGGCCACTTACGGCTACCACGGCGTGGCCCGTCTGAAACGCGAAGCCGAACGGCTGGAAAAGGATTTCCCCGGCCGCTTCGTATTCCTGATGCCCAAGGACAACGTCGCCACGGCCCGCAAGTATTACGAGGCGCACCCCGAACATATTCCGTGGAAAAACAAGCCCCAAAACAAATAATCCGGCCATGCTCAAACACACGATTATCCCGCTGCTGGCTCTCGCCGGCGCAACCGCTGTACAAGCCCGGACTCCCGATCCGTCGCTCGCACGACAGGAAGGCGTCCTGCAATGGGTGGACACGCGGATCGGCACGTCGGGCCACGGCCATACCTTCATGGGCGCCGCCGCACCGTTCGGAGCCGTACAGCTCGGTCCCAACAACTTCAACAAAGGCTGGGACTGGTGTTCGGGTTACCACGATTCGGATTCGATCTGCGTGGGATTCGCACACCTGCACCTCAACGGCACGGGATGCAGCGACACGGGCGACCTGCTCTTTATGCCCACCACAGGCGAAATACGTGTAACGCCCGGATCGCAGGAGAATCCCGACAGCGGCTACGCCTCGCGCTACTCGCACCAGCGCGAAGCGACCGCCCCAGCCTACTACCGGCTGCATCTGGACGATTACGGCATCGACGTCGAACTGACCGCCACCGAGCGCGTGGGATTCCACCGCTACACCTTCCCCAGCGAGGGGCAGAAACAGGTGGTGATAAATCTCTTCGACGCCAACGGCGACGACCGCGCGACGGAGACCTTCATCGAACAGCAGGACAACCATACGGTCCGCGGCTACCGCTGTTCGTCGGGCTGGTCCAAACAACAGCGCATCTATTTCACGGCACGCTTCTCGGAACCCGTGACGCTCGAAATCTACAAAGACGACAAACTCGCCGCAGGCAGCAGCGTCGAGCGCGGCATAAACCTCAAAGGAGTCGCTCGGCTCGACGATTCGGCCCGCGAGGTACTGGTCAAAGTCGGCATCTCGCCCGTCAGCATGGCGGGCGCGGCGCGCAATATCGACTGTGAACTTCCCGGCTGGGACTTCGTCGCCACGGTCAGGGCGACCAGCCGCAAATGGGAACGCGAGCTGGGCAAAGTCGCGGTCAAAGGTTCGGACGATGCGGCCCGCCGTATCCTCTACACCGGGCTTTACCACGCTTTCCTCCAGCCCAACCTCTTCAACGACTGCGACGGAGCATACCGCGGCGCCGACGGCAAAAACCACGAGGACCCCGGACACGAGACCTACACCGTATTCTCGTTATGGGACACCTACCGCGCCGCGCATCCGCTCTACACGCTGCTGCAGCCCGAACGCGTGCCCGACATGGTCAATACGATGCTCGACATTTACGACGAGCAAGGTTATCTCCCCGTCTGGCACCTGTACGGCTCCGACACCCGCGAAATGATCGGCATCCAGTCGGTTCCGGTCGTTGCCGACGCCGTTATGAAAGGATTTCCGGGCATTGATTACGACCGCGCCTTCGAAGCCATGAAGCGGTCGATGCTGAGCGACTACAAGGGACTCGCATGGCTCCGCACGCAGGATTACATCCCGTCCGACAAGGAGGGCGAATCGGTCGCCAAAGGGCTGGAATATGCGCTGGCGGACGGCAGCATCGCCCTTGCGGCCGAAAAGCTGGGCTGCGAAGAGGATGCCCGCCTGTTCGGCAGGCGCGCCCGATTCTACACAAGTTACTGGGACCCCGAAACCCGATTTTTCCGCGGCCGCAACCTCGACGGATCGTTCCGCGAACCGTTCGATCCGTTCCACTCGACCCACCGCAACGACGACTACTGCGAGGGTACGGGGTGGCAGTACATCTGGCTGGTGCCGCACGACGTCCGGGGGCTGATTTCACTTTTCGGCAGCGAAGAGGCGTTCACGGAGAAACTCGACCGGCTCTTCACCGTCGAGGGCGACATGGGCGAACATGCGTCGGGCGACATATCGGGCCTGATCGGCCAGTACGCCCACGGCAACGAACCGGGACACCACACCGTCTATCTTTACGCATACGCCGGACAGCAGTGGAAAACCGCCCGCATGGTACGCCGCATACTCAACGAAATGTATACCGACCGGCCCAACGGACTGGCGGGCAACGAGGACTGCGGCCAGATGTCTTCGTGGTACGTACTTTCGGCGATGGGATTCTACCCGGTGAATCCTTCGCTGGGAATCTACGTCCTCGGCAGTCCCAAATTCGCGGAAATGACCATCCGGACGGGGAACGGCAAAAAATTCACGGTAAAGGCCGAAGGCAATTCGGAACGCAACATCTATATCCAGTCGGCGGAACTCAACGGCAAACCCTATCCGTACGCCTACATCCGCCATAGCGACATCGTAAAGGGCGGAACGCTGCGCCTGACAATGGGTCCGCAACCGAACAGGGAGTTCGGCGCCGCTCCGGAACACCGTCCCTTCGAACGTTAAATTACAGATAACCCGACCAACAAACCGACCATGAAAACCCTACACCAGAATCTTTCGCTTCCGGCGCTGGCCCTGCTGCTGGGCGCCTGTTCTCAGCCGGAAGCCCAAATAAACATCGACGCGGCACAGCGCGGCGCAGAGGTTCCCTCATCCCTGTACGGCATCTTCTTCGAAGAGATCAACCACGCGGGCGACGGCGGACTCTACGCCGAGCTGATTCAGAACCGCGGATTCGAAGACAGCTCCGTACCCGAAGGCTACCGGGTCGAAGGCGATAAAATCTATCCACCCGCCGTCTGCAATCACCTTACCGGCTCGAAGCCCCATCCCGATCTGGCATTTCGCTGGACAACGGACGAAATACCCGCATGGTCGCTCGAACAGTTGGCAGGCGAAGGCGCGACCATGCAACTCACGACCGAATATCCGCTCAACAGCGCGACTCCGACGGCGCTGAAGGTCACGCTTCCCGTTCAGGGACGCGTCGCGCTCTCCAATACCGGATTCTGGGGCATCAACATCGAGAAGGACAAAAGCTATTTCCTGCGTTTCAACACCTCGAACGGCAACCTGTTCGACGGCAAAGCCACCATCAAACTCGTCGGCGCCGACGGCACGGAACTCTGCAACCGGCCGCTGGCCCTCGACCCGGATAAATCTTGGTGTCAGTATTCGGGCGAACTCATAGCTGCCGGCACTGACCACAACGCCCGCTTCGTCATCGAACTCGAAGGCAAAGGAACGCTGCTGCTCGATTACGTTTCGCTCTTCCCGGCCGAAACGTTCCGTAACCGCGAAAACGGACTGCGCAAGGATATCGCCGAGACGCTCGAAGCCATGCGTCCGGCATTCGTCCGCTGGCCGGGCGGCTGCGTGGTGGAGGGCATCACCCTTTCGAACCGTATCAAATGGAAGGAAACCATCGGCGATCCGGCTACCCGTCCGGGTGTTTACGACACTTGGGGCTATCGTACCACGATGGGCTTCGGCTACCACGAATTCCTGCAGTTCTGCGAGGACATCGGTGCCGAAGGCATGTTCGTCTGCAACGTGGGACTGGGCTGTCAGGGCCGCGCGGGCGACGCATGTCCGGAAGAGGAGGTGGACTTCTTCATCAACGACGCACTCGACGCCATCGACTACGCATTGGGCGACGGCACGACCGCGTGGAGCCGCAAACGCGTCGAGAACGGTCATCCCGAACCTTTCCCGCTGAAATACGTCGAAATCGGCAACGAAAACTGGGGTCCGGTCTATGAAAAGCGTCACGACAAATTCTACAAGGCCATCAAGGCGAAATATCCGCAGTTAAAACTCATCTCGACGCTCGGACTGGGCGGCCAGCACCGTCACGAGAAGGTCGATATGATAGATCCCCACTGGTACGTGTCGCCCGAATTCTTCTTCGCCAGCGACAAACTCTTCGACCAACAGGAACGCGGGGATTACGAAATCTACATCGGCGAATACGCCGTCAATCAGAACGTCGGCGGCGGCAACCTGCTCGGCGCATTGGCCGAGGCGGCGTTCCTCACGGGTGTCGAGCGCAACTCCGATCTGGTGAAAATGGCCTCCTACGCTCCGCTGTTAGAGAACGTCAATGACCGCGTCTGGCCCACGAACCTCATCTGGTTCGACTCCCACCGCGTCATGGGACGCTCGTCGTATCAGGTACAGAAGATGTACGCCGAAAACCGTCCGTCGTTCAACGTCGCCACCGCATTCGAACAGCCGACACACCCCGTCGAAGTCCGCGGCCGAATCGCATTGGGCGGCTGGAATACCGACAACGAATACAAGGACCTGAAAGTCACGCTGGCCGACGGTCGCACCGTCGAGGCCGACATGACGCAGGGCTGGACGCCCCAAGAGGGTTCGTGGACTGCCGGGGAAGGCACGCTGAAAGGCTCCGGTCCCGGCGTGATGCGCTGGATTCTATGGAGCACGCCGGAAGCGTTCGGCGACTGCTCGATCTCGCTCAAGGCCCGCAAGACCGCCGGAGCGGAGGGGTTCCTCATCTACTTCGGCATGCACGACGGGCTGAACGGCTACGTGCTCAACATCGGCGGCTGGGGTAACCAGACTACGGCTTTCCAGCGCATCGACGGCAACGACATGCCGCAGATTCCCAACAACATCTCGCAGCATGTGGAGGAGGGACGCTGGTACGATATCCGCATCGACGTCAAAGGCGGCAAATTCACCTATTATCTCGACGGCAAACAGATGCTCGAAACGACGATCGAGAACATACAGCGCTATGTAGTTTCGGGTTACGACGAGAATGCGGGCGAACTGATCGTCAAATTCGTGAACGCCACCGAAGAGCCGTTCACCACGTCAATCAACCTGCAGAACGTAACCTCCGTGGAGGGCAGGGGAAAAGTCGTCACCCTCACATCGGCCGACCCCAAGGACGAGAACACGCTCGAAGATCCGAAGAAAGTATTCCCAAGGGAAAGCACCTACAACGGCTTCTCGGAAAGGTTCGACTACACGTTCGAACCGTGGTCGCTGACCGTGCTGCGCATCAAGGCCGAAATCTAAATACCGAACAAAGGGATAACCCGCCGGCATTGCTACGGAAGGCGGGTTATCCTTTTTCCACAATTCCGAACCGCATGAAAAAGCTTCTTTTCACCCTGCTCTCAGCCGCCGTCGCCGTATCGGCCGCGGCCGGCGACAAAAACTACCTCCGCTATGTGGATCCCTACATCGGAGCGGGTGGCCACGGCCATGTTTTCGTCGGGGCCTGCGTTCCCTTCGGTGCGATACAGGTCGGACCGCAAAATATCTTCAAAGGCTGGGACTGGTGTTCCGGCTACCACTATTCGGACAACGTGCTGATCGGATTTTCGCACACGCACCTCAGCGGTACGGGCTGCACCGATCTGGGCGACATCCAGATCATGCCCTTCACGGGCGACGTGCGCACGCGCCGCGGCGAACAGGACGACATCTCGAACAGCTGTTCAGCCCATTACCGGCATGAAAACGAGCGGGTTTCGCCCTATTCCTATTCCCTGACGCTCGACAACGGCATTCATGCCGAACTGACCGCATCGCGGCGGGTCGCGTTCCACAAATACACCTTCCCGGCGGGCGAAGAGACCCGTCTGCTGATCAACCTCCGCGAAGGCAACGGATTTCAATCGTTCGCCTCGTCGCTACGGCTGGTCGATACCCACACCGTCGTCGGCCACCGCATCGTCAAAGGCTGGGCGCCGGAACACCGCGTCTACTTCGCACTGAAAAGCGACCGTCCGATCGCCGAACTGCTGGTCTTCAACGACGACGAGCCGGCCGGACGCGGCGAGCTGGAAGGCGAAGGCGTGAAGGGCGTGGTCTGCTTCGAAGGCAGCGTCGAGAAACTGGCACTGAAAGTCGCCGTTTCGTCCGTAAGCACCGACAATGCGCTGGAAAACCTGCGCAAAGAGATTCCCCACTGGAATTTCGACAAGGTGATGACGGCGGCCCGCGACGCATGGGAAAAGGAATTGGAGCGCGTCGAGATCACGACTGCGGACGAACGCGCCAAGCGCATCTTCTATACGGCCATGTACCACACGATGATCGCCCCCACGACCTACTGCGACGTGAACGGTGAATTCCGCGGCCACGACAATAAAATCCGCAAAACCAGCCGGACAAATTATTCGACCTTCTCGTGCTGGGACACTTACCGGGCGCTGCATCCGTGGTTTACAATCATCCAGAGCGACCGGGTGGGCGACATGGTCGCGTCGATGCTCTCGATCTGCGACCAGCAGGGCAAGCTTCCGATCTGGCCGCTGATCGGCGGCGAGACCAACCAGATGCCCGGCTACGGCAGCGTACCGATCGTCAGCGACGCGGTAGTGAAAGGGATCCGGGGCATCGACGCGGAGCGCGCCCTGCAATGCGCCCTGCAGACGGCCACACTCCGCGAACAGGCCGGAATCGGCTATGTGCTGGACCGGGAGTATATCCCTGCGGACAAGGAGTTCGAGGCGACCTCCAAAGCCATGGAGTATGCGGTGGCCGACTGGGGCATCGCCGCCATGGCGCACAAACTCGGACACAAAGACGTGGAGCGGACTTTCGCCCGGCGCGCCCGCTACTGGAAACATTACTTCGACGGCGACATCAATTTCATCCGCCCGAAATTCGACGACGGAAGCTGGCTCACGCCCTACAATCCGTTCCAGTCGGTACACGGCGGCACAGGCTACTTCGCCGAAGGCACGGGGTGGCAGTACACCTTCTTCGTGCCGCAGGATCCCTACGGGCTGATCGAAGCCATGGGCGGCGACGAACCTTTCCGCGCCAAAATCGACTCGCTGTTCCGCGTTTCCGGCGACATGGGTCCCCACGCCTCGGCCGACATTTCGGGGCTGATCGGCCAGTACGCCCACGGCAACGAGCCTTCGCACCACGTCATCTATCTCTACAACTACGCAGGCCAGCAGTGGAAAACCGCCGAACTGGTGCGCTACGTACAGCACCATTTCTACACCGACCGACCGGACGGCATCATCGGCAACGAGGACTGCGGCCAGATGTCGGCATGGCATATTCTCTCGGCACTAGGTTTCTATCAGGTCAATCCCTCGTGCGGGGTCTACTCGTTCGGCAGCCCGCTTTTCGAGAAAGCGGTGCTGAATATGCCCAACGGACGCAAATTTATGGTGACAACAGAGAACAATTCCGCAAAAAACAGCTATATTCAATCCGTGGAACTGAACGGAAAACCTTATCTGAACTCCTACATCGCATACGACGACATCGTTCGCGGGGGCACGCTGAAATTCGTCATGGGCCCGCAGCCCAACTACGACTTCGGCTCCGCCCCCGAACACCGTCCCTACAACGAAACACGCCAATAAAGACGCTATGAATACGAATACCAAACGATTGCTCTGCACCCTCGCCGGCACGGCGGCCCTGCTGACGGCGGCCGGAAGCGACGACGGGAGTCGCATCGAAATCGACCTCGGCAAACGCGGGGCCGAAATTCCCGCATCGCTCTACGGCGTCTTCTTCGAGGAGATCACCGGTTCGGGCGACGGCGGGCTTTACGCCGAGATGATCCGCAACCGCGGCTTCGAGGAGGGCGTACTCCCGACGGGCTGCACGCTCGACGCCGACGGGTATGCCGCCGCACCCCACGCGCACTGCTATTCGAACGACTCGGTCAACCGCTTCCGCGTGCGGTGGAGTCCCGATCTGGCGATGACGGGCTGGCGGACGCAGTACGCCGACGGCTCACAGGCCGCTTCGTCCGTTACCGCCGAATATCCGCTCAACGCCGCCACGCCCCACGCCCTGCGCCTCGACCTCGCCGCGGCGCGCGGCGAAGTGAGCGCCGTAAACAGCGGCTACTGGGGAATCGCCGTCGAAGCGGGCAAGAGCTACGATCTGGAATTTTACGTCCGCGCGGAGAAAACCCCGTGGTGCCGCGCCGCGATCGTCACGCCCGACGGGCAACCTGTTGCTGCGAGCGACGTGCGTCTGACGACGGACGGCAGCTGGCACCGCTATACGGCGACCTTCACCCCGTCGAAGACAGGGAACAAAAACACCCTGCGCCTTACCTTCCCCGCCGAAGGCCGCGTCTGGATCGATTACGTGTCGCTCTTCCCGCGCGACACCTACAAGGGCCGCACCAACGGACTGCGCAAGGATGTGGCGACGATGATCGAAGAGCTGCGCCCGGCGTTCGTCCGCTGGCCCGGCGGCTGTATCGTCGAGGGGCTGACGCTCGACAACCGCGTGAAATGGAAAGAGACCATCGGCGACCCGGTAAAACGTCCGGGAGAGTACAACCTGTGGGGCTACCGCAGTACGTACGGGTTCGGCTACCATGAATTCCTGCAGTTCTGCGAGGACATCGGCGCCGAGGGCATGTTCGTCTGCAACGCGGGCATGTCGTGTCTGTTCCGCAACGGCGACTATGTGCAGGGCGACGAACTCGAACCGCTGATCGAGGAGGCGCTCGACGCCATCGAATACGCTTTGGGCGATGCAAAGACGACCGAATGGGGCGCCGAACGCGCCAGAAACGGTCATCCCGAACCCTTTCCGCTGAAATACATCGAGGTCGGCAACGAAAACGTCTTCGCCCGCTATGCGGCCAACTACAATCGTTTCCACAAGGCGATCAAGGCGAAATATCCGCAGCTGACGGTTATCTCAGCGCTGATGTTCAGCGACGACATCAAGCGGCTGGACAAAGTGGAGATGATCGACCCGCACTATTACGAGACCGCCGACTGGTTCTACAACAACGCCGACGTCTACGACAAGCTCCCGAAGAAGCTCCCCTATAAGATTTACGTCGGCGAATACGCCGCCGTCGGGCAGTCGAATCTCTACGCGTCGCTGGCCGAAGCGGCTTACCTGACCGGCGTGGAGCGCAACGCCGACAAAGTGCAGCTGGTCTCCTACGCCCCGCTGATCGAAAACGCCCATTACGGCCGCAACCACCTGATGGTACTCGACAACAAACAGGTTTACGGACGCACGAACTACCATGTGATGAAACTCTTTTCGGAGAACCGGCCCGATGTGAACGTTCCGCTCTGCATTCTCGGAGAGCAGGTCGCAAAACCCCACTCTCCCAAAGGATTCATCGGCCTGAGTACGGGCAACACGGCGGCGCAGTTCCGCGACCTGAAGGTCACGAGCAACGGCCGCACCCTCTACACCACCGACTGGAGCGACCTCGACACACGCTGGGAGACGATCCGCGGCGAGTGGAAAGCCGCAGGCGGCGTCCTGACCCAGCCAGTCCCGGCCGGAGATGCGCTCCTGCGTCTGAAAGATCTCGAAGCGGGCGACTGCACGATCACCCTCAAAGCCCGCAAGACGGCCGGACACGAAGGGTTCCGCGTAGTCTTCGGCATGCAGGACGACCGCCGCTATTTCATGGCCGACATGGGAAGCCACTCCAACGAGTCGGTCCTCTTCCGGGAGATCGGCGACAAAGGTTCGGTTTCACTCTTCGACTACCGCAATCAGGAGCCGATCGAAGCGAACCGGTGGTACGACGTGCGCATCGAAATCCGTGGCAACAAATGGAAGTGCTACCTCGACGGTGAACTCAAATACGCCTACGACTATACGATCGTCAACAAGCACTACGCCGTCGCAGGTCTCGACCGCAAGCGTAACGAACTGGTCGTCAAACTGGTCAATGGCCGCACGGAGCCGTGGCGAACCTCGCTGGCGCTGAAAGGCGGGAAAGCCGCGCCCGGCGAAGCCCGGCGCATCGAGCTTGCATCGGCGTCAATCTACGACGAAAATTCGTTCGAAGAACCCGAAAAAATCACCGCCCGCGAATCGGCATTCCGCATCGAAGGGCGCACCGTACCCGTAGAATGCGCCCCCAACTCGCTCACCATCCTGCGTATACCTCTCGACAAATAATAACCAGCAACCTCAATACCCCGATGACAAAGTATCTGAAACTGATTTCCGCCATTGCCGCCCTGCTGCTTGCGGCATCGTGCGGCAGCACAAAAAACACACGTAAAAGCCTTTCGGGAAATCCCGTCTTTCCGGGCTGGTACGCCGACCCCGAAGGCGCCGTCTTCGGCAAGGAATACTGGATTTTCCCCACCCTTTCGGACCTCTATGCCGCACCGGGCGAGGAAATGCCGGCCTACCCCGCCGAGAAAAGCTCGGCAGTCCACCAGCTGTACAACATCCAGACCTACATGGACGCCTTCTCGTCGAAGGACCTCGTGAACTGGACCAAACATCCGAAAGTCCTCACCACCGACGCCGTGAAATGGGTAAAATATGCCATGTGGGCGCCGGCGATACTCGAACACAAGGGCAAATATTACCTCTTCTTCAGCGGCAACGACATCCAAAACGACCACGAATACGGCGGCATCGGCGTCGCCGTGGCTGACCGTCCAGGCGGCCCGTACAAAGACGCGCTGGGCAAACCGCTGATCGACCGCATCGTCAACGGCGCGCAACCCATCGACCAGTTCGTTTTCCGCGACGACGACGGTACGCATTATATGTACTACGGCGGCTGGCACCATTGCAACATGGTCAAACTGTCGGACGACCTGCTGAGCGTCGTGCCGTTCGATGACGGCGAGACGTACAAGTCCGTAACGCCTGAAAACTACGTCGAAGGACCGTTTATGTTCAAGCGCGGCGGCAAGTACTATTTCATGTGGAGCGAAGGCGGCTGGAGCGGTCCCGACTACAGCGTGGCCTATGCCATCGCCGACTCCCCGTTCGGGCCGTTCGAACGTATCGGCAAAATTCTCCAGCAGGACCCCGAAATCGCCACCGGAGCCGGCCACCACTCGGTGATACGGATTCCCGGCAGGGACGAATACTACATCGTCTACCACCGCCGCCCGCTGGGCGCGACCGCCATGGGGCACCGCCAGACCTGCATCGACCGCATGGAGTTCGATGCAGACGGCTTCATCAAACCCGTAAAAATGACTTTCGAAGGGGTCAAACCCGTCCGGATCAAATAACGACCACATAAAAAACAAAGACCATGAAACGCTATCTCTTCTTAATGGCAGCCACGGCCTGCATGCTCTCCTGCGCAGGCAATGGCGACAGCGGAAACGGCGTCGAACTGCTCGATGCCGCCGCCTTCAGAACCAAAATCGACGGGAAACCCGTCGGACTCTACACCCTGCAAAACCCCGACGGCATGACCGTGCAGCTCACCAATTACGGCGCACGCGTCGTCGCGCTCTGGGTTCCGGCCGCCGACGGCCGCTTCCGCGACGTGGTATGGGGATACGACAGCATCGACGCCTATCTCCGCACGGCCGACAAATACTGCGGACCCGTTGTGGGACGCTTCGGCAACCGCATCGGCAAAGGACGCTTCACGCTCGACGGCAAGGAGTACCAACTGACGATCAATAACGGCGAGAACCACCTGCACGGCGGTCCCGGAGGATTCGAATGCCGCGTCTGGGACGCCCGCGAGACCACGACGCCCGAAGGAAATCCCGCCGTCGCCATGTCCTACCGCTCCGCCGACGGCGAAGAGGGCTATCCGGGCAACCTTGACATCACGGTCACCTACTCGCTGACGCCGGACAACGGACTGGTTATCGACTACGAGGCCACGACCGACGCCCCGACAATCGTGAATCCCACGAGCCACGTCTACTACAACCTGCACGGCACAACGGAGCATTCGACCGACTCGCACCTGCTGACCATCCATGCCAGCGGCTTTACGCCCACCGACGCGGGTCTGATCCCCACGGGTGAAATCCTCCCGGTCGAAGGCACGCCGCTCGACTTCCGCACGCCGCATGCGATCGGGGAACGCATCGGACAAACCGACTACGAACCGCTGGCATTCGGAAACGGCTACGACCACAACTGGGCGCTCGACAAGCCTGAAGCGGGCACGGTTTCGCTGGCTGCCGAGGCTTATGAACCCGCGACGGGCATCCGGATGAAGATCTACACCGACCAGCCGGGACTCCAGTTCTATGCAGGACAGGGCATGGACGGCAAGGAGGTCGGCAAACGCGGCGACCGCCACAACTTCCGCTCCGGCATCGCCCTCGAAACGCAGAATTTCCCCGACGCACCCAACCACGACAACTTCCCGTCGTCGGTGTTGCGTCCGGGAGAGACCTACACGCAGCATACGGTCTACGCATTCGAAACAGACGAGCAATAACCAGCCCCCTGACAACGGAAACCCGGCGGCAAACGGACTTCGACCGGACCGAAACCGAACGCTCCAACGTCGTACATCCCGCCGTAACGATACGCCGTGAAGCCGCGACGCTCTGCGCACCGGGCCGCCCCTTGCCGACAAACAAGGACAGAAACAGACGAACAAAGAACCGGGCAAGTCCGACTAAGGCTTGCCCGGTTTTCTATCCGGCAACGGATTCCGCGGAAAGGCGATACACGGAATCCCCGGCAATTCGTTCATCAGTTCTCGTCAGGCCAATCGTCCGTGCGGCACGGGAGGGCGGGGATCCCCATCCAGTTCGTCCAATCGGCGACAATGTAGTTGCGGAACGCATAGCGCACTGCAACGGGAGCAGGCACATGATCCGACGATACGAGGATCGTGCCTTTACGACGATCGACTACGGCTTTAGCCGCATAAAACCGACGGTTCTCCCCGGCGATTTCGAATCCGCGGATCTGGCCGGGCATGGCACCCAACGCCGAAGTCACGGAGACTACGGCCGTACCGTCCGCATAATCGACCTTGGCGATACGAGGCGATTCGGGTTCCAGCCCGCTCAGGCCGTATACCTGTTTGAGCGCCGTCGCCGCAAGCCGGTCGCCGACCTGACGTTTGCGCGCAGGATGTATGCAAACGGCATCGCCTACATCCGTCGTCGGAATCAAAGCCGTATTGGGCAGCTGTTTCAACGCCCGTTCCTGCGCTTCGACCAGCAGCGGACGCGACAAGGCGTTCTCGTTCCCGCGGCCATAGCGGTAAGGAGCTATCTCCACGGCATAAAAAGCCATATTCGAATCGCCCCAGCTCCGGCGCCATGTATTGACCAACTGTTTCTGCAATGCACCGTAAGCATCGGCAAAACCGACGTTGGCTTCGCCCTGATACCAGATGAATCCGCGTGCGGCATATCCGGCAATCGGGGCGATCATTCCGTTGTACAGCTTGGCAGGATGATTTTTGTCGCTGCCGTTCACCGCCAATATCCGGGCGCACTCCTCTTTTGAAATCGTTTTCGCAATTTCCCCGGAAGGAAGCCACCCCAGAATCGACGTTCCGCCCCAAGCCGCCACGACGATACCGACGGGCACTTTCAGCGTCCGATGCAGGCGGCAGGCGAAAAGGTAAGCGACACTGCTGATGTCGGGAACCGTTCCGGCAGAGGCCGCCACCCATTTGCCGCCACAGTCGGCCTGCGGGGTATCGGAGAGCCTGCGGGCAACGGTAAAGGCCCGTACATTATCCTTCCCGGCATCGAGTATCATCTCGAAAGCACCCTCTACCGGCTGACTCAGGAAACCCTTTACAGGCATTTCCATATTGGACTGTCCGGAACATATCCACACTTCGCCGAGCTGAACGTCGCGCAGTACGATCTCCTCGCCGTCGCTGATACGGATTTCATAGGGCCCGCCCGCAGCGGGCGTCTTGACTTTGAGCGCCCAACTGCCGTTGGATGCAGCCTTGCAGGTATAGGTGCGGTTATCCCATCCGGCGGTAAGCGTCACTTTCGCTCCGGCGGCCGCCGTCCCCCAAATGCGCACGGTTGCCTGCTGTTGGAGCACCATGCCGTCGGCGAAAAACGCCGGCAGCCGGATTTCCGCGCGGGCGGTCAAAGCAAAGACCGCCGCGCAGATAATACATACGATTCGTTTCATTTTCATATCCGGTGATTTTTATTCTTTCACGCAACGCACCGACTGGCCGTACGCCGCATTGAATTTGATATTTACATTCACATAGGTTTTGCCCGCAGGCTCGATCTTCATACCGCGGACATTAAGGTTATTATAGGTCATGGCCGACCAAAAGGTAGCGCACTGTCCCATATAGGAGAGGAAACCGCCCGTATGGTCTCGGAAGCCCGCAGCGGGATAATACGACGAACCCTCCGCACCCGAAAACATGACGCCGTAAAGCCCGGCGTTCGACATCACGGGCAGATTGGCAGCGGCAACGCCGGCCCAGACCGTACCCGTAAAGTGCGGCACCTTGTACCCCACCGGACACGGGTCGTAAATGGTTTTCGAACTGGAACTCGTCGCTTCGTTGTATCCCCACAAAGTAAGGTACTGCTTGAAATCCGAATTGAACCAAGTCTGGCCGCTGCCGTTCTGTTCGGCCCCGAAGCATACGAAATTCATCGGGTTGGCAACGGCATAGCCGATCTCCCCGCCCGAAGGCAGCTCCGTGTTCTTCACCAGTTTGAACGTTCCTCCATATGCAGGATTTACGACATAATCGGCCGTAGCCGCAGAGAAGCCGGGCGTCTCTTCACGTTTGACCTTCGTCCCGTGATGACGCGGGCCGATGAAAGGATCCTTGCGTCCCCACTGATAATAAAGGCCATAGGAGAGATAGTCATCCACTTCGGTCGAGACGGCGCCCAGATTACGGTCGAGCAGCTGGTAGCTCTTGCTCATGCCGGCGTGAAGATCGGCCGCAGGGTCTTCCGTTAGCCAGATATGCCAGCTCCACACGATTTCACCCGCATCGTTGAAAGCGGCGATAACCGCATTGCCGCGGGCTTCGCCAGCCCGGAAAACGACCATGCCTTTTTCATAGCCGACCTCGGTAATCAGGTCCGGAGCGCTCATCCAGAGCCAATCTATCCGGGTCATGCCTGCGGGCAGATCGTTGCTGTTGCCGCACGTCGGACGGAACTTGTATTTATCGGCCGCCGAAACGACATAGCAGTTCGAGGTACCGTTCTCGCTCAGATCGACGCGGAATTCGCTCACCTCGGCATCGCCCGAAGCGATCAATGCCGCCAAGTTCAGCGGCAGTTCGCTCACACGCGCCGCCTGCAATGCGGTCTGCGGTTCGCAAACAATGTCCACGACGCTCTTGTCCGTGCAGAGAAGCTGAATTTTCAGCGGTGCTCCGGCGAGTTCGGCCTCGCAGAGGGTGAACCATGCGGCACATTTACCGCTTAAGGACGGAGTGTCGGCCAGCGTAAGATTCACGGTTTTACCATTGCACGGCACTTCGACCTCGTTCCGCTCCAGATTGTAAATCATACTGCCGATCAAGGGCCGTTCCGACTCGATACGCACGCTACTCAGTTTCTTGTCGGCAAGAGGGGTTCCCGCAGCGTCGATTTCGAGTTTCAGCACCGCACACGGAGTTGAAAACTCCATGGCGACTTCGCCGGAAGCGACATCTGCATTTTCAAGCGTCGCAACGAGAAAGCCATAGCGTTTCACATCGCAGACCCCGCCGGACTGAATCTGAGCCGCAGGGAGCTTGACCGAAAGATAGGCAGGGTCGAATCCGCGGTTATCCCGATAAAGATACAGCGCACGCAGCGTCTGAGGACCCGAACCGGGAGCGTCGGACACCGAACCGGAAAAGATACCCTCACCGTCGGCGGAGACTTCCTGAAGCGTAAAACAAACATTGTTGTCTGCAAACCGGCTGCTGCGGCCCCAAAGTCCGAAGGCATCGTCCGCCGACCATTCCATGCGGCATTCCTCAACGGAAGCGGTGCCGTCGGCCGTCAACACCGGAGCCAAGGCAGCGCGTATGCTGAGGTCCAGCGGCTCGGCTGCGGGTGCAGGCTCATCCTCGCCACACGCCCCGGCAAACAGTCCGCCCAGCAGGAGCCATCCGAAAATAATGCGTTTATTGAGATACATAATCATTGTTTTTAAGGTTATTTCTGTTGGTTTTTAAGAAAAAACAGCTCGGCCACATGTACGCCCCGCTCCCCGGTATCGCACCGCCAGCTCAGCGTCACCCGACCGTCGCGGGTCGCTTCGGCCGGAAGATCGAATTCGCGTATCACATCGCCCGAAAGCCGGATCGCATCATGCACCTTGCAGCCGTCCGCATCGAGCCGCACATGACTCCTGAATTTGTTGGCCTCGCCGACATAGACGATCCGCACGCGATAAGTCGCAGCAGGATCGAATCCGTCGAAAGTCAGTTTAAGCGGCTGGTCGTAATAAATTCCGGCCTGCGTCAACCAAGCACGCGGCACGGGCTTGCCGTCGAATCCGAGATGGGTCATCACGAAGCCTTTCTTCATCTTGGCACCCAGACCGCAATGGGGCGTTTCGAGATGAGAGGGGTCTCTCTCCCATGCGGCATCTATACCGGTCACCCGTTCCGAAGAGAAATCGCCCAAATTGTAGTAAAAGCCGCCTTCGCCGGGATCGGTACGGCCGACCAACGCCATAATCTGCTCCACGCGCTCTTCATTGTCGGCCAGCGCGTCTATTTCGTCGATACGCATCAGCAGCCACTCGCTGTCGTTGAGCGGCAAATCGATCTGGTCCATCAGCGGGCAATGCTGGTATTCCATCGTCCAGCGACCCTCGTCGTGATAAACCGCCTCGTAAAGCTCCTCGCAACGCCGTTTCAACTCCTGCGCCACGGGTTTGCGCCGCGCTTCGCCCAAAATCGCGCGGGTTCGGGACAACGCACGCGAAGAACCTCGTTTGGGAGCCTCTTTCAACGCATCGTAGGCACGGGACTCGACATCCAGTTCATGCAACCACCGCCGGTAGATATAGGCATCGTAGTAAGCCCGCAACAGGGGCATCAGAAAACGCGGATTGCGCATTGTCGCATCGTCGGCGCGCTCCTCCATGCTCTGCCACATTTTCAAAGTCGTATCTATCTCTTCATTTTCTGCAAGGGGGCCTATCAGGTTACGCTCCAGCGCAAAAATGCCTGCCGTAAAATCGGCGGCCAGATCGGGCCCGATGAAGTAGCGGGCGTAATCGAATACCGACGCTTCGGCTTCGGTCGAAGCGTCCCAATCCTGACCGAGCCAGAAAAATTTGTTCAGATCGTCGTTGGTACCCTCGGAATAGGTCAGCGACCCGACGCCCAATCCGGCATATAGGTTATGGATATGCTTTTGCGCCGCCGGGCTGGGATTGATGCAGATACGTCCGAGTGTCATCGCCATCGGCAGGTCGATCGACCGCGCCGGATACTGGCTGCTGTAGATGTGGGTGATGTCGGGAAAGTTGCGGATCGGCAGTCCGGGACGGATTTTCGCCCGCAGCTGCTCGAACGACATCCGGCACCAAGGAGCAAATACCACACCGTCGGCCCACTTTACGACATTGGCACGCCGGCAGAACTCCTCGAAATAGCTCATCGGAGCATCGACGAAATGCTGGGGACTCAGCCATACCTTCGCTTCGGGATGATAGCGCTTGAGCAGCGCCACCTCTTTCTCCGAGAAGGAGAAAAAGCGTTCGAGCGTCAGATCGCCCGGATCACCGCTCTTGATACACCAATGGTCGATCGTCGGCAGACGTTTGAAGATATTTTCCCGGAAACGCAGTTCGGTGGCCTCGCCGCGCTCCGATTCGAAATCGGGACCGTTGTCGTAAGTCACGATCCAGACATCGAGACCGTAGGACTTGGCGATACGGATATAGTCAGCAGGCACATGGCGCAGCATCTCGATGCTGTTCATCCCGAAAAGCGCCAGTTCGCGGACATACTGTTCGAAGTTCTCCTTGGCCCATGCTTCGTCGGGAGACTTGGCCCGCGGCGAAGGATGCAGTTCATGCCCCCGGACCGCATACTGGGGAGTCGATGAAACCGTTGTCGCCGCAGGCAGGAGAATGCTTCCTTTACGCAGTTCGCAACTGCGCAGCAGACGCCCCACGCCGTACAGCACGCCCCGCGGATCGTTTCCCGCCACGACGACGCATTTACCGTCTTCCGCGACCAGCAGTTTGTAGCCCTCCGTTCCCGTCGGCGGAAGCGCTCCAAGTTCCCGGCCCAGCGCGGCATTGCCCGCGGCAAGATCGGATTCCCGGCCGATAAGGATCTGCACTCCGTCGGCGGTCCCGGCAGCGGAGAGTGTCACCCCCGTACGCAGGGCGAGTTCATCGACAAGCACTTCGGCGGCTTTGCGCACCAGCGGGTCGTCGCCCGAAGTCACGACCTGAGCCCCGGAGAGTTCGAGCGTCTGCGACGAAACCCCGGCAGGCGAGAGGAGCGCCAATGCCCAAAAGAGAGCGCCCCCCACCATGCGAAATATTTTGAAATAGCTCATATCCGTCCCGTTTACTGAATGTTCAACCTGCGGAAATAACAGCGCGAAAGCGAGTATATCCTGTAATGTCCGGCATCGTGATTGACGGCAGTCTGCTGCAGCGTCTGCTCGCTCGTCGCATCTATCTTATTGACCGCCAACGTCAGCCATGCACAACGCAAGTGATCGAAATCTTCGTTGTTGAGCAGTTCGATATAGAGTTTTTCGACGCCTTTGCGGGCACGGGGAAAAATAACGCTGTAATAGGTCAGCGTATCGGTACGTACGGGCGTCATCACCCGCTTGTCCCTATCGAGAATATGGAAATCCACACCGGGAACCGCCAGCGAGTCGGGAGTCGAGAATTCGTTCTTCGGAGGTTTCATAACTCCCATCTGCGTAAGAAAATAAGGGGAATTACGTACATAAAGACGCACCTCGATGTCGTAATCGCGCTCGATTTCCGACATGAATTTGACGGGCAGCTCGATCAGCTCGGTACTGGAACGGTCGACGGAGATCGTCCGGTTCGTGAGCGTCGGATTGCCCTGATCGTCGGACTCGTAATCGAAAGTCGTATAATACTGACGGTCATAGCCGTCAGGATAGTTTTTATAATCGTCTTCGCAGGCGGCGCCCAGCAATGCCATGGCCGCCAACAGCGAAAATATGCTTTTTTTCATCTGAGTAACTGATTAACGGTTATTTCCAATTGGGATTCTGTTCTACATTCCCGCGGCTCTGAGCAATATCGTTGCTCGGAATGGGATAGAGGTAATCCTTCTTCGGATCGAAGAACCGGCTCGTTCCCTCCTCCACGATCAGCACATTCTGTGCAGTAAGTTTGTCTTCGAGCGAACCGGGCGAGACGCTGCCCCACTCTCCGGCGATGAACCGTGCTCCCAATACATCCTGCGGCAAACGGATTTCGGCCTCTTTCCAGCGAATCAGGTCGTCGTAGCGAAGCCCTTCGAGCGCCAGTTCGACAGAGCGCTCACGACGCAGTTCAGTCCGCATATCGAGGTGATTGGAAGTGACGAATTCGTTGGTCAGGTGCGCCATGCCCACACGGTCGCGCAGCGCATTGACCGTACGGTTCAGGTCCTCGTCCGAAATGATTCCGTCGTGTTCGAAACGGGCTTCGGCGTATGTCAACAGTACTTCGGCATAGCGCAGCAGCGGATAATCCAGCGTACTGGGCTGGTCCGTCATGCCGTCGTTGCGCACGTATTTGCGGATACCGAAACCCGTACGCGACTGCGCATAGGGCACGAACGGACCGAATTGGTAGGTGTTGACGCCGCGGCGCAATGCCGTTTCGGCCAAACGGGGATCACGGCCGTCGAAATAGTCGTTATAGGTGAGCTGCAAAGAGGGATCGTCCTCGAAAGGCAGCCCCGTATCATTAAGATAAAGATTCAGGAAGTTGCGCGAAACGCCGTAATTGACGGCGATCTGGTACGGGTAATTGTGCGTCAGCAATTGCGTTTCCTGATAGCCGTACAGTTTCACCAGAATATGTTCCGAAGCCTCCTCACCCGTATATTCGAAAAGGTCCTTATAGGGCTGCGTCCCCTTGGTGTAGAGCGTGTGCTCGCCGGATTGAATCACCGAGTCGGCAGCTTCATAGGCAATCTTGAGATGGGGCTCGGCCTGCTCTTCGCCATGGAATTTCCGACGCGTGCCTTCATAGAGCGCAGCGCGCGCCTTGAAAGCCTGAGCCGCCGTCCGCGAAATGCGTCCGAACTCTCCGTCGGCCAGTGCCGAAGGCAGCGGCAGCTCGCGGGCCGCAAGATTCAGGTCGGTATAAATGCGAGTCATCACCTCCTCGCGCGAAGCGCGCGGACCATAGAGAATCGGGTCGTCGATATCGCCGACCGTATTCACCAGAATCGGCACGCCGCCGAATTTACATACAAGCTGGTAGTAGGCGTAAGCACGGAAGAAGTAGGCTTCGGCCACGAAACGGTCTATCTGCGAAGCGGTCGTACCGTGCTCCGGCGCGTGTTCGATGATGCGGTTGGCCCAGAAAACCATCTTGTAGGGATTGCTCCAGTCGTCGCTCTTGGCCGGCACCTTGCGGGTTCCGGCACTGATGTCGTCGGGATAGTTGTTGCGGAACAGATCGTCGGCGCGCGTATCGCCCCAGCGATGTCCCAGCAGCACGTAGAGCTGATTGACGGCATATTTGAATTCGTCCTCCGACTGAGGATTCCAGAAATCCTTTTCGGCCATCGCCGTTTCGGGAAAACGGTCCAGATTACACCCCGCAAACCCGGCGGAAAACAACGCGAAAAGCAATGTAATGATATGTATTCGTTTCATAGATTGCTGATTTTAGAAGGAGACATTAAGACCGACCGTAACGGCACGGTAAAAGGCATACCAGCCATTGACCGTGGTGATGGCAGGGGCTTCCGGATCGAAGACATCCCACGTACGGGTTGTTTCCCACAAATTGTCTCCGGAAACATAAACATAACACGAACGGACGAAACTCCGCGGTTTGAAGGGAATCGTATAGCCGATCGTGATGTTTTTCAGACGCAGGTAAGCCGCATCCTGAATCCAGCGGTCCGAAGGTTTGTAGTTGTACGAACCGCCCTTGTAAACCGGACGGGGCATGAATGCGTCGGTATTCTCAGGAGTCCAGTAGTCCCGGTGGATATTGATCGCCTGATAGAGCGATCCCTGCGTGGGATTGAGCGTGGCTTCGTCGAGCAGGAAGTTGCGTTTGCCCACACCCTGCAACTGCACGGAGAAGCGCAGCCCTTTCCATTCGAATCCCAAATCGGCACCGAACGTATAACGCGGATCGGTCGTGCCGAGCATGACCAGATCGCCCGGCGAATCGGGCGTGAAATTGCCACCCGTAATGTAGGGATCGCTGTCCCGGTTGACATAACGCACATCGCCCGCCGCAGTGAGCGCGCCGCCGGGCTGCAGGATAGCCTCCTCCATAGCCGGGGTTTCCTGATAGAGTCCCGCCGTGCGGTAGCCCCATATCGTATTGAGCGGATAGCCTTCGAGCAGAGGAACGACGCCTTCCTGAATGACGTTGCTTCCTTCGTATTTGACCAGTTCGTTCTGGCTGTCCGAAAGATTGGCCCCCACCCAGTAGCTGAAATGCTTGCCGATCTTGTCGCGCCAGCGCACGTCGATCTCCCAACCCCATGTCTTCAGTTCGCCGACATTGGCCGAAGGGAGCCCGATGCCGATAAGCGACGGCACGCCCATTGCCGACGAGAGCATGTTGATATTGCGCTTCCAATAATATTCGCCGGTAAACTGCAGGCGGTTGCGCAGCAGGTTCATGTCTAGACCGATATTGCGCACGTCGATGATCTCCCAGCTCTTCTGGGGCGAAGCCAGCGTCTTGATGTAATTGGTCGTGGCCGAAGTGCCGCCGAAAATGGTTTTGCCGGTCTCGATCATGTTGATATAGTCGTAGTAGCCCAGTGCATTGGCATTTCCCAGACGGCCCCACGAAGCGCGGACCTTCAGGAGGTCTATGAATTTGACCTTGTCACGAAAGAAATTCTCCTTGCTGATGACCCAGCCGCCCGAAACCGAGGGAAACAGCTCCCAACGGTTCGCAGGCGCTAAACGCGAACTGCCGTCATAGCGCAGATTGACCTCGAAGAGATATTTCTCGCGGAAATTGTAATTGAAACGTCCGAAAAAGGACATCACCGCCGAAGTATTGATCAGGTCGGAGTTGAAAGCCGACTGGGAATTGCCGAAATTGAGCGAATAAAATCCGTCGGGCATGTAATCCTTCGTGGCGTAAACACGGTCGAAGCGGTAGTTTTCCCACTCGGTACCGGCCATGATATGAAAATTGTGGCTGCGACCCAGTTTCAGGTCGTAATCGGCCACGGCGCGCAGATTGTCCGTAAAGGAGTTGTCACGGCGCTTCTGCACCCCGTTGGGCGTAGTCTGCGAATAACGATACTCATTGTCGCCGCGGCTGTACCAGATCAGACGACGGGTTTTGCGGTCGTTCAGGTTCGCGCGGTATTTGCGCGAAGCGGTGAGATTGATCTGCAAGCCTTTGACCAGATTGCGTATACGCAGATTGGCCTGTCCCGAAACGTCGTTGTTGATGTTGTCCGACGTACCGGCATTTTTCATCAGGTCGATCGGATTGGTGCCGTCCTGACCGGCATAGAGGTTCGGGTTTACAAGCGGATCCTCATCCTGCGGAAAATAGACCGGCATGCGAGTGCGGCAGCGGTACACTTCGGCGAGCACCTTCGAAGCGTTGAAGGCATTGGCGTTGATTTCCGAACGGTCGGCCGTGAGCTTGATCGAAAGATCGAGATAGCGGTTGATGCGCGAAAAGAGATTCGCACGAAAGTTGAAACGGTTGTTGTCATCGGGACCGTACTTGAAGAAACCCCGGCGTTCGTAATACCCCACCGAGGCCATGTAGTTGAGCTTATTGCTTCCGCCGCGTACCGACAGCGAATGACGTTGCATATGGCTCCAGTCGTTGAGACTCTTGCGGATCCAGTCGGTGTTGTCCAGATAGCTCAGAGCCGTCGAAGACGAAAGCATCGAGTTGAAATTGGGATTTTTGAGCCACTCGATCATTTCGGCATTGACAGCCTTGTTGTTGGCCCGCTGGGTAATCTCATACTCCTCCCACGAATTGATACGGCTGGGTTTGCGGCCCTGTCGCGTGAAGCTGTACGAACCGTTGTAGCTCACCTTCACGCGTTCGGCGGCGCCTTGCTTGGTCGTGACGAGGATAACGCCCGCAGCAGCCTTCGAACCGTAAATCGATGCGGACGCGGCATCCTTCAGCACCGAAATCGACTCGATATCGTTCGGGTTGAGCATATCGAGATCGCCCTCGATACCGTCGATCAGCACCAGCGTCGAAATCGTATTGACCGAAGAATGGCCGCGGATCTGAAGGGCGAAACCCTCCTCGCCGGGCTGGCCGCTCGACTGCGTGACGACCACGCCGGGCAATTCGCCCTGCAGAGAGGCCAGCACGTTGGGCGCAGCCTTGTCCGCAATCGCGTCACCCAAAATCTGCGACACGGCACCCGTAAGATTCACCTTTTTCTGGACGCCGTAGCCGACGACGACGACCTCGCCCATCTGCGTCGCCTCTTCCTGCAACGTGATGTGCATCGGAGCACCGGTCTTGACGGGGACGCTCTGCTTCTCATAGCCCACAAAAGAGATGTCGAGGACGCTCCCTTCGGGAACATTGAGCGTAAACTGGCCCTTGTTATCGGTGGTCACTCCCTGACTGCCGCCCTGCACAAGCACCGTCGCACCGACAAGCGCCGAACCCGAAGCGTCGGTCACGACGCCGGAAACGGTCACCTGCCGAGCCGCTGCGGCGAGACTCACCAAAGCCAGCCCCAGCGACAAGATTAATAGTCTGAAATGTTTCATAGGTTTAAAGGTTAGTAACGTTTCGGTATTCCATCGTTAAGGTTCGGTATAAGGATGCGGCCGCCGTGTAATCAGCTCGACCATACGCTCGCGCGCTCTGGCGCACTCTGTCTCTCCGGCTATCAGGTAACGATGCCTGCCCGCAGGATCGGGTTCGAACCATGTCATCGACTCGTCATCCACACGAATCCGGCCCGGAGCGCTGTAACGGAAATACCCGGCATCGGGTTCCACGGCGCAGAGCACGGCCGACGGGTCCCACATAGGACGGTCGTAAGGCATCGGTTTATAGACTTTATAGGCCTCGGCCAGCGGATGTTTCTCCACATAGCCGAAATCTCCGAGAATCGACTCCACGGGATAGAGAATACGCGAACCGACCTCGAAAGGACTGACCGTAACGGGCGTGGGCCACTTTTCGAAAAGCTCCTGCGCGGCATTGCGGTCGATACGGATATTGTATTCGGCGCTTTTCCCCTCGGCTTGCTCGAATTCGCCGGCCATCATGTAAAGGTGTTTTACTTTACGGCGGATGAGTTCCATACCGTCGAGCGAAGAGACCGCATCCGGACCGGAAGCCATCAGCCGCTGCAGGTTCGTGGAAAATCCCACGGCGATCAGCGTCACTTCACCGTCGCCCTGCGACGCAAGCAGCCGGCGCAGCAGCTCCGCACTTTCGGGCAGCGCATCGTAATCGGAGATCGTACCTCAAGTACTACCCATTCGTTTCCCGAGAGGAGAAAATGGGTGTAAATATTAAATATTCAGCGATTTAATCTTTGCACAGGGTTTCTTCTTCGAGGGATTCCAAGCATAATAAGGTAATTCCAGACGAGGTTACGGTTTCCAGATCGTTACCTCGTCTGTTTTGCTGTATTTTGCATAAAATATTCGTTTGCAATTTCTTGCATCGCGCTTCATCTTGACAGACAACTCTGAGGAAATTAGTTTTAACCCCCAAATTTCATCGGAGTATGCGCAGTACATTCAAGGTTCTGTTCTACCTTAAAAAGGACAAACACAAAGTTCAGCCGGTTGTTCCCGTCATGGGCCGTATTACCGTCAACGGTACGATCGCCCAGTTCAGCGCCAAACTTAGCGTTCCTCCCCATCTGTGGGAGGTGAAGGGCGGTCGCGCCAAAGGCAAAAGCCTCGAAGCCGACCGTATCAACCGCTATCTGGATAATATTCGTATCCAGATCGGAAAGCATTACCAGTCTATCTGCGACCGTGACGGATATGTTTCCGCCGATAAGGTGAAGAACGCCTATCTGGGTTTCAGTAAAAGGTATAAACTGTTACTGGAGTTATGCGATGAATTCTGCAAAGAGTACAAGAACCGTATAGATGTGGACCGTACCATCCACTCCTTATTTCGTTATCAAACGCTACGACGCGATTTGAGTCTTTTCATCTGTCAGGACTATAAAGTCAAGGATATACCCCTTGTGGAACTGGATCAGTCTTTTGCAGAGAAGTTTGCCGCCTATCTGAAACATGTCAAGGGCCTTGCCGACACGACGATCAGCGTTGAGATCAAATCACTGAAGCATATCGTCAAGAAAGCGTTTAACGACGGGCAAATGGAGAAGAATCCGTTTGCCTATTACTACTACTTTGCCGACCAGCCGGAAATTGAATATCTCACCGAAGAAGAAATCAATAAACTAATTATCGGCAAAGTCAAGCAGCAGCGTCAGGATCGGACACGGGATATGTTTCTGTTCTGTTGTTTTACGGGCCTGTCCTATGCCGATCTGGCCAAACTGAGTTATGAGGAGTTGAAACAAACTCCGAACGGAGCATGGTGGATTAGCAGTATCCGTCAGAAAACGAAAGTACCGTTTACGGTAAAACTACTTCCGGTTGCGAAAGCTATTCTTGAAAAGTATCGTATTCCTGCCAACCGATTCAACCGGCTCTTTCCCGAGAATCCGGGAAAGGTCTTCCCGGTCGCTTCCTTGAAATCCTCGGACGCCAGTTTGAAACATATCGCCCGACAATGCGGGATTGCGAAGAATCTGAAATTCCACACGGCAAGGCATACCTTCGCCACGACGGTCTCCTTGATGAACGGTATTCCACTGGAAACAGTCAGTAAGATGTTAGGGCATAAATATACGACCACGACTCAGATTTATGCCAAGGTGACAAACCAAATGATAGGCAATGCGATAAGCCGAATAGAGGATAAAATAGGCGATAGATTCCAGTTCCCGACTCTGAAAGAAGAGAGCGACGGCTAATCCGAAAGACATCGGCGATTACAAGTTTCCCGCCGATAGTCAATTAAACGCCGGAGATGGAAATACGCAAGGCCATGCGAATCGCCCGAGGGCGAGCCTTGCGTATTTCCATCCCCGGCATTTTGCTGGTCGCTATCGTCGGAAAAGGCGACATTCTGCGGTTCGGACGCCAGTCGTTTCGCTACGTCCATATCAGAAACCCAAAGTAATCGCTTATCGCATTGTCTATTTAAAATAGTCGTCTGTTGTTCTTCTTCTCGTGGAGATAATTCAATTCGTCGCTGTAAATTCCGATTACAAAGCGCAGCATATTGTCGACCAAAGCTGTAAGCCTTGTATTCTCATTCCCCAATAAGTGGAGGATTGCCGATACTTTGTGCTTGGTTGCCGCACTGATATAGATCGCCGAACGGTTACGGCAGTCCGCCGGGGCAAAGAACGTGCGTTCGAAATCCGGCAGCGGAATCTTTTTGCGACGGAATCCGGCCAGCTCCTTTACGTCACTCGTTTGGGTATTGACGTCTGTCCTTTCAGCAGTCGGAGCCGATGCTCCGGATACCGTTTCCGATGTCTTTCCCTCGGGAGCGTCCGTATTTTCCGCTTCCGGTTCGGGAATCCGGCGGACGACTTTCGAATCCAAAGGGGCCTATCCGGCGATCATCTGGCGCATCAATTCTTCGTCGACTTCGATACGGGGACGCTTCGATGGTTTTGTTGCGAGGTTGTCGGTTTCTTTTAATGAATCCATGG
This sequence comes from Alistipes sp. DJF_B185, assembly GCF_964250025.1. Taxonomy (NCBI): domain Bacteria; kingdom Pseudomonadati; phylum Bacteroidota; class Bacteroidia; order Bacteroidales; family Rikenellaceae; genus Alistipes; species Alistipes sp. DJF_B185. The sequence continues at coordinate 427,840 of NZ_CAXUDY010000002.1, forward strand.
TACAATGTTTTTAAGATTGAACGTTCGCTTTATGCTTGTAAAGCGTGTGTGTCTGTTTTATGGTTTAAACCATTCAAAATACCATTTTCTGCTTCACGCAGTTTATATCGGAATAATGAACGGAACAAGAAAACCTACCTTTCATGATGCAGGATACCACCGACTGAAATACCTCGGTTTTGATGTCCGGCCACGACCGCTCCAGTCCGCACCGAGAGCTTGTTTTGGTGCCCGGACGGTTGTAATATTGCAACCGGGAAAGACCCGTCCTCGAAAGCCGTAGCGGAGGTTTTTCAAAGTTTTCACAAAAAATTTCCGCCGCGGATTTTTGTTATCGCCAGATAACAGCAAGCTGTACCTTTGTATGCCGAAAAGTTTTTCGGCATACGAAAGGCGCTCGCTCTGCGAGGCCGGGCGTTCTCCCCAGTCGAACGCCTTTTTAACCGATGTCATGAATACCGACCGAAAACTGACAAACGGGATTATTTTATCTGCTGAACTGAATCAGAGATTGACTGCTTGAATATTCCGATTAATGCATGTCTTCCAAAAAATCCAATATTTCCCGGCGAATCTGCCGGAATCTGGACACTGACGTGTCGTACCGGTCGAAATCGAATATGATCGCATTGACGAAAGCCTGTGCACGGATCGAATCCCGGGCCTCAACCATTTTCAGCAGGTCGTAGTCACGGATGCCGTCACGCATGGCTGCCAGCCGAATCGACGGGTAGAGCTTACGGTAACCGGGGTAGACGATATGCGAGTCGCCGCCGGGCCAGTCATTGGCGGGGGCGGAAACGTCTCCGAAAGGATCGCCGTTCGCTCCCCATGCGTTGAAGCCCCAGTGAAGGTATCCCGGAGAGTCGTATTTGTAGTTTATCCAATGCAGCAGGCGTGTCTTGATGAGCGGCAGTGTTACGTAACGGTTTGCGAAATTCCCCCGGGGATACATGCAGGTGTAGAACCAGCAACTATGTCCGGCTGGCATTGTTCGATAGATTTCCCATACGAATTCGTCGAGTTGTGGCACGAGGATGTCGATCAGCGCCGGGTCGTAGGACGAAGAACGGTAAGCTTCGATGATTCGGATGTCGGGGGCAGCCTGTTTTACCTGGCGGGCCAATCCTTCCCAGGAGGTCTTATTTTCGTTGAGCGGTTCGTCGGCAATGTGTTGTGTGTAGATGTCGAGCCAACTGCGGCCGCTTCCGTCATCGATCATTCTGGAACGCAAATGCTCCTGCAGAGCCGGAAAATACGCTGCGATGTATCGTTGCACGCGCGGGTCGTCATGGGGCAGACGTTGATAAACATAGGAGCCCTTGCCGTCGGGGACCGGTACGTTGGCCCAGAAAGGATCGGTCCACCCGTTGCGGGACCGCTTGGCGAAATGGTTGGCCTCGATCAGCCGTACGTCGGCGTGTCGGAGCAGGAATTCGATCGTTTTGTCCATCCGTGAGAAATCGAACGTCAGCCCTTTGCCGTCGGCTGTCGGAACCGGCGTTCCCGTTTCGTAGAGCAACCAGACGTTCTGACCATAGGCCGAGGCGGTTTCGACGAGCTGCCGCATACATTCCCAATAGGCCGGTGAATCGTCCTCCACGGATTCGTTGCCGTTCATGAAAGAGAATTTATCGGGGAAATACCAGTTGGTAACCAATAACGACTGTTCGGGAAGCGTGACCGGATAAACTTGTATGGTGAATTGTCGGTCGGCAACGATCCGCTTTCCGTTCTTTAGCCCGGAAATGCGTACCGATCCTTCGTAAAGCCCCGCTTCGGCATCGGCCGGAATCGGAATGTCCAACCAGAGCAAAGCTGTCCCGCCTGCAGCGATAGATACGGTGGTGTCGGTCAGAATGGGATCGGGATATTCTCCGGACGGTGATTGCAGGGCATCGGGGGCCGCCGGCACGTAGGCGTGGGAAGCCTGTACGTTCCGGACCCAGCCCAGAACGGCTTTGTCGAGCGAAGCTCCCTGCTCTGTTTTAAGACTCCGAAGGACAGGAGTCATTGCCGCGACGGAGTCGTCAGCGGAGATAACGAATTGCAGAACGGCGTTCTCGCCGCGGGCCACGCGGACGGTATCGTCCCCGGCAGGAGGGCAAACGATTCCGGGAAGAACATTGGTCAAAGGATCGATGACGCGGATCGTGAGTCCGCTTTCACTACAGGCTACCGGTAGCAGCAGGAGTGCAGGGCAAAGAGTCCGGATCGTCCGGTTGACGAGAAGTCGGAGCGGGGAAATGTTCATTTCGGGTTCGGTTTGAATTCTTAATTGCATTGCGGGAAAACAGTAAGCCGGAGTTCCGTGCATCCGTAGGGAATCAGTTCGAGGTATTCGATACGGTCGGATACGGCGCGGGCTATCCCTTCGGCCGGAAGGCGCGGCGTGTAGCGTCCTTTTTCCAATTCCCAGTCGATCGGTTTGACGGGAACCGAGATTTTCACGGGCGTATGTTCCGGATCGAACGGATAGCTTCCTGCGGCTGCGGGTTTTGTCCGAATGACCTTCAGGGGTATGACCGGATCGGAGCAAAGGGCATAGTTCCAGGGTCCGGCAGGCTCGATGCTCCAGCATTCGAATTCGGGGTTGCCGGGAACTTTGCCGTTCATATTCGCATAGACCGTCCGGTCGGCTGTTTTCCGCTGGGGAACAGGATAGGAGAAGAGCAGAGGTCCGCGCTGCACGTAGATTCCCTGTCCGGGAACGGTGTTCATGACGGGTTGCATGCTGAGACACAACCGAATCCGGTCGCCGTTCCTGAATTTGCGCCGGAGGGTCACGAACGTGCCGGCGGGACATGCGTCTCGCCACAGTTTGCCGTTGACATATATTTTGGCATCCCTGCACCATGCGGGAATGCGCAGCAGAAACGGGATATCCGTCCTCTCTTTCAGGCCGAAGGAGAACTCGATCTCCCCGTCGAACGGATAGGAGGTCCGCTGTGCGATGTGGCACTGTCGGCCGTTCGGCAGGTCGAACGTTGCAGCCGAAGGTCCGTAGAGCGCAGCGGCAATAGAGCCGTCTTTCCCGCGTAGCCACATATGTGCGACGTAATTGGGCATGAAACGGTGAACGTTTCCGGCGCAGCACTCCGTTTCATGCGTCGGCCGGAAAGCCATCCAGGTCGAACCGTGGAAGAATTCGTTGTGATTTGAACGCCCCGTTGCGATTACCTGATTGACGGACGAGAAATACTGCAACGATCGGAAATCCTTGGTAACGGCTCCTAGTCCGGCATTGAAGACCGCTTTTTCTATTTTGTCAGCCCACCGGACTTCGCCCGTGGTCAGGAGAAATTGCTCCAGCGTCCAGGTGTAGTCGGAAATGTCGCAGGTTTCGTGACTGTTGATGACGTTCCCGTTTCCGACGAGCGCTTCCGCACTGGCCGGAACGCCGTCGGGGAGCATGTGGTCGCGGGTGAGCTTGCGTTCGGCGTTGAGTGCAAGGTCCAGGTAATATCGTTTGCCCGTATAGGCATAGAGCAGCATCGGGAGTTTCAGTTCTTCCATGCAGGTGACGCCATGCATGACGAACCGTTCGTCGCCGGCCGCGACTGCGGGCGTCAGGTCCCCGAATTTTCCGCCATTGTAGGCTCTCTCGCAAATATCCAGCAACTTCGCATTGCCGGTTTTGCCGTAAGTCCACAACATTCCCTCGATGCTGACGATGTTGCGCCATTTCTCGACCTGCTCCTGCGTAAAGTTCATGTAGTGCCTTTCCAAGGCTGCGGGGATCGCCGGATCGCCCGTGCGCTCGTAATAGGCTTGCAGCACCCGGAAGTAGACACACATGGGCCACATCGACTCAATCGCTTTGTTGCCCAAAACACCTGTGGACGATGCGTTGGCCAGCGTGTAGCGAATCCCCTCCTCGGCTTTGGCGATCATCTCCCGATCACCGAGCAGGTAACCCAGGCGGAGCAGACCGTCGGTGTAATAGGCTGTCTGCTCGTAGCGCCACCAGTCGCTTCCGTAGGTTTCGGTGTTACGTCCGATCTCACCCGCCCAAAGGCAGGAGTCGTACGGATAGGACATCGCCTCGGGATGTCCCGTAAGTCCCGTTTGTTGGCGGTGGAGGAATTCCTCGATCCAGCCCTGCGGCTCTATGCAGCCGATCATGCCGCCCTGAAACTGGGCATAAGGGGCCTGGGCGTTCGTCGCGGTACCGACGAGGCAAAGTGCAATAATTGAAAACAGCTTCTTCATGCGATTTCTTGACTATTTGTATTTTTCGACTCTTGCATCCCGGATGACACCTTTCCAGTCGAGCCCGAAAGCGAAATCATATGTATTTCCTTCCGAGTCCGTATAACAAACCATATCTCTCGGAACGTCTTCATGCTGCTGTTCCACGGTTTTCATGTCTGCGGGCAATTGCATCGGCAGAAGTGCCGACGGTTCCCGCCGGCCGGAGATAATATCCAGCACGGCCTGACGCTGTACCCCGAAAGCAAGCAGTATGGCATCGGCCGAAGGTTCGAATTCGGCCGGAACGAACGGTCTGGTCGTGGAAACGACAGCCACGACGGGCTTGTCTCCCATCTGCCGTTTCGTTCCGAGTACCCGTTTCAACTCTTCCCGGTTGGAACTCCGGACGGTTTTCCCGCGGTAACTCCGGTCGATGGACGGTTCTTTCGGGTCCCCGCCGGCAATACTCTCGGGGCGTGCGTGGCGGGCCGTGTAGTCGCCGTATTGCAGGCTGATCGGGACATAACCGTTGCCGCCCTTTTCCCGATCGGCCGCATCGTATCCGCAGCCTCCGTCGGGTTCGTCGATAAAAACGATCGCGAAGTCGGCATTTTCGGGGCTTTCTGCCAATTCGTAATATTGTTTGACCAAAGAGGTGTCTACAGGTAGGCGGGATTGTCCGCATTCGGGCAGATATACGCTCCGGCGGGTCGATGCGGGCAGGGTTCCCGCCCGGTTTTTCAGCAGGACGACCGACCGGAGCTGCGCTTCGTAACCGGCTTGCATAAATTCCGGATTCCCGACCGTCGCTTCCGTCCGGTCCGGGTCTACATAGGGATTTTCGAACAGACCGGTCCGAAAAATATTGAGCAGCAACCTTATGGCGGAACGTTCGAACCGCTCCCGGGCAGATTTTTCGCCGAATTCGGCGGTCCACATTCGGTAGGCTTCCAGCACGGGACCTTTGTCGTTGTTGCCGCCGAACTGGTCTACTCCGGCTTTGAGCGCTTCGTAATGCCGCTGCGGGATGCTCAATGCCTCCACTCCCCAGCATTTGCCGTCAGCCTCCTCGATGCTGGAATAGTCGTGCGTGATGCCCCAATCCGTGCAGACGACGCCGTTGTATCCGTATCTGTTCCGCAGCAGATCGGTGACGATATATTTGCTAAAACCGTTGCCGACCTTTTTTCCCGAGGGGTCCACCCCGTGGGAAACCGTATAATAGGGCATGACGGCTGCGGCCTTTCGTGTCTTGCCGTTGAGGCGGAAAGCTCCTTCCACAAAGGGCCGGATGTGTTGCTCGAAATTTCCGCCGGGGTAAACAGTGTATTTCCCGAAGCTGAAATGGGCATCCCGTCCGCCTTCTTCCGGGCCGCCGCCCGGCCAATGTTTGACCATGGCATTGACGCTTTCATACCCCCAGCCGTCCGCAATCTCGGCAGCTCCAACGGAGGTCTGGAATCCGTCGATATAGGCCCGCGCCATATCGGTGTCCAGATCGGGGTCTTCGCCGAAGGTACCGTAGAACCGGTTCCACCGGGGTTCGGTCGCCAGATCGATCTGCGGCGACAGCGCTGTGGCGATACCCAAGGCGCGGTATTCGGCGGATGCGATCCGTCCGAACTTTTCGACCAGTTCGGGGTCGAACGTAGCGGCCAGCCCGAGCGGACTGGGCCACAACGAAATCTTTCCTCCTGACCCTGCGTTGTATTCGGCCCAGGCTCGGGTTTCATTCCGGGGATCGGAACTGATATTGACCGGAATGCCTTGTCCGAGGCCTTCGACGAAGGCCTGCATGTTGTTGTTCCATTCGGCTGCAATGCGGGGACTTTCAACCCGGACGACGAGCACGGCCCGGAGATTGTCGTCCCGGAGGAACTTCCGCTGTTTGTCCGAAACAGCCGAGTGGGGAAGTCCGCTTTCCCGGAGCGAGGTCCCGTTGTAGGTCGAGGACCAGTAACCTACCGAATCCGTCGGGACGGCCTGATGGGAACTGTATAACATCAATCCGGCAATCTCTTCGACGGAGAGTCGCTTTGCAAGGTCTTCCGCCCGTTCTTCCGGGGTGTACCGCCAATCTTCGTAGCAGTCGAGAATCCCGTTTCGGTTCAGGTCTTTGAAAGCGTATCCGTCGGAATATAAGATACGGACGCCGGATCCGGGGAAATAGCCCAGAGTCTGTCCTCCGTCTTGCCGAATCAGACAGTAGGTGTCATGCGGCTCGACCGTCCATTTTCGGCCGCAGGCACAGAGTATCGGCAACATAAACGCCAAAGATACTATTCGACGTATAAGATCTGTTTTTGTTGTCATATCGTTATCAGGGTCGGTTCGTTCTTTAGGGGACTTGGGAAAGCAGTTACAAAAGAATGAATTTTTATCGGCCGCGGGGTTGAATATTTTCCGGAAAGATTCTTTCCCGTATACGGATACCTTATTGAAATAAAGGCGAAATTGCAGTTGTCCGGACGTTTTGAGCCGTATTGCGCCGTTCTCTTTCGGCCAAATGATCGTACAATTCGGCGGGATGCAGTTGTGTTTCCCGAAAAAAATGTATACTTTAGTTTCCGAAAATACCCGTTATGCATCGTCGCTTTCTTATATCCCGTTTTTTCATAGTCTGCATCGGATTTGTCCTTTCCGAGATACAGATCGTTGCTGCCGAGTCTTTTCCTCAGGTGCGTTTCACCCCGTTACCTTCCGACATTTTGCCGTCGAACGAAGTGCGCAAACTTTATCAGGATTCCGATGGATATATCTGGATTCCAACTTATAACGGATTGGCCCGCTACGATGGATACGGAGCCATCACCTACGGTATGCGTGATGTTTCGAACGGGTTGTTCAACACGTTCGTCAATGTCGTTGTCGAGGACCACGACAAGAACCTGTGGATCGGAACCGAGCACGGCCTTTTTCGGCTCGACAAGGTTTCGGGAAACATCGTGGCCGACGAATATCCAGAGTTGGCGGATTGCAACATCGCAGTCATTCTGTGCGATACGGGCAACGGCATCTGGATCGGCGGTGACAAGGGCCTTTTCCGCAAAAATGCGCTCGACCGTAATTTTCATCCCGTCCCGATCTCCAATTCGGCGGGTCGTCCCGTCAAGGCGGTCACCTCCATCATCAAGGATGACAAACTGAACCTGTGGATCGCCGCTTTCGATCAGGGTTTGTTGCGTTATGATATCCGTGAGGATCGCGCCTATGCTTGCGACGATGCCGTGCTGCGTAAAGCACATGTTTTGGCACGTGATGTCGCGGGTAATATCTGGGTGGGTACGTGGGGCGCCGGAGTGGTGCGGCTGGTTAATCCTCTGGCCCCGGGACCGACCCGTTACGTGCATTATAAACACGTGCCGGGCAGAACGCACTCGCTGCTCGACGATATTATTTACGATATTGAGGAAAATCCCGAGCAGAATACCATCTGGATCGGTGGTCGCAGCGGGTTGAGCATCCTCCACGACATCGACAATCCCGATTCGTTCCAGAATTTCTTTCCCGGCGACAACGTGGGAGACCTGCCCTATAACGAGGTGAATTCGATCCTTCGAACCCGTGACGGACTGATGTGGATCGGTTTGTTGGGTGGCGGCGTCTGCAAGGTCCAGACCAGCGGAACCAAATTCGAGTCCGATCGGCTGGAACCGATCAGAACCCGTTACAACACGAGTTCTGTTCGAAGTATGTATTACGCCGGAAACGGCGACTTCTGGTTCGGGCTGCTTGATTTCGGCCTTATAAAATACAACATTCGAAGCGGTAAAATCGTCGATTACCACGAGCATCCCGATTTGAAGTCGCTTCCTTACACTTCGACCGTCAATACGATCATCCGCCGCTCGACTACCGGGGAACTGTATTTCGGAACGCAAAACGCCGGTATTTGGGTGTATAACGAAACGCAGCACAAGGTTCGGCAGATCAATCATTTCAACCAGCCGAACTTTCTGGACGACTGCGTGATTGCTCTGTGTGAGGATACGCACGGCAATCTGTGGATAGGCTCCCGGTTAGGTATTTACGTCGAATCGACAGACGGGCGTTTCCACACCGCTGCTGAATGGCTCGGATACGCTACGCCATTCGATCAGACTTATGTGTTCGACATCTGTTGCGACAAAGCAGGCGATGTCTGGATCGCTTCCAACGGTCAGGGCATTCTGCATATCCGTACGGCAGACGGAGCCTGGAGGCAGTATACACGCGACAACGGCATGATTTCCGATCATGTCTATTGCCTGCAGGCCGACGATACGGGGTGTATCTGGGCCGGAACTTTTGCGGACGGACTTGCGGTCCGTATTCCTTCGGAAGGGAGCTTTAAGGCCGTGTCGGCTTTCCCGAATCTGGAAAACAAAGGTATCGGCAATATTGCCCGGGATGAAAACGGCCGGATGTGGATTACCACGAATAATTCGGTCTTTTCCTTTTCGCCGGACAGCCTGGGCAATCCCGAGCATATCAATACCTATATTATATCGGCCGACATGCAGTCGTTCTTCTTCAACCGAAACGCTTCGGCGCAGGTCGATTACGGACGCATTGCTTTCGGAGGATCGAATGGGCTGATGATATTCACCGGCAATCGCACGCAGCCCCACCAGACGAGACTGCCGATCGTGCTCACAGACTTCAAGGTGCACAATCGTTCGTTACGGACCATTCCCGCACGGGAACGATCGCGCATCTCTCTCCGGGATATCGATTACACGGATGCCGTGACGCTTACGCACGACCGGAACAACTTCTTCATCGAATTCTCGATGCTCTCCTATGCCAATCCGCGCGATCATATTTTTAGATACCGGCTCGACGGATTTGATAAGGAGTATGTTACGGCCGATTCGCACCACCGTTTCGCCTCATACAGCAATCTTTCACCGGGAACCTACACATTCCGTCTGCAGGCTGCCGGGGAAAACGGCGTGTGGAGCAGCAACGAGCGGACGCTCACAGTGCGGATACTCCCCGCCCCGTGGCTTTCGTGGTGGGCCTGGACGATCTATTCCGTGCTGCTGCTGGTGCTCGCCTATGGGGTCGTGCGGTTCCTGCGCTACCGGCTCCGGCTGCGTCAGGAGGTGCAGATTTCGAAGTTGGAGCGACAAAAAACCGAAGAACTGAATCATGCCAAATTGCAGTTTTTCACCAACGTCACTCACGAACTGATGACTCCGCTGACGATTATTCTTACTTCGCTCCAGAACCTGAACAACGGCACAGGGGACAATCAGACTCTTTACGGTGTCATGTCGGCCAATGCGACGCGGCTGATGCGATTGATTCAGCAGATACTCGAATTCCGGAAAGTCGAGAGCGGGAATCTGAAAATCCGTGTTTCGCATGGCGATGTCGTCGGATTCGTTCGCCGGTGTGTGGAAGCTTTTGCCCCGCTTGTGGCCCGAAAGCAGCTCAAGGTCTATTTCCGTGCTTCGTCGGAACAGGTCGACGGCTGGTTCGATCCCGACAAACTCGATAAGATCGTCTACAACCTGCTGTCCAATGCGGCAAAATACACGCCCGACAAGGGTGAAATTATCATCCGGATCGAAACCGGAGACGACTGTTCGGTCTGCATTTCGGTCGCCAACAGCGGCGAACTGATGACCCAGCAGACTATCGACGGACTTTTTCGCCGGTTTTACGACGGCAATTACCGGAAACACCATACGATTGGAACCGGTATCGGTCTGTCGTTGGTCAAGGATCTCACCGACCTCCACCGAGGTTCAATCCGGGTGTCGAGCGACGAGCAGGACGGCAACTGTTTCCGAATCACGCTACCCATAGGTCGAGATGCTTATACCGAAGAGGAGATCGACGATGATACCGGAGACGATGCCGCGGAAAAAATTTACGAAGGGGCCGGAGAATTCGTTCCGGTGCAGCCCGATGCGGCGATGACCGATACCCCCTCCCGCACACGCACTGACCATACGCTGTTGGTCGTCGATGACAACGAAGAACTGCTCTTGTTGATCTCCAATCTTTTGGCGCCCTATTTCCGAATTGAAACGGCATCCGACGGAGAAGAAGCGCTTCGTATATTGTCCCGACAGCCGGTCGATCTGGTCGTTTCGGATATCATGATGCCCGGCATGGACGGTATCGAATTGTGCCGACGGATCAAGCAGACCTTCGAATACTGTCATATTCCGGTTATCCTGCTTACGGCCAAAAATGCCGACGAAAGCCGGATTGAAGGGTACAATTCGGGGGCGGACGGCTATGTCACCAAGCCCTTCAACCTGCAGTTGCTCTACGCTCAGATTGTCAATCAACTCCGAAAATTGGAGATTCGGGGCCTGCATTTCCGCAACCAGCCGATTTTTGAGGTGGAGAAACTGGAGTATACTTCGATGGACGAAAAGTTCATGCGTCAGGCTATGGCGTGCGTCAATGCGCATATCGACGATTGCGAATTTGCACAGGCCGATTTTACCCGTGAAATGAATATGTCGCGTACGATTCTTACCGAAAAACTCAAATCGCTCACCGGGTTGACTCCGGCTGCATTCATCATTGACGTGCGACTGCGTGCTGCCTATCATTTGCTCGAAGAGCAGAAGAAGATGCGTATTGCCGATCTGGCCTATGCTTCCGGATTCAACGACCCGAAATATTTCAGTACGTGCTTCAGAAAGAAATTCGGATTCTCTCCCAAGGAATTTATCGACAGACTGAACGAAAAAGGCGATAAAATCGCTTGATTGTCCGCAGAAGCGGGCTACAACCGTTTTTCGGTAAAAATTCGACCTGCATGATCCATGTCAGGAGTATTTTCGTACCCGGTAGATTTTGTCCCGGCAGAGTGGATGGAATCGACTCAATCCATAGGATATGATTATGAAACTCATTTTTGCAATCTCCATTGTCGCTCTTTCGTTCTTCGGCACTGCCTGCCGGAGATCTGTCGGCGAAATGATTCTGGTGCCGATGCCGCAGGAGGCAACCTTTACGGGAGGTTACTTTGAAACGGACAGCGCCCGATTCGTGGAGCGTGCAGGCGATGGGTACGTTGCCTGCCGAATCGATCCTTCGGCTCCGGAGATTCGTCCGGAGGGTTACCGGCTGAAAGTGACTCGCCGGGGCATTGACCTTACGGCCCTGGATTCCGCGGGACTGTTCTACGGCCGGCAGACGCTGTGCCTGTTGGCGACCGCACAGGGGATTCCCTGCGTGGAAATCATCGATAATCCCTGTTTCGGTTATCGGGGTATTCATCTCGATGTTTCGCGGCACTTTTTCCCCGTTGAAACGATATTCCGGCTCCTCGATGAAATGGCACGGTACAAGCTTAACAAATTTCATTTCCACCTGGCGGATAACGGCGGCTGGCGCATCAGGATCGACGCTTATCCGCTGCTGACCCGGCTGGGAGCATTCCGTACGGAGTCCGACTGGCTCGAATGGTGGAGTTACGGCGACAGGCATTATGTACCCGAGGACACCCCGGGGGCCTATGGCGGTTACTATACGAAAGAGGAAATTCGCAGAATCGTTGCCTATGCTGCCGAACGCTTCATCGAGGTGATTCCGGAAATTGAGTTCCCGGGGCACTCCGACGAGGTTTTCGCAGCTTATCCGGAGCTCTGCTGCTCGGGCCGGGCCTATACTTCCGGCGAGTTTTGCGTCGGCAATCCGCTGTCGTTGAAATTTATGGACGAGGTCCTGACCGAGGTTCTGGAGTTGTTCCCCTCGAAATACATCCATATCGGCGGCGACGAGGCCGACCGGACAGCTTGGAAGAGCTGTCCCAGATGCCGGCATCTGGCCAGGGAGTTGGGCGGAGTGGACCAGGTGCAATGCTATCTGGTCGAACACGCCGAAAAGTTTCTGGCGGAACACGGACGCACGATGATCGGATGGGATGAAATCCTGAAGAACAACCTGCGATCCACCTCTACGGTAATTTCCTACAGGGGGCAGCGAGGAGGCATCGAGGCGGCCAACCGCGGTTACGATGTGGTCATGTCGCCGGGCGAGATCCTCTATTTCGACTGGTATCAGGCCGATCCTCATACACAGCCGCGCGCAATGGGCGGTTTCTCGCCGATTCGGAAGATGTACGGTTTTCATCCCGTCCCTGATACCCCTGCAAAGGCGGCCGACAATGAATCGATAATTCGCGGTGAATTCGTTTCGCCGGATTCGGTCGAATATATCTATGACGGCGGCAAAGAGCACGTCATCGGGGTACAGGGTTGCACATGGACCGAGTTTATAGAAACGGAAAAACATTTGGAATACATGATTTTCCCGCGTTTGCTGGCAGTTTCCGAACTTGCCTGGACTCCCCGGGAGCGACGTGAGTGGAATGATTTCCGTCGTCGTATCAATGTTCATGTATCGTTGCTGCATGCGCGGGGAATCAATGCTTTTCCATTGAGCAACGACGTTGTGATTACGGCTCAGATGCTTTCCGAAGGCAAAAAGGCCCGGGTGACGCTCGACACGGAGAAATATCCCGCCGAAGTACGCTATACTTTGGACGGTACGGCCCCGGTTCCCGGATCAGACCTTTACGACGGGCCTTTTGTCGTGAAAGCGGGGACAACCGTCCGGGCGGCGCTCTTTGTCGCAGGCAGGATGGAGGGGACCATGACGGAACTCTATGTCGATGCCCGCCGCAATGTCGATAATTACTATACTTATCTGAATACTCCCGAGGTATACGCCTCGACAGACCGTTAATTGATACTTTATGAAAAAACTACTGATCGCACTGTTTTTGTTTCCCGTGACGCTGGTCGTGGCGGTTCCGTCTGCAAAGCCCCGGTTGGGCGAGGCTCCGGTCCGGAAGATCGTTGCGGCTATGAGCCTTGAGGAGAAGGCCGGCCTGCTGGTGGGAACCTCAATGGAGGGTTACGCTGGCGAGGGCGCTGTAACGGGCCGCACGTTGAAAACAGTTCCCGGTTCGGCCGGAACTACCCGCTCTTTGGAATCCTACGGCATTCCGACAACGGTGATGGCCGACGGTCCTGCGGGCCTTCGTATCGATCCGGAACGTGCAGGAGATGCACGGACTTATTTCTGTACGGCTTTTCCGATCGGCACGATGCTCGCCTCGACCTGGGACGAGGCGGCTATTGAACGCTGTGGCGCAGCGATGGGTAACGAGGTGCTCGAATATGGCTGCGACGTGATTCTCGGTCCGGGTATGAACATCCACCGCCATCCGCTCTGCGGCCGCAATTTCGAATATTATTCCGAGGACCCGTTGCTGAGCGGCAAATGCGGCGCGGCGATGGTGCGGGGCATTCAGTCGCAAGGCGTAGGGACTTCGGTCAAGCACTTTGCGGCCAACAACCAAGAGTCGATGCGCTTACAGAATGACGCCCGGGTGTCGCAACGTGCGTTGCGTGAGATTTATCTGCGAGGATTCGAGATCGCCGTCAAGGAGGGGCGTCCGTGGACGGTCATGTCGTCCTACAATCGTATCAACGGACCTTATACGCAGGAGAGCCGCGAGTTGCTGACCACTGTTCTGCGCGACGAATGGGGCTACGAAGGTCTTGTCGTGTCGGACTGGATCGGAAAACGTAACACCGTGGCACAAGTACATGCCGGCAACGACCTGATGATGCCGGGAGAACCGGCTCAGGCGAGAGAGATTGTAGAAGCGGTGCGCAGCGGGAGACTCGCCGAGGCGGATGTTGACCGGTGTGTGACCCGTGTACTCGAATATATTCTGCGGACGCCCCGTTTCCGGAAACAAGCCGTGTCGGAGACTCCCGACTTGGAAGCACATGCTGCCGTATCGCGTCAGGTGGCAGCGGAAGGCATGGTTTTGCTCCGCAACGAAGGCGCTGCTTTACCACTTGCCGCAGGATGTAATCTCTCGGTGTTCGGAGTCAATGCCTATGACTGCATTGCCGGAGGTACGGGCGCCGGACACGTCAACAAAGCCTATACGGTCGATTTGGACGAAGGTTTGCGCAACGCCGGATTCCGGCTTAACACCCGTACGGCAGATCTCTATGCAAAATACATGTCTTTCGGTGAGGCACTGCTCGCGGAGCAGAACGCCCTGCGTTATTTGGGCGAAAAGTGGTTTGTCCCCGAAACGACGCTGACGCCGGAATTCATCGCTTCGCGTGCGGCGGACAGCGATGCGGCCATCGTTGCCTTAGGCCGCAATTCGGGTGAATACAACGATCGTCCTACATCGGATTTCTACCTGACGGAAGCCGAACGGGAACTGCTCGAATCGGTCTGCTCGGCGTTTCATGCCGCGGGTAAGAAGGTGGTCGTGGTGCTCAATATCGGCGGCGTGATCGAAACCATGTCGTGGAAGGAACTTCCCGACGCTATCCTGTTGGCCTGGCAGGGAGGTTTGGAAGCCGGGAATGCCATGGCTGATGTTTTGAGCGGCCACGTATCGCCTTCGGGAAGGCTGCCGATGACTTTTCCGGCGGATTATTCGGATCATCCGTCATCGAAGAATTTTCCGCTCGACTATCGGGGACGCCGCGGCGATTGGGCCGACGACGCCCCGGAACGGCACCTGCGAAACCTGGGATTCACCTGTTACGAGGAGGATATCTGGGTGGGTTACCGCTATTTCTCGACCCATGCTCCGGAGGCGGTGTCCTATCCTTTCGGCTACGGTTTGGGGTATACGACCTTCGAGTGGACGGATGCGGCCGTCAGGCGTTCCGGGACGGATTATGCGGTAACGCTCCGTGTAACCAATACAGGTTCGCGCGCCGGACGGGAGGTCGTTGAACTTTATGTTGCAGCCCCGCAGGGGGCACTGCCGAAGCCCGTGCGCGAATTGAGGGCTTTTGCCAAAAGCCGGGAATTGCAGCCCGGGGAGTCGCAGGCGCTGACCCTTCGTTTCGCGGCTGCCGATCTAGCCTCGTTCGACGAGCATATTTCGGCGTTTGTCGTCGATTCGGGGCGCTATATGGCCGAACTGGGGCGTTCTGCCGACGACATTGTCCAGCGGCTGCCTTTTGTCGCCAAAGCTTCCGAGCGCAAGGTGTATGACGTACTGAAACCGCAGGAGCCCCTGCGACGACTCAAATTCTGATGCAATGAAAATAATAGCTTGTTTGTTGATTTGTATGGGCTGCAATGCGCTGTTTGCAGCAGTGCCGCCCGCTATCCGGCCCGATGCGAAGATCGAAACCCGGATTGAAAAGATACTCGGCCGCCTGACGCTTGAAGAGAAAATCGGCCAAATGTGTCAGTTGACCGTCAGCATGGTGACCGATATGAATGATTCCGGGCATCCGTTCATCAGCGATGAGCTGCTCGATACGGTCATCGGACATTACAAAGTCGGGTCGATTCTCAACGTACCGTTCGATGAGGCGCAGTCCCGGGAGGCATGGACGCAGATTATCGGTAGGATTCAGCGTCGTTCGCTCGACTGCCTGGGGATTCCCTGCATTTACGGTGTCGATCAAATGCACGGTGCTTCCTACACCCGCGGTGCAACCTTTTTTCCGCAGGGGATCAACATGGGTGCCGCGCTGAACTGTGAACTGATGCGCCGTTCGTCGGAGATTTCGGCTTATGAAACCCGTGCCTGTGCCATTCCGTGGAATTTTGCGCCGGTGATGGATTTGGGACGCGATCCCCGATGGTCGAGGATGTGGGAGAGTTACGGAGAGGATGTTTGTGTCAATTCCCGGTTGGCGGCGGCTTCCGTGCGCGGTTTGCAGGGCGATGATCCCAATCGGATCGGGATGTATCGGGTGGCTGCTTGTTTGAAGCATTTCATGGCCTACGGCGTCCCCGTGTCGGGCAAGGACCGAACGCCTTCGTCCGTTACGCGCAACGCCCTGCGCGAAAAATATTTTGCCCCCTTTCTCGAATGTATCCGGGCCGGGGCGCTGTCGTTGATGGTCAACTCGTCCAACAACGACGGTATGCCCTTTCATGCCAACCGCGAGTTGCTCACGGGGTGGTTGAAGGAAGAACTGAACTGGGACGGGGTGATCGTTACGGATTGGAATGATATTTACAATCTATATGAGCGGGATCATATCGCCGAGAGCCGCAAGGATGCGGTTCGGATCGCTATAAATGCCGGGATCGATATGGCCATGGTCCCTTTGGACCGGGATTTCTGCGTCTATCTCCGTGAACTGGTCGAGGAAGGGCTGGTTTCCGAAAGACGCATCGATGATGCCGTTCGTCGGATTTTGCGGTTGAAAATGCGCATCGGGCTGTTCGAAGAGCCGTTCCCGGACACTTCGAAGTTCGATCGTTTCGCGAGTGATGAATTCGCCGCCGTGGCTTTGCAAGCTGCTGAAGAGTCGGAGGTGCTGCTCAAAAACGACGGAGGTCTGCTACCGCTCCCGAAGTCGGCGCGTATCCTGCTCACCGGCCCCAATGCCAATTCCATGCGCTGTCTCAACGGCGGCTGGTCTTACACCTGGCAGGGTGAGCGTTGCGATGAGTTTGCAGATCGTTACAATACGATTTACGAGGCCTTGGCGCGTAAATTCGATCATGTTACCTGGATTCCAGGCGTAGAATACGGCACCCCCTCGGAGAATTGGCAGGTGGAGCGTGTGCGGGGAATCGGCGAAGCAGTCTCGGCAGCGGCCGATGCAGACGTGATTGTCGTCTGCATCGGCGAGAACTCCTATTGTGAAACTCCGGGCAACATGAATGATCTGAACTTGTCGCAAAACCAGAAAAAACTGGTCCGCGAACTGGCGTCTACGGGGAAACCCCTCGTATTGGTGTTGAACGAGGGACGGCCGCGTCTGATCGGCGATATAGAGCCGTTGGCGCAGGCTGTCGTCGATATCCTGCTGCCCGGCAATTACGGGGGTGACGCACTGGCCAATCTGCTTGCCGGGGATGCGAACTTCAGCGCCCGGCTTCCCTTTACCTATCCGCGCTGGCCCGATGCGTTGGCCACCTATGACTACAAACCCTGTCAGAAAAGGGGTACGATGGAGGGCGAATACAACTACGATGCCGTGATGGACGTGCAATGGCCTTTCTGCCACGGATTGAGTTACACTACATTCGAATACGGAAATCTGCGGGCTAACCTTACGGAATTTCGGGCCGGAGATACGCTTTCGTTCACGGTCGATATCTCCAATACAGGCGACTGCGCGGGCAAGGAGGCCGTATTGCTCTGGTCGAGCGATTTGGTGGCAAGCCTGACGCCTGACGTGATCCGGCTGCGCAATTTCGAGAAGATCTCCCTTGAACCGGGCGAAACCCGTACGGTGACGCTTTCGATACCGGCATCCGATCTGGCGTTTGTCGGTTATGACGGTCGCTGGCGGCTCGAAAAGGGCGATTTCCGGATCCGTATGGGTACGGAGACCCTGTTCGTCCGATGCGTGGAAACCCGGGTGTGGGACACCCCTAACATTCCCTGAAACCGTTCTAAAACATACCGATATGAAAAATGTTTTTTTTGCCGTCATGGCGCTTGCTGTTTCATTTACGGAAACCCGAGCGGCGGATTCTCCCGCGATCGTTCCCATGCCTCAGCACATCGCTTACGCAACTGGCGAAGGAGCGGTGCTCTCCGCCGGATCGCGGATCGCTGTACCCGGCGGGGCTAAAGCGTTGCGGAGTGTCGCGGAACTCTTTGTGCGGGATATTTGCCGGGAACATGGACTTCGGCTGAAAGTTTCCGGAATTTCCGAAAGCGGCATCGTACTCGGGATCGATCCGGCGCTCAGGGCGGAGGCCTATTCGCTCGACATCGGCCAAGGGCGTGTCGCCGTGACGGGCGGTTCCCCTTCGGGACTCTTCTACGGATTGCAGAGCTTGCGTCAACTTATCTCGCAGTATGGCATGCGACTTCCGGCAGTGCATGTGGAGGATGAACCTTGTTTCGCTTATCGCGGCGCCATGCTCGACTGCTGCCGTCATTTCTTCACGGTTGACGAGATCAAAACGTTCATCGACATATTGGCGCTCCACAAACTCAACCGTTTTCACTGGCATCTGACCGACGACCAGGGATGGCGTATCGAGATCAGGCATTATCCCGGATTGACGAAAGAGGGGTCACGGCGTGCCGAAACAGTCCTTGGACGCAATACGAATATCTACGACGGCATACCTTCGGGAGGATACTATACGCAGCGACAAATTCGTGACGTCGTAGCCTATGCGGCCGAACGGTTCATTACGGTCATCCCTGAAATCGAAATGCCGGGACATGCCTCGGCGGCACTGGCGGCCTATCCCTGGCTGGGGTGTGCCGGTGAGGGGTATATGGTACGGACGCGATGGGGCGTATTCCCGGAAGTTTATTGCGCGGGCAAGGATTCGACGTTCGAATTCATGGAGAACGTGCTTGCAGAGGTGTGTGAACTGTTTCCCTCGGAATATATCCATATCGGCGGGGATGAGTGTCCCAAACAGAGTTGGACGAGCTGTCCCGCCTGTCAGCAGCGTATCCGTAATGAGCGGTTAGAGCATGAAAACGAATTGCAGAGTTATTTTGTCCATCGGATTGAAAAATGGCTCAACGCCCGGGGGCGCAATCTGATCGGGTGGGACGAAATACTCGAAGGAGGGATTTCAAAGACGGCTACGATTATGTCGTGGCGCGGTGCCGATGGCGGCGTTGCCGCTGCCAAGGCCGGGAATCAGGTGATCATGACCCCCAACACGCATTGTTATCTCGATTATTTTCAGACGCAGGAGCCGGAGCGCCTCGAACCACTCGGTATCGGCGGTTACGTGCCGGTTCGTAAGGTTTATTCGTTCGATCCCTATGACCGTCTTTCTTCAGCGGAACAATCCTGTATTCAGGGAGTACAAGGGAATATATGGACGGAATATATCGCTTCTTTTGCCCATGCACAGCATATGGCCTTGCCGCGGCTGGCCGCATTAGCGGAGGTGGGATGGGCCTGCGACCGCCGCGATTTCGGGGATTTCACCCGGCGCATGACGGTATTCCGGAAACTTTACGACAAATGCGGCTATCGCTACGCCTCCTATTTCTTCGATGGAACGGGCGAATAAATCGGTCTACCGGTGCTAAATATACTGCGATGATGAACCCGAACAGACGACTTTTATCTTTGGACACCCTGCGGGGGGTCGATATGTTCTTTATTATGGGCTTTTCAGGGCTCGTGACCTCGTTGTGCGCACTGTGGCCCGGATCTTTTACCGATATGCTTGCGTCGCAGATGCAGCATGCGGCGTGGAATGGACTAACGATTCAAGACACGATCTTTCCTCTGTTTCTTTTTATCGCAGGCGTGGCGTTCCCCTTCTCGCTGGCCAAACAGCGTGCACGCGGATTCGGCAGAAAACGGATTCTGGACCGGATTTTCCGCCGCGGACTGATTCTTGCCCTGTTGGGAATGGTTTATAACGGGTTGTTCGAGCTCAATTTCTCCTCGTTGCGCATAGCAAGCGTGCTGGGACGGATCGGCTTGGCCTGGATGTTCGCCGCACTGCTCTGCGTGTATTGCAGCGTGAGAACTCGGATAGCTGTTGCCGGGATTATCCTAATAGGCTATTCACTGCTGCTCGGCCTGGTCGTAGCCCCCGATGCTCCGGTCGGTGCCGATCCGCTTTCGGTGGAGGGGTGTCTGGCCGGATGGATTGACCGACAGTACCTTCCCGGACACATCCTTTACGGGGCATTCGATCCGGAAGGGATATTGAGCACCCTGCCGGCAGTCGTATCGGCTCTATTCGGAATGTTCACCGGCGAATTTTTGCTCGATGGCCGGAGAGGGCTCTCTGGCTCTTGGAAAGCGTTCTATATGGCCGTCGCCGCACTGGCGATCACGACGGCGGGCTTGTGCTGGAATCTTATCATGCCGGTCAACAAGAATTTATGGAGCAGTTCGTTCACTTGCGTGGTCTCCGGTTATTCGCTGGGGATGACCGCCTTGTTTTATTACCTGATTGACGTGTGCGGGTACAAACGATGGACGTTCGTTTTCCGGGTTATCGGATTGAATTCCATTACGATTTATATGGCGCAGCGGATTATTCCACTGCGTTATGCGTCCGATTTTTTCGTCGGCGGACTTGCTTCCAAATGCAGTGAAACAGTAGGGGCGGTGATCTACGATATAGGTTATATCGTGCTCTGCTGGCTGTTTCTCTATTTCTTGTATCGAAAAAACACTTTCCTTAAGGTATGACCGGCAAATAGCCCGAAAATTACAATAACCTCATTTAAATAAATTTAGCATGAACCAAACTTTGAAGTTCTCGTTCCGGAACTTGTTTTTGTCCTGTGTGTGCTTGCTTCTGTTTGCATGCGGCGGGAATCCGGAGATAATTTCTCCCGACGGGCGCACACGCCTTTCGTTCGTGACGGGCGCCGACGGCTGCATGGCCTATACCGTCGAACGCGACGGCAAACCTTTGATCCTTCCTTCTGCCTTGGGCCTCGTGGTGCAAGAACGGAACCTCGCCGGCGGCTTTTCGGTACGGGAGATTGTGAAAAGGTCCGTGGACGAAACATGGACGCAGCCGTGGGGCGAAAATAAAATCCTGCGCGATTGCCACAACGAAATGACGGCGGTATTGAAAAACGACGACGGCGTGTTGCTGACGCTTCGTTTCCGGGCTTTTGACGACGGTGTGGCATTCCGCTATGAATGGGAGGTGCCGGACCTCGATTCGCTGACCGTCACCGATGAACTGACCGAATTCCGCTTCGCCGAAGACGGCGTGTCGTGGTCGATTCCTGGAAATTTCAACACCTATGAATTGTTGTATCGCGAACTGCCGGTTTCGGCCGTTGAAAACGCCAATACGCCTTTCACATTCCGTGTGGACGGCACATACGGTTCGATTCACGAAGCGGCGCTGTACGATTTCCCCGAAATGAATCTCTACCGGACCGATTCGCTGGCCTTCAAAGCCGAGTTGGCTCCGCTGCCTGACGGTATAAAGGCTCGTATTCCCTCGAAATTCATGACGGCGTGGCGGACGATCCAAGTGGGAGACAAAGCGGTGGACCTGATCAACTCGTCGCTGATCCTTAACCTGAACGAGCCTTCGAAGATTGCTGACACTTCGTGGATCAAACCGCAGAAATATATCGGCGTATGGTGGGGACTGCATCTCGGCACCCATACATGGACAATGGGACCCCGGCATGGAGCGACGACGGAGAATGCTCTGCGTCATATTGACTTCGCAGCGGCGAACAATATTCAGGGAGTGTTGTTCGAAGGGTGGAACGAAGGCTGGGAGAACTGGGGTAAAACGCAGCACTTCGATTATGTGAAGCCCTATGCAGATTTCGATCTCGACCGCATTGCCGCGTATGCCCGGGAGAAGAACATCGAGTTGTGGATGCACAATGAAACGGGTGGTAATATTCCTGAATATGAAGCGGCTCTGGAAACGGCTATGCAGCGCTATGCCGGATTGGGTGTGCATGCCGTCAAAACGGGATATGCCGGAGGCTTCAGGGACGGCCAGCTCCACCACTCGCAGTATGGCGTGCGGCACTACCAGCGTGTCGTCGAGACGGCGGCCCGTTATGGGATCGTCATCGATGCCCACGAGCCGATCAAGGATACGGGCATTCGCCGCACGTGGCCCAATATGATGACCCGGGAGGGGGCACGCGGCATGGAGTGGAACGCATGGTCGGAAGGGAACTCCGCGGAGTATCTCTGTACGCTGCCTTTCGTACGGCTCCTGAGCGGTCCGATGGATTATACGCCGGGGGTATTCGATCTTGATTACTCGCGCGTCCGGGGCCGGGAAACCGGAATGCAGGAGTGGAACGGCGACAACAATTCGTGTTGTATCAAGACTACGCTGGCACGTCAGATTGCCAACTGGGTGATTATTTATTCTCCGCTTCAGATGGCGTCCGATCTGATCGAAAACTACGAGGGACATCCGGCTTTCCAATTCTTCCGGGATTTCGATGCCGACTGTGACTGGTCCGAAGCATTGCAGGGTGAACCCGGCGAATATATTGTCGTCGTACGCCGTGCGGATGACAGTTTCTTCCTGGGCGCCGGCACGAACGATGAGCCCCGGACATTGACCCAGAAACTCGGCTTCCTGAAGTCCGGTATGACTTATACTGCAACGATCTATGCCGACGCTCCGGATTCTGCGGAGAATCCCGAAAACTATCGCATCGAAAAACGGACCGTGACTTCTGCCGATATGCTCGAAATTGCAATGACTGCCCGTGGCGGGCAGGCCGTGACGTTTGTTCCCGTAAATGAATAGAACCATGATGAGACTTGTTTTTTGGGTCGTGCTGCTGTCGGTCGTTCCGCTGTCGGTCGATGCCCGCAGCGAAGGGTGGGTAATTACCGCACGAGATACCACGGCTGATTATTTTGCCGTCGCCATGGCCAACGGAGAAATTGGCGTAGCCGTGGGTCGGGAGCCTTTTGCCCTCGGTTCTGTGATTCTGGGAGGGAGTTATGAGCCGGGGTTCGGAGATGATGTGAGTCGTATTCTGGAAGGGATCAATCCGCTGGGGTTGACAATGGCTGTCGATGGTCATCGGTTCGATCCGTCGGAGGTCCGTCCACAGCATCAGTCGGTCGATATGCGGCGTGCAGTGCACACGACCCGTTTTTCAACGGACGGTGTGACGGTCGTCTATCGTATACGGGCCTTGCGGAACATGCCTTACGCTCTTATGACAGAAGTGGAAGTGACGGCGGAACGCGATGCAGAGGTTCTTTTTTCAAACGGTCATACCGTTCCCGGAGAGTTCGCCGACACCCTGCGGGAGTCGCGCACGGTCGGATGTGAGGACGGCAGCCGTATTGCCGTACAGCGCACTTCCGGCAGTTACAACCGCGGCCGCGACCATATTGTGGCTTCGTCGACTTTTCTTTGCGGTGAAGGGTGCGAAGCGGTCTCACCGGAAAGCGTGAGGATTGTTCTGCGCAAGGGCGGCCGGGCGTCGTTCTCCCTTGTGGGAACAATCTGTACTACAGCCGCTTTCGCCGACCCGTGGAATGAATCGGAAAGGCAGGCTATTTATGCAGCCCGGGAGGGAGCGGCGCAACTCGTTGCGGCACACGAACGGAAATGGGCGGAGTTGTGGCAGGGCGATATCGAGATCGAAGGCGATCCCACGGCACAGTTGGATGTGCGTTTCGCCTTGTTCAACCTTTACGGCTCTATCCGTGAAGGCAGTCGCCGGAGTATTCCGCCGATGGGCCTTTCGGCCCGGGGCTTTTACAACGGTCATATCTTCTGGGATTCTGAGATCTGGATGTATCCGGCGCTGCTGGTGCTCCGGCCCTGCCTGGCGCGCCAGATGCTCGATTACCGAACCGACGGACTCGATGCGGCCCGTCGTCGGGCCTACGCCCACGGCTATCGGGGCGCGATGTTCCCCTGGGAAGGGGATGACCGGGGCGAGGAGGCTACGCCGACCTTTGCCCTCACCGGTCCGCTCGAACATCATATTACAGCCGATATCGCCATCGCCAGCTGGAACTATTACTGTGTGACGCAGGACCGGGAGTGGCTGCGCCGCGAGGGTTTCCCGCTGATGCGCGAGGCTGCACGTTTCTGGTGCGATCGCGTTACGGCGAATGCCGACGGCAGCTACTCGATCCGCAATGTGATCGGAGCCAACGAATACGCCGTCGGCGTCACGGACAATGCCTTTACCAACGGCGCGGCCTGCCGGGCACTGGAGTACGCTTCGGCTGCGGCGGAGCTTTGCGGCGAGCGTCCCGATCCGCAGTGGAGTGCGGTAGCCGCGGGCCTTCGCATCCCGCACTTCGCCGACGGAACGACGCGCGAGCATGCCGGCTACGACGGCGAGATGATCAAACAGGCCGATGCCAACCTGCTGGGCTATCCGCTGGGCATCGTGACCGGACGCGAAGCTCAGTTGCGCGATCTGGAATACTACGAGCGCCGAATCGATCCGCGTAACGGTCCGGCGATGAGTTACTCGGTTTTTGCGATTCAGTATGCCCGGCTCGGAATGGCCGAAAAAGCCTGCGAAATGTTCCGTCGCTCCTACTTGCCCAACCTGCGGCCGCCGTTCGGGGTGTTTGCCGAAACGGCCACCAGCGGCAATCCCTATTTCATGACGGGTGCGGGCGGCATGTTGCAGGCCGTGCTGTTCGGATTCGGCGGGCTGGAGATTACGGCGGACGGTCTCGTGCAGCGCCCGTCTGTCCTGCCGCCACAATGGAAGAATCTGAGAATCAAAATAAATGGTAAAATCTATCAGGCAACGAACCAATAAATATTCCGATGAAAAAGACAATGCTTTTTTTGCTGCTTGCGTTCTGTTTCTCGAACTCGGTCCAGGCCGGTCAGGATGCAGTATCTATCAAACTGATTTCTTTCAATATGCGTACCAGTTGGGGGCGCGACGGCGACAACAGTTGGCCGAACCGTCGTCACTCCACGGCGCAAATGCTCCGGCAGGAGGCTCCCGATGTGATGGGCGTGCAGGAAGCCATGCAAGACCAGTTGTATTACATCGACACCGAATGTCCCCGGTATGCCCGTGTCGGCGAAGATCGTGACGGCGGGGCCGAAGGCGGCGAAACGATGGCGGTGTTCTACCTCCGCGACCGGTTCGAACTGCTGGACAGCGGCACCTTCTGGATCAGCGAGACTCCCGACAACGTGTCGCGCGGATGGGATGCCGCCTGCAACCGCACGGTAACATGGGTCGAATTGCGCGACAAGAGTTCGGGCAAAGAGTTTTTCTATTTCAACACTCACCTCGACCACCAAGGGAAAATTGCCCGTGAGGAGGGCGTGAAACTGATCGTGACGAAGATTCGACAGATTGCCGGTAAGAAAGCGGCGGTTATCTTGGGCGGAGACCTTAATACATCCATTGACAATCCGCATCTCAAGCCGTTGACCAGACTGATGGCTTCGGCACGCGATACAGCGGCGGAAACCGATCAAAAGGGAACATTCAATGGTTTCGGATCGGCTCCGGACACGATTATTCTCGATCATCTTTTCTACCGCGGCAGGATGAAATGTCGAAAGTTCGTCACCCTCGACGGCGATTACGGGGCGCCTTACATTTCGGATCACTATCCGATAGCAATGGTTTTTACGCTCTGAAAGCGACGAGGCCGATTCGTCGAACCGGCCTCGTCGTACTGTCCGGAATTTGAACTCCGTTATCGGAGAGCCTGGATCAGTCCGGTTCGAGCGTCCGGTATTTCATCGAGCGGATAGTACCGGTGGATGATCGTTCGATCCTTGATGACAATAATCCGCACTCCCGAAGGAGCGTCTCCCAACGGTCGGCCCACGGCACTCGTGGTTATCATTCCGATGTTGTCGTACGATGTCTCCGCGTTGTCGTGCAAATGTCCCGTAAAGACGGTTTGCACACCGGTTTCCCGGAACAGTTCGAAATATCTCCGGCGTTTTTCCGGCGAAATGGTCGAATAGCCGTCCGGTTCGTCGATTTGCCGGAGAAAGAACGGGTGGTGTGCGAAGACAAGAGATGTCCGGCTGGCCCTTTTCTTTTTGAGCGAACGGGCCAGCCACCGGAACTGATTCTCTTCTTTCGAGGGGTCCCGGGTTTCGTCTTTCAGGTAATCCGAGTTGATGCCGGTCAGTAGGATCCCGTTCACACGCACACAGAAGCGGTCGGTTCCGAGGTGTTTCGTGTAGGGTTCCACATCGACGGAACCCTCTTCCAGCCGGACGTCGTGGTTGCCCGGGAGATAAAGGGTCTTGATGCGGGGATTTATTTCTGCGACGATCCGCAGGAATTCCGTCCATTGGCTCTCGTCCGCTGCATTGTGCACGTAATCGCCGGTGAAGACGACGACATCGGGGCGGAGCCTGTTTATTGCTTCGACGGTTTTTGTGAGGGTGCGGGTTTCATAGGCCATGTCGCGGTTGTCGGCATAGAACCCCATCTGGGGGTCCGAAACCTGCATGATGATCGTGACCGGAGATTTTTCCCTTGCGGATGTGAGTGCGGCCGTCAGACAGCAAAGAGTTGTTAAAATGATCTTTTTCATTGGATTATAGATGAATGCATAGCCAAAAATAACGAATGGGTTGCCGAAATCCAAAAAAAAACGAAGGAATCCCACTTTATTTTCCTTACGGTGTTTTTCCGGTAAAATTTCGACCTTTTTTCTAAATAAGAGAAGAATTTTGTATCGGCATTTCAACCGAAACTACTTTATCTGAAAATTGTAAAATGAAACATGCTCATGACACACGTTTACGACATTACTTCTTATCCCGTTCTCTATTTGTAGTCGGGTCCCATCTCTACGAATCGCTAATGTTTGATCCCAGAAAATCATGAAATGTATTAAGATTGATAATATGTTGCGGACTGCGCGGTTGATTATGCTCGCCGTGTTGTCCGGAGGTATTTTCGCGGTTCCTTGCGGAATATATGCACAGTCTGCTCCCCGAACGGTTTCCGGTACTGTCACCGATGCGGCCACCGGAGAGCCGCTGATCGGAGCCACCGTACAGGTAAAAGGTGTGACCATCGGTACTACGACGGACCTGAACGGAATGTTTTCGATCAACCTGCCGGCAAACCGGAAAACACTGCTTTTCTCCTATGTCGGGTATGAAGCCCAGGAGATTGCGGTTGGCCGTGAGAATTATCTCAACGTGGCGTTGAAACAGGACGCCAATGCGTTGGACGAAGTTGTGGTGGTGGGTTACGGCCAGCAAAAGAAAGGCATGCTGGTGAGCTCGGTACAGTCCATCGCTCCCGCGGAACTGCGGATGCCTTCGTCGAGTTTGTCGACCGGGTTTGCCGGACGCCTGGCCGGTGTGATCGCCGTGCAGCGCAATGGACAGCCCGGTGCCGACCAGGCGGATTTCTGGATACGCGGTATCTCCACGTTCGGTTCCGCGACCAAGCCGTTGATCATCCTTGACGGTGTGGCTATCGACGCGAATGAACTGAACGGGCTGGACCCGGAGATTATCGAGAGTTTTTCGGTGCTCAAGGATGCTACGGCGACCGCTCTCTATGGTTCGCGGGGAGCCAACGGCGTGATGATCGTTACGACGAAGAACGGTAAGAATCTGGATAAGCCGGTCATTAATTTTCGCTTTGAGACGGCTCTTTCGACTCCGACGAGCCGCCCGGAAACGGTCGATGCGGTGACCTATATGCAGATGTACAACGAGTCGGTTCTGACGCGCGGTACGGGGCAGATTCCTTATACGCAGGCGAAGATCGACGGTACGCGGGCCGGCAGCAACAAATATATCTATCCGGATGTGAATTGGTACGATGAGATGTTTAAAAATTTGGCAGTCAACGAAAACTTTAACTTCAATATCCGCGGCGGCAGTTCGAGGGTCGATTACTTCATGAGCGCCACCGTCCGTCACGAGGAAGGTATGTTGAAGAACCTGAGCCGGGATTACTTCTCCTATAACAACAATTACTCGGTTTGGCGTTACGCTTTCCAGAACAATGTCAACGTCAATCTTACGAAGTCTACCAAAGTGTCGCTGAAAATCAACACCCAGCTCCGGGATACGCACGGGCCGGTGAAAAGCAGCGAAAACATTTTCGGAATGATCATGAACGGCAATCCCGCCGATATGCCGATAACCTTTCCCGACGATCCGACGGTAAACCATATCCGTTGGGGCGGCAAAGCCATGGTGAAGAATCCCGTGGCTGAAATGGTTACCGGCTACAAAGACGAGTTCCAGAGCGTATTGAACGCCAATCTGAGTCTGGATCAGAATTTCGATTTCATCACCGAAGGGCTTTCCGCTTCGGCGCTGATCTCTTTCAAGAACTATTCCTATACCCAGACATCGCGTTCGGCAGGTTATAATTCCTACGAAATTTCGGGTACGCATACGGGCGATGACGGATTGGAAGACTATGATCTGGAGATCCGCGGCAACGAGCAAAGTACGACACTCGCCACCTCCAGCAGTACTGACGGAGACCGCAAGATATATATCCAGGGAATGATCAACTATAACCGCAGTTTCGGCCGTCATGACGTGAGTGCTATGGTCGTGTATAATCAGGAGGAGACTGCGCTCGGAAATCCCGGTAGTCTGTTCAGTTCTTTGCCCAAGCGTAAACAGGGCCTTGCGGGCCGTCTGACCTACGGGTACGACAACCGTTACCTCATCGAGGCCAATTTCGGATACAACGGCAGTGAGAATTTCGCCGAGGGACGGCGCTTCGGCTTTTTCCCTTCGGTGGCCGTGGGATACGTGGTCAGTCAGGAGAAATTTTGGGCGCCTATCAAGAAGGCCGTCTCTTATTTCAAACTCCGCGGTTCGTACGGTCTTGTGGGCAACGACAGCGAGGAGACGCGTTTCATGTACATGTCGGACCTCTCCCTTTCCGGAGCCGGATATACGACGGGCGCCGACGGGGAGTATACGCTGAGCGGTCCCGTTTACAACCGTTTCGAGAATAAGAAGATCACTTGGGAAACCGGAGAAAAACTCAATGTCGGTGTCGATCTGCAATTTTATAACCGACTGAATGTAATGGTCGATCTGTTTCAGGAGGTCCGGAGCGGTATTTTCCTGGAACGCGGCACAGTTCCGGCTTTTCTCGGAACGGCTACGACAAAAGTGTACGGCAATCTGGGTAAGGTGAGAAATCGCGGTTTGGATCTCTCGATGGATTATACCCATCAGATCGGCAAGGATTTCTTCATTTCTGCCAAAGGAACCTTCACCTTCGCCCGCAACCGGGTGCTCGAACAGGATGAGCCGGATTACCTGCAGTATCCCAATCTTTCGCGGGTCGGCCGTTCGGTCAATTCGTTCCTGCTTTATGAGGCGCAACGCCTGTTTATCGACAATAACGAGGTGAAATACAGTCCTGAACAACTGCTGGGCGGTGAAATCATGGCCGGCGACATCAAATACGTCAACCAGCCCGATGCGAACGGCAACTACGACAACACGATCAATTCGAACGACCGTATTTATGCAGGGTATCCCGAAGTGCCGGAGATCGTCTACGGGTTCGGGTTTTCAGCGCAGTGGAAAGGACTCGATTTCTCGGTCTTCTTCCAGGGTACGGCCAATACGTCGCTCGTGATGAGCGGATTCCATCCGTTCGGTATCAATAACAATGTCAAGCGCAACGTCATGCAGTTCGTCGCCGACGATTACTGGAGCGAAAGCAATCCGAATATCTATGCGGCCTATCCGCGGTTGAGCGTCGTGGAATACGGCAACAACACGGTTGCCTCGACCTACTGGCTCCGCGACGCGTCGTTCCTGAAACTGAAAAACGCGGAGATCGGCTATACCTACAAGAAAATGCGTTTCTACATCAGCGGATCGAACCTGCTGACCTTCTCGAAATTCAAGTTGTGGGACCCCGAACAGGGCGGCGGATCGGGACTGAAATATCCGACCCAGCGGGTTTTCAACATTGGAATCCAGATGACGTTATAAAATAAATTCCAAACGAAATCCTATGAAATATTACACACATATTCTATCCCTGATTTTATCTGCCGCATTCCTGTTTCAGGCGTGCAGTTATCTGGACGTAGTCCCCGATGAGACGCCGGACGAGAAAGACGCCTTCCAGAACCCGACGATGGCCGAACGCTATCTCTATTCCTGTTATTCGTTCCTGCCCAATCCGCGTCACGAAACAGCTTCGCTGGATCTGATGACGGCCGATGAAGTGGTGACCCCGTGGGAACACGAGACCTTCGCCAACTTCCCGAAGGGAAACTACAACGCCAGCGAACCGGTGATCTCCTACTGGAATACGCTTTTCGGAGGTATCAGGCGGTGCTACATCTTGCTGGAAAATATCGACGCAGTGCCCAACATGACGGAGGCGAATCTCCGGATTTACAAAGGAGAGGCGAAATTCCTGATCGCTTATTACCATTTCCTGCTTTTGAAGAACTACGGTCCGATTCCGCTTATCAAGGGCGTCATGTCCATCGATATGGACAAGGCGGACTTCCCCGAGCGGGACAGTTACGACGTATGTGTGCAGTGGATCTCTGACCTGTTCGACGAAGCGGCCGGGATGCTGCCGGCAGAGCAGACCTCCACGGCCTACGGCCGGGCCACGAGCGTTGCTGCCAAAGCGCTGAAATCACGGTTGTGGCTCTATGCCGCTTCCCCGCTCTTCAACGGAAACAGCGAATACTATGCAAATTTCGTCAGCAAAGTGGACGGGCGCCATCTGATCAGCCAGACTTATTCGGAGGCAAAATGGGAAAAGGCGGCTTCCGCAGCCGAGGAGGCCATTGAGGTCGCTAAGGCCGCAGGTTATAAACTCTATACCGAAAGTCCGGTGGTTACGTCGAGGTTCGCCCAACCGACCGATCCCGTGCATCGGGTGCTCCGTCTGAATTTCATGGATTACAACACTTCGAAAGAGGTGCTGTGGGCCGATACCCGGAAAGAGGGTCACTATGGGTTGCAATACAAGTCCACTCCCTATCGCGTGGGTCCGTCATCGGGCAACGGTGTCGGCGTGACATTGACGATGGTCGAGATGTTCTATTCCAAAAACGGACTTCCGATCGATCTCGACCCGGAATACGACTATACCGGGAGGTACCGTTACGGGGAGTATCATAACGATGTCTGCGACGGTGTGACCATGAACCTGAATATCGATCGTGAACCCCGCTTCTATGCGTGGGTGGCTTTCCAGAACGGGTATTACGAAGTGCTCCGTCGCGACGGAGCTGACGACAACGCGAACATCGTGCAGACGAAGTTCCGCAAAAACGATGTTTTCGGCATCAAGGAGCGCACGACGAACTACACCCCTACGGGATACCTCAATAAGAAGGGTTGTTCGCCGCTCTACAACAACATTCAGGAGGACGTTGCCGCTCCGCATTATCCGTGGCCGGTGATTCGCATGGCAGAGCTGTACCTGAATCTTGCGGAGGCTTATGCCAACTTGGGACGGATTGACGAAGCGGCAGCAGCGCTGAAACCGGTCCGCGAACGGGCGGGACTGGACCCGGTGGACGAGGCTTTCGAAAAGGCGGGGCTGACGCTTGGACGCGACGAAATGATCCGCATGGCACGTCAGGAGCGGACTATCGAACTTTATCTGGAGGGGCACCGCTTCTGGGATGTGCGCCGTTGGAAAGAGGGCGACAAGTATTTCAACGTCCGCCCCAAAGGCATGAATTACAACGGGGAGTCCGATGCCGATTTCTTCCGGGTGACCGAGGTGATCGTCCAGCGCAAGTTCATGACTCCGATGCATTACCTGATGCCGATACCCAAGGATGACATCAACAAGAACGAACGAAAGTTCGTCCAGAATCCGGGTTATTGACAGAATCACGAATTTGAAAAACTGCATCTATGAAAAGCATATATAAAATACTGTTGCTCTTTACCTGTTCGTGCGGCGTTTCGTGCGGCGGGGACGATGAGCCTGTCATGACGGCGCTCGCCGTACAGGGAATCCGTGCCGAGGCATTTCCGGGAGCGATCCGACTGACATGGAACCCGATCGAAAGCCGTGACTTCCTCTATGCCGAGGTTTCGTATTACGATTTCGGCACGCAGACGACAATTTCGAAGCAGTGCAGCCGCTATACCGGCACCCTCTACATTGACGGACTGCTAAACCGATATGGGAAGTACCGTTTCACATTTACGGCTTACGATGTAAACGGAACGCC
The DNA here is from genome assembly GCF_964250025.1 of Alistipes sp. DJF_B185. Classification (NCBI taxonomy): domain Bacteria; kingdom Pseudomonadati; phylum Bacteroidota; class Bacteroidia; order Bacteroidales; family Rikenellaceae; genus Alistipes; species Alistipes sp. DJF_B185. Next base: position 459,609 of record NZ_CAXUDY010000002.1, read on the forward strand.
CGGGCAACCCGTCTATATCGAACGGCAGTGTGAAAAGGCCGAGTCCTATTATGTGGTTGTTGCGGAGAATCCGATCCCGCTCGCAGCAGACCAGTTGGCTACCAATGCCCAGGAGCCGAGCGAAGGCCCCTTGGAATTGCTTGTGGATGGAAATCCGGATACTTTTTTCCAGAGTTTCTGGGATGAGTGGACCTATCCCGAATTGAAGCCTACGGGTTATCATCACCTGACTTTCGATCTTCGCAAGGAAGTTTCAGCGTTTAAATTCCAATATTGGAACCGTAAGAAAGCGAACGGTTCGCTGCCCAAGACCGTGAATATTTACGGCAGCCCGGATGGCGAAACGTGGACGTTGCTGGCCCAATTGGATAACCTGCCCGGTGATCTGGGTTCCTCCTACACTTCGGAGCAGTTTCTGCCGGAAGAGCCTATTTCCCATGTAAAATACGAGGTGGTGAAAGGAACCGATGTCTACCAGCCCTATTTTTCACTCGCAGAGATCGAATTTTACGAGGTCGTGCGGGAATTGGTCGATCCCGAAGCCGAATGACAATCATAATTGAAAAAGCAACGATAAAGATGAAAAAACTTTTGAAATACATATTGCTGCTAATTTATGTCGCATTGATGCCTGCTTGTGGGGAAGATTCCGGACTGGACGGCGTATTTGCGAATAAGCCTTTTGCCCTGGTGACCGCTGCCGACGGCGGGCGGACTTCCATTTCGGCGGTCATCGACGACGGCAAGCGGACGATCCGTCTGACTTTCGACAAAAAGCGGGATGTGGATGCCGTGGAGTTGACGTTCCAGTTGAATCCCGGGTATGCGATGGTTTCTCCGAAGGAACCGGAGACGACGATGGACCTGACGCAACCCCGAACCGTGACGGTCAGCTCGGGAGCCGGGGAGGTCTCCTACGAAATCTCAGCCCGGAACGAAACCCCGGTCTTGTCGGCCTCTTTCCTGTTTCGCGGGAAACCGATCGAGGGAGTGATTGACCATGAGACGAGGACGGTTTCGTTCCCGATCACGACGATCTATGCTTCGGAATATCCGGAGGAGCTGTTGGGTGCCGTACCGCTGGATATCACGCTTTCCGACGGCTATCGGCCGACAAGCGAAAAGGTTTCGTACGACCTTTCGACCGGGGAGAGTTTTTCCGTTTACAAAGACCGCAATACGTACACTTATAGACTGGTTGCCGACATTGCTCCGATACCAGTGGCGGATCATCTCTCTGATTTCCGGTTTCGGCGCGGCGTGAACCTCGCTTATTGGATGACGGAAGCCGATCGCGACTGGTTGGGCTATGTCACGCCCGCTCAGTTCCCGTTGTGGAAAGAGTTGGGATTCGACCATTTCCGGGTTCCTGTCGACGAGCTGTGCATCTTCGACCGGGAGGGGCGGTTTAACGAAAAGGCCGTCGGGAAATTACACGAACTTTTTACATGGTGCGAGCAAAACGGCATGTATGCGATTCTCGACCTGCACACGCCGGCTCCCCGTGAAGGCTCGGACAGGTACCGGGAAGAGGAGTTGTACGACCCTGCCTATCCCGAATTTCGCGCCCATTTCGTGCATGTTTGGCGGAAACTTGCGGCGGAATTCAAGGGCCACAATCCGAAGTGCGTGGCCTTCGAACTGCTGAACGAGCCCCATGACGGGACGCCCGACGCAACTGGTTGGAACAAGCTTCAGAATGAGGTTCTGACGGCAGTCCGAGAGCAGGACCCCGAACGGATCGTATTCGTCCCGGCAATGGGCTGGCAGGACTACAACTACATCAAGTATGCACGGGTGGCCGAGGAAGATCCCAATGCGGTTGTGTCGTTCCATTATTATCTCCCGATGCTGCTGTCGCATTATAAGATGCTGGCGTGGGTCGGCTATCAGGGAGCCGTGCAATATCCGGGGGTGGTCATTCCCACTCAGTCGGATGCTGACAAATACCCGCAGTATGCCTCTTTTCACAAAACGACCTACAATGCCGACCGGATTATGGGTGAAATGTCCAATGCGGCGTCCGACGGTCGGAATGCCGGACTTGCGGTACATTGCGGCGAATTCGGATGCAGTAAAAACGTCGCGGAAGCGATGCGTTTGGCGTGGTTCACGGATATGGTGGCTGCCATGGAGGCAAATAATATTCCATGGACGCTTTGGGAGTGCCTCGACGGCGGATTCGGATTTGTCGATATGGAATATGGCATTTACCGGATCAACTGTCCTCTGCTGAAAGTGTTGACCGGCAAGGAATTGACCGATGCAGAGGCGAAAGCTCTGCTGCAAAAGTATGGATTTAAAACCGAATAGGAATGTTGTTGAAGATTGCACAGGGCGTATTCTGGATACTTGCTGTTTGCCTGATGCCCGGAACGGCCTATGGGGAGGGCCGGGACGTCCTGCCCGGAAACGCCGCCTATAAGGTCGAGGTTTTTCGGGGCGGAACCTGGGAGGAGATTTTCGTTTACAATGCCCGGGTTTCCGATTATGCCGGCAATCCCGAGGCGGGATATACCCAGTATACAATGGGGTTCGCCTTGTTTACGGACTCGTTTCGGCAGTCGTTGAAGGTCCGCGTGACCCGCCGTGCGGGGACGTTTTCGAAAGTGGAGATTCGTCCGCTCTCTTACGGCATCGTGCCCGACGTGCAGACCCCGAACAGCGTCGAGTTCGAACTGGATGATCCCGCGCAAAAGGTTTCAGTGGAGTTCGACGGCAACCGGATGGAGAACCTCTTCATCCTGCCCGACCTGCCCGACACGGCGATCCCGACGGGTGCCAATGTAACTTATTTCGGTCCCGGGGTGCACAATGCGGGAGTGATCCGCATTGCCAACGAACGCGGCCGCACCCTCTATCTCGACGAAGGGGCTGTCGTGCTGGGGCGGGTCGAGGCCGAAAACGCCTCCGACCTCACGATTCGCGGACGGGGCGTTTTTTGTTCGTCGCAGGAAAACCACGGCGACGGCCGGCGGCCGCAGATGGAATTCCGCAATTGCGACAATCTGAAGATCGAGGGCATCTTGTTGCGTGACACGCCGAACTGGACGCTCAAGATCGTTGGGAGTACGGGCGTGCATATCGACAACATCAAGGAGATCGGCTGGATCATGAACTCCGACGGCATGGATTTCATCTGCTGCCGTGACGTGTTGGTCGAAAACACGTTCCAGCGCAACTACGACGACAACGTGACCATCAAAGCCTTCAACGCCACGCCCGAATACATCGCTTCCCATACAAACACCGACGGCTCCTATTCCGACGGGGCGATCTGGATGGTCGCCGGGCTTCGCAACTTCGAGGTCTGCAACTACGAGATCCGCAACTGCGTTTTCTGGGCCGACAAGGCTCACAACATGCTCGTAGGTCCCGAAGCGCGGGGGATTGCGTTCCGGAATATCCGGTTCCACGACAACATCGTGCTGGAAAACCGTCAGGACGACGGGATTTATCCCGGGGCGATGGCGGTGATGATCGCCGACGACGGCACGTTCGAGGACATTTCGTTCGAAAACATCATTGTCGAGGACATCGACGGCGGAAAGGTTTTCTGCGCGCACTTCACCAACGCCTGGGCGTTCGGCAACCTCTACGGACAATGGGCGCGTAACATCACCCTGCGCAATATCGCCTATACTGGTATGCGGGCGACTCCGAGCTGGATCAGAGGACGCAACGACGCGCAGTCGATCGACGGAGTGACGATCGGGAACTTCACGGTCAACGGTACGCCGGTAACCGACGGATCGGGCCCCCATCTGGAGATCAATGAATATGTCCGAAACGTAACGTTCGAATAGACTTTTGTCATGAGAAGAATCTTAATAACCTCTCTTGCCCTGTGTACGGCCGCGCTGTCAGCCGCCTGCTCCGACTCCGCGTGCGATTCGGACTTGGTTGCGGGCGGAATGGCTATGGTGCGGGCCGTACCGCAGACTGTGACTGCGGAGGCCGCCTATGCCCACCGTGTCTGCCTGATCCGTGAAGGCGTTGTTGCGCAGTCCGTCTCTGCGGCATCCGCCGCGGCGCTCGCACCGTTTCGGGTAGAGCCGGGAACCTATGGAATGCTGGCGGTTGCTGCTGCGGACGAGGATAATCTGACCTTTCCGGCAGCGGAGGGGATCGCTCTGTCGGAGTACGGCGTCCGGATAACGGACATGACCGCTCCGATTCCCGACCTGCTGATCGGGTGCAACAGCCGTTTCGAAGCCGTCGCCGGATCGGTTTCGGCTCCGGTTGGGATGAAGCGGGCCGTGGCTCACCTTACGGTGACTGTCGTGGGGCTGGAAGCGCTCTCCTGCGAAAGTATCACGGTCTCGATTCCCCGGATGTACGACCGGATCGCCTCCGACGGAACGCCCGGAAACAGCGGGGCTGAATTTTCCGAAAAGGCGATCGTGCTGGCTCGGAACAGCGCGGGACGTTATGTCGGCCAGGCCGTCGTCCTGCCGACTGACACAGCCTCCGCGACGTTGGAGTTCCGCTTCACGATCAACGGAAAGAATTATGTTTCCGTGCAGGAAACGCGTATCGAGGCTAATCGGAAATACGCGCTTTCGGTCGCGGCGAAATTTAAGGACGATACCGACCTGAAACTTACGCCCGTGATCAGCTATCTCCCCTGGGACGCTCCGACGACGATTCCCGACGACGGGCTGCCCGCCATGGACGACCGTCCGGCCAATGACGATTTCACGGTAGAGATTTTCCGCAACGGATGCTGGGAAGAGATTTTCGTGCACAATGCCGAAGTTTCGGACTATGCCGCCAATCCGGCTGCGGGGTACGTCCAGCATGACATGGGCTTTGCAATGTTCACCGATGCGTTCGCCGCTCCGTTGAAGGTCCGTGTGACCCGCCGTGCGGGGACGTTTTCGAAAGTGGAGATTCGTCCGCTTTCTTACGGCATCGTGCCCAACGTGCAGACCCCGAACAGCGTCGAGTTCGAACTGGACGATCCCGCGCAAAAGGTTTCGGTGGAGTTCGACGATAACCGGATGGAGAACCTCTTCATCCTGCCCGACCTGCCCGACACGGCGATCCCGACGGGTGCCAACGTAACTTATTTCGGTCCCGGCATTCATAATATGGGGCGCAAGGAGATTCTCTATAAGGATAATCAGACGATCTATCTTGACGAGGGGGCGCTGGTCTACGGCAGCATCTATGCCAAGAGATGCCGCAACTTGACGATCCGGGGGCGGGGCATCCTCTGTTCGTCAAAGGAGAATCACGGTGACGGCCGCCAGCCGCAGATCGAAACCTTCGACTGCGACGGTTTCAAGGTCGAGGGCATCCTGCTGCGCGACACGCCGAACTGGACGCTCAAGATCGTCGGAAGCACGGGCGTGCATATCGACAACATCAAGGAGATCGGCTGGATCATGAACTCCGACGGCATGGATTTCATCTGCTGCCGCAATGTACTGGTCGAGAATACGTTCCAGCGCAACTACGACGATAACGTGACTATCAAGGCCTTCAACGGAAAGACCGATTACGTCACCGCGCACACCGCCTCCGACGGATCGTTCACCGACGCTTCCATCTGGACGGTCTATTATCTGGCGCAGAACAAGTTTGATGTCTACGATTACGAGATCCGCAATTGTGTTTTCTGGGCCGACAAGGCGCACAACATGCTCGTCGGTCCCGAGGCGCGGGGCATTGCATTCCGGAATATCCGGTTCCACGACAACATCGTGCTGGAAAACCGTCAGAACGACGGGATCTATCCCGGAGCGATGGCGGTGATGATCGCCGATAACGGCACGTTCGAGGATATTGCGTTCGAAAACATCATTGTCGAGGACATCGACGGCGGAAAGGTTTTCTGCGCGCACTTCACCAACGCCTGGGCGTTCGACGGACTTTATGGACAATGGGCCCGGAACATCACCCTGCGCAACATCGCCTATACCGGTACGCGGGCGACTCCGAGCTGGATCAGAGGACGCAGCGACGCGCAGTCGATCGACGGAGTGACGATCGGGAACTTCACGGTCAACGGCGCGCCGGTAACCGACGGATCGGGGCCTCATCTGGAGATAAACGGATACGTCCGGAACGTGACGTTCGAATAACCGCCTGAAATCAATAAAAAAATTTTATTAACCACCTTAAACGCATAATTATGAAAAAGTATTCCATGTACACATTTGCCGTCGCCATGCTGGCCGGTATGATTCTGACGGGCTGCTCCTCTTCGGAGGAGATTCCGGGAGGTACTCCCGACAACGAACCGAAACTGAAGATCGAGACCCGCTCGGCGGATGCCGCCGAGGCTGCTTATGCACACCGGGCGATTCTGGTGTCGGAGGGTAACATTGCGGATGCAAAGAGCGCCGCCGATGCTGCGGCTTTAGGTTCTTTCTCGGTCGAGCCGGGCAGCTACACCGTTTACGCTGTCGCTTCCAGCGACGAGACGAATCTCACTTTTACGGGTGTCGCCGCTTCGAATGCCGTTGCCGATGCACGTGTCAAAATAACCGACATTTCGGCTCAGATTCCCGAACTGTTGGTCGGTAATTCCGACGTCGTTACGGTCGGTGCCGAAGGCGCGGCGGCCGCACTCCAGCTCAAGCGCGTCGTGGCATCGGTCACGGTGACGGTCAGCGGACTGGAGAACGTCGATGCCGAGAGCATCACCCTGACGATCGGCAACATGTACGATCAGGTGAGTCTCGACGGAGCGTTTTCCAAGAGCGGAGCCGCGTTCGCATCGAAAAGTCTTGTACTCACCAAGAATGCCGAAGGCAAGTTCGTCGGCAATGCTATCGTGATGCCTACCGATACGGAGGCTTCCAACCTCTCGCTGACTTACAGCGTCAACGGCACGGATTACACCAGCACCCCTGCGGGCCGGATCGCGGCCAACGGGCAGTATGAACTGGCGACGACGGTCGAAGCCGGCAGTTCCTCCTCGAAGGTCAACCTCAACTCGGCGATTACCTACGCGGCCTGGGACAGCACGGTGGTGAATCTTTCCGACAGCTTTACCATCGACGAGACTACCCCTGACAAGCAGTGGATGGGTCCGACAGCCCTTCCAATCAGCGGTTCAGCCGCTCCTGGATACGACAATTTCTGGGCGTCGTCCGATGGAGGCGATTCCGGCTGGGGCGAGACATTCTGGCAGTACAACCTCTATGACGGGAACAAAACGGACGGAAGCAACTATTGGTGTCCTGCCGAATGGGACCGCACGGCTCCCATCTGGTATATCGACCTCGGCGCTGCCAAGCAGGGCGTGACCATCGACTACTGGAACAAGGCTGGCGGTAAGGGCGGTCAGAAAATCAAGACGATGGACATTTACGCAAGCAATACGCGAGCCGATTACGGCGGTGGCAATGCGGATTGGGTGAAGATCATGACTTTCACCTCCGACAAGACCACTCCGACCACGGACGCCGGGGCGCAGGTGACGACGGGCAAGATCGCATTCTCGGAGGATGGAAGCGTCTCCTATCAGTATGTAAAATGCGTGATGACATCTAAGGTTAATCCCGACGGTGCGACCATTACGGATGTGCTCGACGTGAATGTCGGCGAACTGGAGGTTTCGACTTGGGAGTACAAATAGTTGTCGGAAAGGAGTTTCCCTCCTGCGATACGCTGAATGGGGATTTGCGGGAGCGGACTTTAGCAGTCCGTTCCCGGTATCACCCCGAACGGCAGTCGTGTGGGCCTGCGGGGCCTGAAGAATCAAGTATATAATATGAAAGCCATGATGATGAAAAAACAGAATGTCGGGAATGCCTGCGGATGGGCGGATCGCCTTGCACGCCTTCTGTTACTGCCTGCGCTCACGCTCGTTCTGCTTTGCTCGTGCGACGAGGACAAGGCGAAATCCGAAAGACCGGAAGAGGGGGATCAGCTTTGGAAGATCGTTCCCGTTCTTGCATCCGAAAGCGATGGCTTCGAGGGGCTCGGTGAGTATGGGGTGTCGCTCTACCTTTTCAACGACATGTCATCCGACTGCTATAAATACCAGCATGCCGACTCGTTCGGCGATCTCGAACCGTTCGTGGTGGAAAAGGCGGCTTATTCGCTTGTCGCGCTGATGATGGATCGTGATGTTCCTCATGTTTTCTATGAGGCTTCGGACGAGGCCAAAAAGAACACAACCGTGACCGTAACGGACATGAACGAGACTATTCCGGATATGGTGCTCGGTACGGCGTCCGTTTCCCGGAATGTCGGCGCGACGGTTCCCGTCTCCGACCTGCAACGGCTGGTCGGGGCCTTGGATGTCCGCCTGACCGATGTCCCGAATGATGTCACGGCCGTGGAACTTACCGTAGGCGATCTCTACGACCGGGTCGACCTTACGGGGCAGTACGACTTTTCGACGGGGGAGCCTGCTTCGAAGCGGATCGAGCTGACGAAAGAGGGAACCGTTTTTTCAGCCCGGAGTGTGCTGATGCCTTCGGACGAGACGAGGGCCAATGTGAAGATGGATTTTCGGGTTTTCCGGGGCGACGCGTATGAGGATTTCGTCGTACGTCTTTCCGGAAGTATTCCGGCAGACAAACTCACGCGGCTTGAAGGCCGTACGGAAGAGATCTTGAAGAATGCTGAACTGACGTTGGGTTTGACCTATGCTCCGTGGGATGCGAGCATAACGATCGAAGATCACTTCCAAACCGACGACGACCTGAATAAGGTTTGGTCCTCGGCGCCGCTTCCCATCAGCGGCGCAGCCGATCCCGGATATGACAATTTCTGGGCTTCGTCCGTATTCACCGACTGGGACGGTTCCGTAAAATACGATTCGTATCTTTATGACGGTATCATGGACGGGAGCGACGAGCACAAGGACCTCTATTGGGGCCCCGACGCAGTTGGGGAGGCAGAAAAAGGCACCGTTCCGTCGTGGTATGTGGATTTGGGAACCGGATGTCAGGGCATTACGCTCACCTACTGGAACAAATTCGGAGGCAAAGGCGGCCAGAAGCTCCGCACGATGAATATCTATGGAAGCAATGCTCCGGAGGACTATCGGGGCGGCAACGAAAGCTGGACGCTGATCACGACTTTCACTTCCGACCGGACGAAACCTACGGAAGACGCCGGAGCCGAGGTCACGACCGGGCGGATCGAATTCGACAAGGGAAATGCGACCTACCGGTATGTGAAATGCGAGATCACCTCCCGGGTGAACGCCGACGGCAATGTGGTCGAGGATTCCGATGTGAATGTTGCCGAAGTGCAGATAACCGTGTGGTCCTGTAAATAGGAATGTTTCGGCCCGGCTTGACGGCCGGGCCGTATTTTATGTAAAAATCAATTGGACATGAATGAACGATTGTTGCCGGGACGTATCCGTTCGGGCTGGGGAGTCTCTATTCTTTTTCTTTGTTTAATGGCCCTTTCCGGGTGCTGTTCACACGAAGCGATTCGGGTGAATCTCATTCCGCGCCCGGCGGAAATGGAGGTGCTGTCCGGGTATTTTCAGCCGGGAAACACGACGGTGGACGACTTCACGACCGTAGTTGTGGACAATTCCCGGATGGATGTGCTGGGACGGGAGGGATACGAACTTACGGTCGATCGCTCGTCGGTGAGACTCACGGCCGCCACCCAGACCGGCATTTTCTATGGGAAACGGACGCTGGAACAGTTGATGACCGACAAGGGTATTCCTTGCGTAAGGGTCAGCGACCGGCCCCGGTTTGCCTACCGGGGCATGCACATGGATGTATCGCGGCATTTCTTTCCGAAAAGTCAGGTGCTGAAGATGCTGGACGAAATGGCCCGCTACAAACTCAACGTATTCCATTTCCATCTGACCGATAACGGTGGTTGGCGCATCCGGATCGACAAATATCCGCGGCTCACCGCCGAAGGGGCATTCCGCACGCAGCGGGATTGGTATGCATGGTGGGACCGGAACGACCGTCGCTATCTTCCCGAGGGAACTCCGGGCGCTTACGGCGGATATTTCACCAAAGAGGACATCCGTGAGATCGTGACCTACGCCGCCGAGCGGCACATTACGGTCATTCCCGAGATCGAATTCCCGGCGCATTCCGACGCCGTGTTCATCGGCTATCCGGAGTTGTGCTGTACGGGCAAACCTTATACGACGGGAGAATTTTGTGTCGGCAACGAACAGGTATATACTTTTATGGAGGATGTGCTTACCGAAGTTATGGAGCTTTTCCCTTCGAAATACATCCATATCGGAGGCGACGAGGCCCGGAAAGTCGCCTGGGCGACCTGTCCGAAATGCCAGGCCCTGATCGAGCGGGAGAGACTTAACGGGATACAGGGACTCCAACCCTATATGATCGCCCGTATCCAGGATTTTCTCGCTTCGAAAGGGCGGGTTATGGTCGGCTGGGATGAAATACTGCACAACGAACTGCATTCCGAAACCTTGGTTATGTCGTATCGTGGACAGAAAGGGGCTATCGAAGCCGCTAATCGGGGCAATTATGCCGTAATGACACCCGGTGAAGTGCTCTATTTCGACTGGTATCAGGCCGATCCTTCCACTCAGCCGCGTGCCATGTACGGATATTCTCCCATTAAAAAGATGTACGCTTTCGAGCCGGTGCCGGCTGATCCGGAATCGGCGGCCCGCAACGAGTCGATCATCCGGGCCGAATTCGTGGACCCTGCGGCCGTGGAGCCGATCCGGGCGGATCGCGCCGACCGCATCGTCGGTGTGCAGGGATGTACGTGGGCTGAATATATCGAAGATGAAGAGCAACAGGAATACATGATCTTTCCGCGTCTGCTGGCTGTGGCAGAATTGGCATGGACACCGCAGGAGAAGCGCGAATGGAGCGATTTCAAAGTCCGGATGAACTCCCATATCCCACTGTTGCAGCAACGGGGGCTAAATATTTTTACGCTGAGCGACGAAGTTGAGATCACGACTCGCATTCGTTCCGGAAATAGAGCGGTTGAGGTGACTCTCGACTGTGAGAAATATCCCGCAGAGATTCGCTACACGTTAGACGGAACCCCGCCGACGCCCGACGCTTCGCTTTACGAAGCTCCTTTTACCGTGACCGATTCGACGGTGGTCCGGGCCGCCGTATGTCGGGATGGAGTGATTCGAAGTCCTGAACGGAAACAATTGGTTACTCTCGCCGCGGAGATCGACAACTATTATCCGTTCGATGTGCCGGAAATCTGGAAAGAATATTTCGATTAATCGTTCCATCGACTATTGTGCGTTATCGCCTTTTCTTTCTGGGCGGCAGACTGTGCGCAGCCTTGAAACGGAGTCGGACGTGGCTGACTTTGGGTTGATTCGGGAAAAGGTCCGGGTGGAGGGAATAACAGACAGCCCTTTTATTTTCGGCCTTCGGATTTTTCCCGTATGCCCTGGCGCGGACGAATATGCCGTTGGGTCGCTCCTGTTCCGAAAGATCGTCTTCATTTCGCAAACAGAAACGACATCGTAATTGACGTTCCGGAGGGGGCAATGCCCGATAAACACACCGGTCGATAACCGATTCGTCATAGATCGCCCCGGAGATTTGCTAGTTTTCAAAATCAAAGATCCCCGGGGCTTATCGTACGATTCAGAAGCGATCGATATTTATGTGAACGGTTCAACATCGCATATAATCGGCTTATCTACCAGGTTCAATCTATTTAGAGACGGGAGAACCAAATATTTAAAGTCATACGCTCTATATTAGTGTATAAGCGTTTGTCAATGTGTTTATGTTCCTCAATATTCCGGAACGATAACCCATATCCTCCGAGATAGTTTTGTTGTTCACGATCATTTGATGGAATATAACCATTGGAGGACTGTCTATTTATCATGGTGAAGTCATTCTAAATAAATTATCCAATTTGAAAAATCGGGACATTTTATTAAATTTGTATTCAATAACAGGAGTTGTTTGACAAGATGGAACGCAGATGCGAACAAATGCATACGACTGTTTCCTAACCATTACCTGCTATATGCAAATAGAGTCATAACTTTTTAAGTTACAACTCTATCTAAAAATGAATGGATAATACGTTTGTAGTCTCCGTCGCGCGAGGTCTGAGCCACGAAACTGTTTTCTCGGTCGCAGTTCGCGCCCTCCCGTATCCGGCCTACAGGGATATCCGGATAGCCGTAGAAAGTATTCAGGATGTCGATATACTCGACGCTGGCCGGATGCTCCTCCTTATTGGAAGTAATCCCCAACAAGGTGATGCGCCCCTCGTCGGCATACTTGTAGAGCATGTCGAGCGCCAGCGCATCGTCGATATCGTTACCCATGTCGGTATCGAAAATCACCTTCACGGGCGTCTCTTCCGACACCGCCCCGGAGCAGCCCGTACCAAAAGCCGCGCACAAGGCTACGACTCCGGCAAAATATTTCAGATTTCTCAGCATATGAAAAAGTTTTAAGGTTCGACAATCGTCAGGAATCAATTCGCTCCCGAAATGATAATCAGCGCCAGACCGCCGATGAACAGCAGGAACATGCAGGCCAGCAATCCCTTCACGGAACGTCCCGCGCCCCGGAATTCACGCCAGATGAAGACGCCCCATATCGCGGCGATCATCGGAGCGCCCTGCCCCAGCGCATAAGAGACCGCGGCGCCGGCTTTACCGGCGGCAATGTAGCTGAAAGCCGTACCTAACGCCCATACTGCACCGCCGAGCACTCCGACCAGATGGGTGGAAAGCGATCCGCTGAAATAGGCTTTATAACTGACGGGCGCACCGTCGAAGGGATGGCGCATCACCCATGTATTGAAAACGAAATTGCTGAGCAGCACGCCCACCGAGAATACAAACAGTGCCGAATAGGGAGTCATCATGCCGGGTGTAGGATCGGAGAAATTATCGAGATCCATGGCGGCCGCGACAAAACGGTAAAAGAAAGCCATGATGACGCCGGCGACGGCGGCCAGCGCAACGCCCTTGCGGCTGTTGCTCTTCACGCCGCCCGACTGGCGGGCCGAGGCCATTCCGTTGAGCACAATGGCAACGACGATGAGCGCAACGCCGAGAAAAAGAATCACGGGATCACCTTTCGGAGCCCCCACATAATTGACAATCACCCCCAGCACCAAAGCCAGCCCCACGCCCAGCGGAAAAGCTACGGCCAAACCGGCCAGCGATACCGAAGCGGACAGCAGAATATTCGAAGCATTGAAAACCACGCCGCCCAGCAGCACACTGCCGATGCCGCCCCAGTCTGCCTGAGCGAGATCGGCGACGAAACTACGGCCTTCGCTGCCGAAGCTTCCGAGCGTGAATCCGGACAGGATGCTGAACAACAGCATGCCGATCACATAGTCCCAATAGAAAAGTTCGTAACGCCAGCTTTTCGAAGCCAGTTTCTGCGTGTTTCCCCATGACCCCCAACAGAGCATCGTCACGAAACAAAACACGACGGCCAGTGTATAATTATTTACAACAAACATTAGGATAAAAGTTTTAGGTTAATATTGAAGTTTTGTCTATTCGGCGGAATCTACTTCGCGCCGCTGCGGAATGGAACGCTGGGCGCCGATGCGGGTACAGGCGATTGAAGACGCGGCGGCGGCGAAACGTGCTGCAGCTCCCAACTCGCGCCCTTCGGAGAGGGCGACGGCCAGCGCGCCGTTGAAGACATCTCCGGCAGCCGTCGTATCGACAGCCTCGACACGATAGGCCGGAACGAACTCCTCGCCGCGCTCATCGGCCACCAATGCCCCCGCACTGCCCATCGTAACGGCGACACGCCGTACACCGCGCCCGCGAAACCATGCGGCGGCCGCAACGGCATCGCCGACATTCTCGACTTTCAGCCCCGTCAGCAGCTCTGTCTCGCTGCGGTTCGGCGTAATCAGGTCCAGACGGGCCAACACTTCGTCCGCAATCGGCGCCGCAGGGGCCGGATTCAAAATGACCCGCACTCCGTGACGCACGGCAAGTTCGGTAGCGCGGGCTACCGTCTCCATCGGAATTTCGAGTTGCACGAGCAGGTAATCGGCAGCGGCGATTTCGCTTTCGACAGCATCGATATCCGCAGGCGAAAGCAGGGCGTTGGCCCCCGGAGCCACGACGATACTATTCTCCGCGGCATCATCTACGGCGATAAGCGCCACGCCCGAAGCAACGCCATTGCGGCGTACGATATAGGACGTATCGATACCTTCGCCGGCATAATGCCGCACGGCTTCCGCTCCGAACCCGTCGTCGCCCACGCAGGCGACAAAGCAGACGTCGCCTCCCATACGGGCCGCAGCGACCGCCTGATTGGCGCCCTTGCCGCCTGCATTGATCATAAAATCAGATCCGATAAGCGTCTCTCCGGGAGAGGGAATACGCGGCGTACGGATAACCAGATCGGTATTGGAACTTCCTATTACAACAATTTTTCCCATAATTACATATTATTAATATTCATATTCAGGGCTTCATTCCTGCCAAGACATAGCCGGCGTCAAATCCGGATCTGCGCCTGCAGTCTTTCGAGCACGGCCCGCACCTTCGTCCGTTCGGCATCGAGGAATCGCTGGTAAGGATATGAAAGGTAATCGCTGCATATCCCCATGAGCGAAAGTGCGCACTTGATTCCCTTGATGGCACTGGAACCATAGCGACCGATGGTATAGAGCGACGCGGCGACGGCCATGACATGATGCTGCAGGGCTTTCACCCGTTCCAAGTCATTGGCCGCGGCTGCCTCGTAAAGCGCGACATAGAGTTCCGGAAAAACATTCGCACCGCCGTTGACCCCGCCGGCTGCTCCCAGCATCACACTCTCGGCAGTGAGCTGTTCGGGTCCCATGAAAAGGGCGAAATCGGGACGATCGCTCAGCTCGTAAAGAAGCGTCTGAAAATAGACCATGTTCGACGAACTGTCCTTCAGTCCGATGATGTTCGGATGCCCGGCCAGCTCCTTCACGGTAGCGGGTTCGAGCGACACCTTCACATGCACCGGCATATTATAGAGGCACAAAGGCAGCGGCAGGGCATCGGCCAACGCCTTGTAATACATGGTCAGTTCCGGCTGCGAAGGAGCGAAATAGTAAGGCGGCGCCGCAACGACAGCCGCAGCACCGCATTCGGCGGCCTTGTGCGCCAGTCTCAGACTCTCCTCCAGCGAGGTATCGGTCACGCCGACCAAAACGGGAACGCGGCCCGCAACTGCCGAACAAACCAGCTCGGTAAGTTCATAACGCAGGTGATAGGCCAGACTTTGCGCCTCGCCGGTCGTTCCGAGGATGAAGATTCCGTGAACACCGCCTGCAATCATATGCTCCACCAGTCTGACCGTGCCGTCGCGGTCCAGCGTATTGTTGTCGATCAGCGGTGTGACCATCGGCGGAATAAGACCTTTCAATCGGGAAAAACGTGTTTTCATACATTCAACTATTACAACTGAGACTTTTTGAAATACATTTATATCTATTTAAAACACAAGCAATAACTAAATCGTTTTAGCCAAAAGAACAAAAAAAGGGTCACTTTTGTCCGGTAGACTCCCCTTTCACCAACTCGGCGTTTAGCATGATCGCGGCGCTGGAAGCGCAGTCCGGTTCTTCGATCCGGCGCACCAGCAGACGAACGGCTTCCGTACCGAACAACTCGATCGGCTGCCGCACACTGGTAACGGACACCCGGTACAGATCGAACACTTCATTGCCATCGTAAGCCACGACAGCCACATCGTCGGGCACAGAAACCTGATAACGGTTCAACGCCTTAAGTCCCTCCACGGCCAGACTGTTGGTTGCGAACAACAGGGCGTCCACCTTGCGGTTGGCCCGTTGAAAAAGCTGCCGCACAAGATCATCGACCCGGCGGGCCGTTTCATGAAAATCAATACGATATATCTGCATGCGGTCTTTGAGCCCCAGACGTTCCATCGTGGATTCGTACCCCTTCTCCCGATCGCAGATATTCGACAGCCGCATGGCATAGGAGACCATCGCCACACGCTTATAGCCCGATTCCACCAAATGCTCCACGGCCATTGCCGACGCTTTCTGATTGTTCAGCACCACACGGCTTATTTCCGGATTGTCGATCGTACGGTCGATCAGCACCAGCGGAATATTGAGGCCGTAAATCTCTTCGATATAAGCTTCGGAGCCTTCGCACGGAACAAGGATCAATCCGTCCACGCCCTTGCCCAGAAGTACTTCGACCACATTGCGGAACTTGTCCGCATTCTCGTCCGAACTGCCGAAAATAACGGTATAATTAAAACGGGAGGCATCGTCCTCGATTTTCCGGCATATCTCTGCAAAAAAGCTGTTCGAGATATCGGAAACAACCACACCGATCGTCCGCGAACGTCCGCTCCGCAGACTTCGGGCCGCATTATTAGGCTGATAGTCGAGTTTGTCAGCCATTTCCCGAATGCGTTTGGTCATCTCATCGCTTATGCGATAACGTTTCCCCTTATTATTCATGACGAACGACACCAGCGATATCGAAACTCCGGCAGCTTCGGCAATGTCACGAATCGTTGTACGTTTAGTTTTCATATAGCACACATAATAGCTTTCTATCGCAAATATATACTAAAACGTTTTAGTTGCAAAATAAATCGGCAAAATTTTACGTACAAACTGATCCAAATACTGATAATCAACGAATTGGGAACAAGGTCAATCAGCATCACATCCTCCCGGCATACTCCGTAACTGCTAAAAAGACAGCACAGAACGCATTCTTATCGGCCAAGACGCAACCCGGCGAAGATTATAGGCCGGCGAAAATAGGTTCGCCGCGACCGGACACCTTGTCTTCGCCCCACCCTCCAATTATATATAATGAAGTAACCGGGATTCCGCCGAAACCGATACCGCCAGATAGGGCCGGCAACATCCGGTCCGATCTGGCGGACAATATCGTTCATCAGGGCTTTTTCGGTCTTCCGGACGGAACGCGACGCTACCTCCGGAATTCGAGACGCACGACGACCGGAAAATGGTCCGACGGCGTGCGCGCATCGTAACTGTGCAGTGAAACCTCCTTGGGGAAGGCGCCCGACTTGATCTCCTCGCCGCTGGCGGCGGTCTCCGTACGGTAGGTGTCGGTCAGCACCCCGTAATCGTGCACGCGAACCGACGGCGTCACGAAGATATGGTCGATACGGCTGTCGGTCTTCAGCGAAGGGTTGAAGCTGTTGAACGTACCGTTCGGGGCGTAGCGTCTTCCGGCGGTCTCGTACGAGTCGGCCAAAATGCCCGACGAGACAAAGGTCGTATAGATATGATTGTTCTGGTCGACGTTGAAGTCCCCGGTCAGGATCACGAACTCTTTGGGTTTGCACATTTCGCGAATCTTCGCCACCACCAGCTTGGCGCTCTCCTCGCGGGCCTGCACCCCGATATGGTCCATATGCAGGTTGAAGAACCAGAAGCGGCGCTTGGTCTGCAGGTCGAGGAAATGGCCCCACGTGCAGATGCGCGGCAGCGCGGCGTCCCAGCCCTTGTTCGGACGGTCGGTGATCTCCGAAAGCCAGAAATGGCCATCGTCCAGCAGGCGAAAACGCTCCTTTTTATAAAATATGGGCGCATACTCGCCTTGCGTCTTTCCGTCGTCGCGCCCGACGCCGATATAGTCGTAGTCGGGAAGCTGCGCCAGCATGTCGTGCAGCTGGCCGTCGAGCACCTCCTGACTTCCGAAAATGTCGAAGCCGTGGAATTCGATCAGGCGGCACACCCACGGACCGCGGCGCTCCCAACCGTTGCCGCGCTCGGCGTCGCCCCGATTGGCGTTGCGGATATTATAGGTGGCTACGGTCAGCTCCTGCGCCGCGGCGCAAAAGGTCACGGCGGTAAACAGGGCGAGAATCAGCAATTTCTTCATTTCAAAGGATCGTTTAACGGGTTTCAAGTCGAACAAAGATACAAAAAACGGACGAAATACCCTCCAAACAGGCTTCCGCAAGTAAATTTTTCTGCCGGATTAGTACACTTTCGGACTTGAGGATACGGGGTTCGCCATATTTTTACTATCTTTGGGGTGCAAAAAACCAAACTAATGGAATCAGCCCGTAAAACCTCCGTAACCAAAGTAATGCCCATCCTTTTCAGCTTCTTCGTGATGGGATTCTGCGACGTGGTCGGCATCTCGACCACCTATGTCAAAAACGATTTCAACCTCAGCGAAGCCCTCGCCGGATTCATTCCTTCGATGGTATTCCTGTGGTTCCTGCTGCTCTCGGTCCCCGTAGCACTGGCAATGAACCGCGTCGGACGCAAACGCACCGTCCAGATCAGCAACGTCATCACGATCGTCGGCATGCTGATTCCGTTCGTATCGTATAATTTCGCGACCTGCATGGTGGCCTTCGCGCTGCTGGGAATCGGCAACACGATCCTGCAGGTGTCGCTCAATCCGCTGCTGACGAATGTCGTGTCGGGCGAATCGCTTACCAGCTCGCTCACGGCTGGACAGGTCGTCAAAGCCGTCTCGTCGTTCATGGGTCCGATTATCGCCGTCTTCGCGGTGAACGTCTTCGGCAACTGGCAGTACCTCTTCCCGATCTTCGCCGCGATCACGCTTCTCTCGTCGCTTTGGCTGATGATGACCTCGATTCCCAAAGAGGAGGTTTCCCTACAGTCGGGCAGTTCGGTCGGCGCAACGTTCTCGCTGCTGAAGGACAGCCATATCCTGCTCTTCTTCATCGGCATCCTCTGCACCGTAGGTCTCGACGTAGGCATGAACACGCTGACGCCCAAACTGCTGATCGAACGCTGCGGACTCGAAATCACCGACGCAGGACTCGGATCGAGCGTCTATTTCTTCTGCCGTACGGCCGGCGCATTCATCGGCGCATTCCTGCTGGCGCGTCTCTCGGACGTCCGCTACCTGCGCGTAAACCTCGTCGTGATGCTCGCGGCGCTGGGCGTGCTCTATTTCGCCAACAGCTACATCGAGATACTGATTTGCGTGGGCGTCTTCGCCTTCGCCCTCTCGTGCGTCTTCTCGATCGTCTACTCGCTGGCGCTGCGCCGCCGCCCGGACAAGGCCAATGAAATTTCGGGCCTGATGATTACGGGCGTCTGCGGAGGCGCGATCATTCCCCCGCTGATGGGCCTGCTGACCGAAACCGTCGGATCGCAGGTCGGATCGCTCATCGTCCTGACCGTATGCGCCGTATACCTGATCTTCTGCGCCTACAGCATCAAAACCCAAGCCAACAAATAACCAAAATACCATGTACAGATACGACAACCGTGTGGTCATCACACTCGACGCAGGCGGCACGAACTTGGTGTTCGGCGCCATGCAGGCCAACAAATTCATCGTCGATCCCATCACGCTGCCGTCGAACGCCGACAACTTGGACAAATGTCTGGCGACGATGGTCGAAGGTTTTCAGGCCGTCATCGACAAGCTGGAGGAGAAACCCGTCGCCATCAGCTTCGCGTTCCCCGGCCCGGCCGACTACCCGAACGGAATCATCGGCGGATACCTGCCCAACTTCCCCTCATTCCGCGAAGGCGTGGCGCTGGGGCCGTTCCTCGAATACAAATTCGGCATTCCGGTCTTCATCAACAACGACGGCGACCTCTTTGCCTACGGCGAAGCGCTGGGCGGCGCACTGCCCGAAGTGAACGCCCGGCTCGAAGCGCTGGGCAGCCCCAAACGCTACAAGAATCTGGTAGGCTACACGTTCGGCACGGGTCTGGGCATCGGTATCGTGGTGAACAACGAACTCAACCGCGGCGACAACTCGTGCGTCGAGACTTTTTGCCTCAAGCACAAGAAGATGCCCGACATTATCGTCGAAGACGGCGCCGCGATCCGCGCCGTGAAGCGCGTTTACGGAGAGTTGTCGGGCAACCCGGACCACGGGCTGGAACCGAAGGACCTCTGCGATATCGCCGACGGAAAACGCGAAGGCGACACGGAAGCCGCCCGCAAGGCTTTCGCCGAGATGGGCGAGATCGCCGGCGACGCCATGGCGACGGCCGTGACGCTGATCGACGGTCTGATCGTCATCGGCGGCGGCATCACGGGCGCCCGCAAATGGATCATGCCCAGCCTGCTCAAAGAGCTGCGCAGCAAGATGCACACCATCGCGGGCGACGAGCTGAACCGCGTGCAGATGAAGGTTTACGATCTGGACAGCGAAGAGGAGTTCAAGGAGTTCGCCAAAGGCGATCAGCGCACGCTGAAGGTCTACGGAACCGACCGTTACGTGGCTTACGACCCCCAGAAGCGCATCGGCGTCGCTATTTCGAAACTCGGCGCGAGCAACGCCATTTCGGTGGGCGCATACGCGTTCGCCCTGAGCCAGCTCGACGCGCAAAAAGCACAATAAAACTATTATGTATAAGTTCCAACCCATTCTCAAATCGACGATCTGGGGCGGCGAAAAAATCGTCCCCTACAAACAAATCGCATCCGGCCAGACGCAGGTCGGCGAAAGCTGGGAGCTTTCGGGCGTCAAAGGCAACGAATCGGTCGTGGCCGGAGGTCCCGAAGCGGGCACTACCCTGCCGGGCCTGATCGCCCGCCACGGCGCCGCACTGCTCGGCAAAGCCAACTTCGAACGTTTCGGCGAGGAGTTCCCGCTGCTGATCAAGTTCATCGACGCGCGGCAGGATCTCTCGATTCAGGTACACCCCGACGACCGGCTGGCGTGGGAGCGTCACAAGTCGAAAGGCAAAACCGAAATGTGGTATGTCGTGGACGCCGACAAGGGCGCACGGCTCCGGTCGGGATTCGCCAAGCAGGTGACGCCCGCCCAGTACGAAGCCAGCGTCGAGGACAACACCATCACCGACATCCTCGCCGAGTACGAGATACATCCGGGCGACCTCTTCTTCCTGCCGGCAGGCCGCGTCCACAGTATCGGCGCGGGCGCGTTCATCGCCGAGATTCAGCAGACTTCGGACATCACCTACCGCATCTACGACTTCAACCGCAAGGACGCCGACGGCAATACCCGCGAACTGCACACCGAGCTGGCGAAGGGAGCCATCGACTACACCGTGCTGCCCGACTACCGCACCAAGTACGAGCAGGTGCAGGACCGCGAAACGGAACTGGTGTCGTGTCCCTACTTCACCACGTCGCTCTGCGACCTGACCGCTCCGCTGACGCTCGATTACGCGGCGCTCGACTCGTTCGTCGTTGTGATCTGCGTCGAAGGCAAAGGCATGATCGCTGACGACAGCGGCAACGAAATGCCGATCCATCAGGGCGAGACGGTACTGCTTCCGGCTACCGTGAAGTCGCTCCGCGTCGTCCCCGAAGGGAAGCTCAAAATGCTGACCAGCTGCATCAAGTAAATGGAATGCACTCTGACAGATAAATCCGGCGGTTCCGACTGCCGGATTTTTTCATTTTCCGCGGCAACCCCGATAATAAATTTTATCTTCATCGGCTCATTGCATCGTAAAAATAATCGCCCGCCTCGGCAAATCGAGGAAAAAATTTTCTTTTAACAAAATTCCGTTGCAGGACTCCGTTCTTTTTAGTACCTTTGGAGGTGCAACCGGAACACTAAAAAACAGAGAATCTTACGACATGGAGAAGAAACTGCAAGAGATCGCATCGCACTTCGCTTTGGAGGGAGGCATCGCGGCCATAGACTCGCTGGGCGAGGGTTTTATCAACGATACGTTCATCATCCGCACCGAAGGGGAGGCCCCCGATTACATTCTTCAGCGCAAGAACAAAAACATATTTCCCGACGTTCCGGCCATGATGGACAACATCCGCCGGGTTACCGACCACATCCGCCGCGGAGTCATCGCGGCAGGCGGCGATCCCCGGCGCGAAGTGATGACCGTGGTCCCGACCAGAGAGGACGCGCTGTACCACATCGACGGCGACGGCGAATATTGGGCCGTCTCGGTTTTCATCGACGACACCGTCGCCTACAACAAGGCCGATTCGCCCGAACTGGCCCGCAAGGGCGGCGAAGGAATCGGCAAATTCCAAGCCCAGCTGGCCGACTTCACCGAGCCGCTGGCCGAAACGATCAAGGGATTCCACAACATCCGCCACCGCTTCGTGCAGTGGGACGAGGCGCTGAAGCGCGACGCCGCAGGCCGCAAAAAGGAGCTTTCGGAGGAGATCGGCTGGATCGAATCGCGGCGCGGAGAGATGCTCGGCTTCTGGTCCAAGGTCGAGGACGGCACGATTCCGACGCGCGTGACGCACAACGACACCAAGATCAACAATATTCTCTTCGACAGGCAGGGCGAGGTGCTCTGCGCCATCGACCTCGACACGGTGATGGCCTCCACGTCGCTCAACGACTTCGGCGACGCCATCCGCTCCTACGCCAACACGGGCGACGAGGACGACCGCGACCTTTCGCGCGTCGGGCTGTCACTCGAAATGTTCCGGGCCTACACCGAGGGCTACCTCTCGCAGCGGGCCAAACAGCTCACCGACTCCGAAATCGACCATCTGGCTTTCTCGGCCCGATACATCACCTTCGAACAGGTCCTGCGTTTCCTGATGGACTACATCGACGGCGACACCTATTATAAAATCAAATACCCCGGTCACAACCTTGTGCGCACCCACGCCCAGTACCGCCTGCTGCAAAGCATGGAGGAGCATTACGGCGAAATGTGCCGCATCGTACGGGAAACCGTGGACAAATACCGCAAGGCATGACGGAAATACGCAAAATCACGGGCATCGTCCCCACGAACAAGGCTGCCGTCGAAGCGGCTTTCGCCGGCATCGAACCGCAGGCCCTAGCCTGCTGCAACTGGCCGGACCAATTTCCTTACGCGCCGGAGGTTTCGTTCCGCATGTTCCACACGGGCGACTACCTGATGCTGCGCTTCGACGTCGCGGAACGCTGCACGATGGCCCGCGTCACGGAGGACAACGGCGAAGTTTGGACCGATTCGTGCGTGGAGTTCTTCATCGCCCCCGACGACAGCGGCTATTACTACAACTTCGAGTGCAGTTGCATCGGACGCCTGCTGCTGGGCTTCCGCAAGGAGCGCGAGCACCCGGCGCACGCCGCGCCCAAGGTGATGGCCGCCATCCTGCGGAATCCGAGCCTCGGACTGCGGCCGTTCCCCGAACACGAAGGAGACAACCGCTGGTCGGTCGTGCTGGCCATTCCCCCGCAGGCGCTGTTCATGCACGAGCTGAGCGACTGGAGCGGTCTGAAGGCATCGGTGAACCTCTACAAATGCGGCGACAAACTTTCGCAGCCCCATTTCCTTTCGTGGAAGCCGATCGAGACGCCGAAACCCGACTTCCACCGGCCCGATTTTTTCGAACAAATTAAATTTTCAGAGATATGAACAACAAATATTCACTTCCGAAAGACGGCGGCCTGATCGCAGAATCGACGCCGCGCGACATCATCCATCGTTACGAGAAAATTCACACGACGGTCTATGAAAACGAATATCTGGGCGTTCAGTACGTTGCCGACACCATCGTCAAGGCGATCCGCACCTACAACGAACTCCACTGTTCGAACGAAGTCTACGAAGAGCAGCAGCCCTTCGTGCTGGGCCTTACCACGGGCCGCACGCCGCTGGGACTCTACCGCGAGCTGGTGAAACGCCACAAAGAGGGTCTCGTCAGCTTCCGCAACGTGGCCGTATTCAGCCTCGACGAGTTCTACCCCATCCGCTCGACCGAGCAGCAGAGCCGCAACTTCCGCATCCACGAGGATTTCCTCAACCACATCGACATCCTGCCCGAAAACATCCACATCCCCGACGGCACCATCTCCGAGGACAAGGTTTCGGAGTACTGCGCCTCGTACGACCACTCGGTGCGCAAGATCGACCTGATGATTATCGGCGTGGGCGAAGACGGCCAGATCGGTTTCAACGAACCGGGTTCCTATGCCAAGTCGCGCACCCGGCTGGTGCAGCTGACCCACAACACCCGCAAAATCCAGTCGGGCGCATTCTTCGGACTGGACTACACCCCGAAGCTGGCCATCACGATGGGTATCGACACGATCATGCGGGCCGACAAGATCATCCTGATGGCTTGGGGCGAAGAGAAGGCCCAGATCATCCAGAAGGTCGTCGAAGGCGAGATCACGACCCAAGTGCCGGCATCGAACCTGCAGGCCCACCCCAACATCGAAGTCGTAATCGACGAGAACGCCGCCCAGCTGCTCACCCGCGAGCAGACGCCGTGGCTGGTAGGCCCCTGCAAATGGACGCCCAAATTCACCCGCAAGGCCGTGGTGTGGCTCTGCGGCGTGGTGCAGAAACCGATCCTGAAGCTCACCTACAAGGATTACATCGAAAATTCGCTGGGCGAACTGCTCGAACAGGGCCGCGCCTACGACCAGATCAACATCGACGTATTCAATGACCTCCAGCACACCATCACCGGCTGGCCGGGCGGCAAGCCCAACGCCGACGATTCGACGCGCCCCGTGCCGTCGAATCCGTATCCCAAACGCATCGTGATTTTCTCGCCCCACCCCGACGACGACGTGATTTCGATGGGCGGCACGTTCATCCGTCTGGTGCAGCAGGGACACGACGTGCACGTGGCGTATGAAACTTCGGGCAACGTCGCCGTACACGACGACGTAGTGCTCCAGAACATCGACACGGCCCGCGAACTGGGCTACGGCAACCACTACGCCGAAGTCGAGAAGATCATCGCCGGCAAGAAGAAGGGCGAACCCGAACCCCGTCCGCTGCTCGACCTCAAGGGCGCCATCCGCCGTGCGGAGGCCCGCGCCGCCGTGCGCTCGTTCGGGCTGAACCCCGACACCAACGCCCATTTCCTCAACCTGCCGTTCTACGAGACGGGCGGCATCAAGAAGGGACTGCTCACGGAGAAGGACATCGAAATCATCGTCAAACTGCTCCGCGAGGTGAAGCCCCACCAGATTTACGCCGCCGGCGACCTCGCCGACCCCCACGGCACGCACCGTACGGCCATGGAGGCCGTGCTCGGCGCGCTCGACGTGGTGAAGGACGACGAATGGCTCAAGGAGTGCCACCTCTGGCTCTACCGCGGCGCATGGATGGAATGGGATCTCGGCATGGTCGACATGGCGGTGCCCTTGTCGCCCGACGAGCTGATCATGAAGCGTCACGCCATCTACCGCCACCTCTCGCAGAAGGACATCATGCCCTTCCCCGGCAGCGACCCCCGCGAATTCTGGCAGCGCGCCGAAGAGCGCACGCAGAACACCGCCAAGCTTTACGACAAGCTCGGCATGGCGGAGTATCAGGCAATCGAGGTATTCGTGAAGATGTTCTGACGAGCCCCCGCAAATGAAAAAACAATCAATAACCCAATAATTCAACCATTCAATCTATGCGACTGATTATCGAAGACACGCAGGAAAACGCAGGCCGCTGGGCAGCGCGCTACATCGTAGAGCAAATCAACAAGAAACAGGCGGCCGGAGGCACCTTCGTACTGGGACTGCCTACGGGTTCGACCCCGCTGACGACATACAAAGAGCTGATCGCGCTGAACAAGGCCGGAAAGGTCTCCTTCAAGGATGTCGTTACGTTCAACATGGACGAGTACGTCGGGCTTCCCGAAGAGCACCCCGAAAGCTACCATTCGTTCATGTGGAACACCTTCTTCAACCACGTGGACATCAACCCGGCCAACGTCAATATCCTCAACGGCAACGCCCCCGACCTGCAGAAGGAGTGCGACGAATACGAGGAGAAAATCCGCAAGGCGGGCGGCATCGACCTCTTCATGGGCGGTGTCGGCGAAGACGGACACTTGGCGTTCAACGAGCCGTTCTCGTCGCTCAACTCGCGTACGCGCGTCAAAACGCTGACTTACGACACGCTCGTCGTGAATTCGCGCTTCTTCGACAACGACGTGAACAAGGTTCCCAAACAGGCCATGTCGGTAGGCGTCGCCACGGTGCTCGATTCGAAGCAGGTGCTGATCCTCGCGCTCGGCCACAAGAAAGCCCGCGCCCTGCAGCAGTGCGTCGAAGGTCCCTACTCGCATGTCTGCACGATTTCGGCCATGCAGGTACACCCGCACGGAATCGTCGTATGCGACGAACCCGCGACCGTCGAACTGAAAGTCGGCACGTACCGCTATTTCAAGGACATCGAGAAAGAGAACCTGATCTGATAATGCCGGAGCGGCCCGGGGGGGGGGGGGGGGGGGGGGGGGGGGGGGGGGGGGGGGGGGGGGGGGGGGGGGGGGGGGGGGGGGGGGGGGGGG